>CAMDQC010000103.1 GCA_945905735.1 Prosthecobacter debontii | reverse complement strand
AGCGTGGTGAAGGACTTGATTCGCTTGCCCTCCATCGTCACGCCTTTGCCGGAAGTGCGGTCGAGCTGTTCGTTGTAAACCACGGTCACACCGGATGCCGCGATCATCTGCTCGAACACTTTCTTTCCGACATGCGGCTCGAAACTGCGGACAAAGTCCGTCCCGTATGCCGCCGCAACTCCACGGTAGAACTCGGCTGCGATCCCGCCAAACGTGCCCTGTTTGCCGAGGAAATCCGTCGCGCCGAGTCCGCTCGCGCTCATGCCGCCGGGGAAGCCCGTGGGATTGATCCAAATCACCGAGCGCCCCTCGCGCTTGGCGGAAATGGCGGCGACGACCGCGCCGGAAGAGTCGCCATAGACGACGACATCGTGGACTGGTTCGCTTGCATAGAGCCAGGACGTGGCGAGGCAGCAGGAGATGAGAATGTGTTTCATTGATGTTTTATGTTTTGGATACTCACGGCCCGGTGACTTTCAGCCGGGCGAATCGGCGAACACTGGCGGGGAAGGTGTAGGTGATGGTGTTGCCGACGATGACCACGGTTCCGCCGAGGGTTTCGGTGGTCCATGTGCCGCCGAGGGTGTCGGTGGTTTCGACGGAGAAGTTCGTGCCGTAGGTGCCGAGGTAGTTGGCGGATTTTGTCCAAGTGATGCGGAGCGTGCCGCTGGTGTTGATGATGGTGGGGAGCGGCGTGGGGCCGGTGGTGTTGGTGTTGCCGCCTAGGAAATACTCGATGCCGTTGAGCACGCCGTCGTTGTCGTGGTCGGCGTTGAAGCCGCCCGTGGTGCCGTTCGCGGCTTGCCAGTTGGTGAAGTTGGCCCCGCTGCTGGCGACGAGATAGCCGCTGGAGTTGAGCGTTAGAAACGGAGCGCCAGGCGCGCTGATGACCGCGAGTTGCGCGGGTGTGAGGCCGCTGGCGGTGGTGCCGAAGCGGAGCGAGCTGCCGGAGACGAATGTGCCGGTGATGGTGAGCGTGCCGCCGCTCCAATCCACTGCGCTGCTATCGGCAAAGCTGAGTGCGGCTCCGCTGCCGAGATTCACCGTGGCGGCGGCGGTGACATCGAGCGTGCCAAGCGTGTCGGTGAAAGTGGCGGCGTTGAGCGTGGCGCTGCCGATGGCCACGGTGCCGGGCAGGACGTTGCTCGCGCCGAGCGCGAGCGTGCCTGCGCTGATCGCGGTGGTGCCCGCGTAGGTGTTCGTGCCGGAGATGGTGAGCGTGCCCGTCGTGGTCTTGGTGAGACCACCGGTGCCGTTGATGCTGGCGACGTTTTGCAGTGTGCCGGATTCGACGGTGAAGGTGACGTCGCCGATGTCGTGCCCGCCCATGTTGAGCGTGCCGCCGCTGAGTTTGACGGTGGCATTGCTGGTGCCGGTGGCGGTTCCGCGAATGATGTCGCCCGCGACGGTGAGCGTGCCGCCGGTGATGTTCAGATTTCCCGTAGCCGTGCCGCCTGCGGTGGTCGCGTGGCCGAGGCGGATGGAATTTCCGGCGGACGCGGCGACGTTCACAATCGCGCTGCCGGAGATGTTGAGCGTCCCCGTGGCGGTTCCGGCAGCCGTGGTGTTTTCACCGAGCCGGATGGGGTTGGTGGTGGTGTTGAAAATGGAGGTTCCTCCGCTGAGGGAAACCGTGCCGGCGGAGCCGGAGCCAGCCTCGGCCAGCGCGACGATGAGGTCATTTGCATCGAGCTGTCCCTGACTGAAATTGAAGACGCCCGCAGCGATTGTCCCGGTGTTTGTGCGGCGTCCGATGGTCAGCGTGCCGAGGCGCAAGTCGGCGGTGTGGCCGGTCGTATTAAAGGTGCCGGTCGGCGCGTTGCCCGTGTTCATGTTCGTCCACGCGACGTTCAGGTCGGAGCGGGAAGTGCCTCCGGCCAGTCCGCGAAGCGTGAGCGATCCAGTCGCGCCGTTGAAGCTGAGGTTGCCGGTCGAGCGCCCGTTGGTATTTGCAAAAAGGTCGCCGGTGCCGGTGATGTGGACGGTGTTCACATTGAGCACGTTTGCGCCGCTGCCGAGCTTGAGCGATTGCGTCACGCTGGCCGTGTCCGGCGACGCAAGGAGCAGCTTTTCCGCGATGAGGGTGCTGTTGGGCGACAGAATCACGGTGGAGCCGCCAGCGGATTGACCGCCACCATTTGTCGGGTTGCCAACCCGGAAAGTGCCGGTGCCCAAATTGGAGAAGAACGTGGCGATGCCGCTCAGATCGAGAGTCGCCGTGTTGCTGATGTTGGTCGTCTGCCCGTTGCCGATTTGCACGTTGGCGTTGGTTGGCGTGCCGATGCTGCCGATGGAAAAAGTACCCGCTCCGCTGACACTCAGCTCGGTAGTGGAGTTGGCGGCGGAGTTGTATCCGATAGTCACCGAGCCTCCGATTTGGAGCGTCCTGCTGCTTCCGATGGTGATGGCGTTGGGCGTGGCGGAGTCCGTCCGCACGAGCAATGCCCCGCCAAATGTGGCGCTGGCTGCGGACAGGTCAAACGTGCCGAAGTTCGTGCTGCCCGACGCGGAGCCGAAAGTGAGGCCGCCAGTGAGCGAAGGGCTGGTCGTGGTGATTCGCAGCGTGCCGTCATCAATGATCGTGCTGCCGCCGTAGTTGCTCGCGGCGGTGGCGCTGAGGCCGGAGAGCGTCCATGTGCTCGTGTTGCTCTTGGTCAGCGAGAGCGTGCCGATGCCGTCGTCAATCGCGCCGCCGATGGAGCCTGCCGCGCTGGTGCCGCCGAGGTTGAGGGTCTTCGTCGTGCCGCCGCTGGGAATCGTCACGCCGCCGACGATGGTGAGATTTGCCGTCGTGGGATTGAGAACAGTGGTGCCGTTTGCGCCGCCGCTCAGTCCCACACTGCTGAAAGTGATGCCCGCCGTGCCGCTCGTCACATTCGTGCCGGCGGCGAAATTGTAAGTATTCACGCCCATGTTTGCCGCACCGAGCACATGCGTGAGACCGGCTCCGGCGCTCGCTCGATCTGCAAGGATTGTGGCCTGCGCGCTGGAACCAGCACCGATGGTCGGGAATGCCGCGAACGCTGTATTGGTCGAGAGTTGCAGCGTGCCTGCGTTGGTGCCGTTGTTGATGTTCACCTGACTGGAATCCTGCACGGCGGCGACGTTCGCGAGCCGAAGGGTGCCGCCGTTGATGGTGGTCGTACCGGTGTAGGTATTCGCGGCGGAGAGCATCCAAGTGCCAGCGCCGGACTTGGTGAGCGAAGTCGCGCCCGTGTTGTCGCCGATGATGGGCGTGATGTTGTTCGCGCCGGTATTCGTGCCATCGAGCGTGAGCGTCTTGGCGGCTGTTCCGCTGTTAAATCCAATCGCGCTGGCGTTGGTGAAGCTCACCGCGCCCGTGCCGGACGAGTCGAGCGTGCTGGAGGTTTGCAGCGAGAAGAGGCGGTTCGTGCCGCCGCCCGCGCCGACGTATTCCAGCGTGCCGCCGTTGAGGATTAAATTAGTCGAGGCAGTGGATGCTGAGCCGATGCTGCTGTTGCTACCGCCATTGGCGAGCGTCGTGGCTTGCAGCGTGCCAGCGTTGATGCGCGTGACGCCGCCATACGTGTTGCTCGCGTTGAGATGCAAAGTGCCCGCGCCGGTTTTGCTCAGCCCCGCAGTGCCCGCGACGACGGCGTTAATCTGCGCGCTGTTGTTCACGACCTCGATGGTCGGCGTCGTTCCCGCGAGGGTGATGGTGTTGCCCGCGTTGACCGTCCACGTTTCCGCGCCCGCGGTGTCGCCAAATTTCCACAGCGCGCCGGTGCGGTCCGCGCCAAGCGTCACGGTCGTATTCGCGGCGATGTCCGCGGTGCTGAAATCCACGGTGTCGCCCGCCAGCGGAGTCGGCGCGGTGCCGGTGATCCAGTTCGCGCCCGTGGTCCAGCTCTGCGCGCCGCCGACTGTCTGCACCCACGTGCTGCCGGGCGTGGTCTGCGCCAGAAATTCTACGCTCGCGATATTGATGCTGTGCGCGCTGCTGGTCGGAGTGGTGAACGCCGATGCCGCCGCAGCGGGCGTGGCGACTTGCACGTAACCGGACGCATGGCTGCCCCAATTGCTGCCCCAACTCCCGCTATTGGTCTGCGTGAGCGGCGCGTTCGCCGTCGGCGTGCCGCCGTTGGAATTCTCCAGCGCAGCGATGACGAGCGACTTGTTCGCCGAGGTCGTAATCGGCGCTCCCGTGACGAATCCGCCCTTTTTGCTGTTGAACGCGCCGAACCCCGGACGCGTGCCCGACAGCGCGTAAGCCGTGCCCATTCCGCCATTCGGATTGTAGCCGGAAACGTTGATGCCGCCCGCGATTGCTCCCGGATTATCGAGGTAATAAATCGCCACCGCGCCATCCGCAGTGCCGGCCGTTTGTTGAACCACCTCCGTCATCTGCACGCCGTTGTAGGTCACCCCCCTGAACGCAAAGTGATCGTTGTTCGCGTTCTCGCCAGCCACGACGACCACGAGCTTGTCCGAGCCGCCGGGGTTGAAAGTCCCAATTCCCGTGACCGACTTGTAGCCGCTGCCACTTTGCAGCGCGAACGTCTGCGTATCGTCCACCGTGATGTCGCCCGCCACGCTGACCGACGGCGTCGTCGCTGACGCGGGCGCGGAAGCCGAAGTCGCGAGCGAACCCGCGCGAATCGCGACGGTGTAGCTGTATTGCGTGCCTGCCGTGAGGCCGGTGTCCGTGTAAGAACGGTTCGTCTGCCACGCGCTGTCGGTCGCGCCCGGATTACCGGTGGTTTCTATAAACTGATACTCCACCGTGCCGCCGGTGAAACCGAACGCCACTTCACCCAGCGGCGCGGTCATCGTGATGGCCGACGAGCTATTCGCGGTCGGCGGCAAATCCCAAGCGCCCGGCTCCGGCATCAGCGGAGCCCACGTATAAAGCACCGTCGGCGTCGCAGGCAGGCCGACATCCTCCGCATTCGGCGTCGAGAGCAGCTCGATTTTCGTCACCGCACCATCGGCGGCAGGAAGATTGATCGCCTCGGTGAGAAGGCTCGATTCCGCATACGGATCCGCCGTGGATAAATTGGAAGCCGCCAGCATGTAAGTCTTCGTCACCCCGCCCTGCACCACGCGCACGCAGTAGTCGCAGCCACTCGACGGAGCGAACTTCGTCTGCGCCGCCGTGCGGTCCGCCGCCACTGTGGGGTCGAACAACTGGATCAGCCCCGACGTGTAAGGCCCGATGGGCGGATACACCATGTTGATGCCCGGATTTGCGCCAGACACCGACGCCATGATGCTGATCACCGACACGTCCCGCGTGGTCGGAAATTGCACGCCATTATTCGACACCGTCGTCGTGTAGTCGCCGGTCGTCGAATTCCACTGCGCCCAGCTATTCAGCGCCGCGTTCCACACGACCACATGGCCCTGCAAATAGCTCCGCATTTGGTTCACCGAGTAGTCGGAAAAATGGTTCATCAAATACGCAGGCTCCTGCCAACCCGTGCCGCCGCCCTGCATCGGGTCCGCCTTGTAAGTGCCCACCGGTTTCCCGCCCGCATTCCCCGTCTGCGTGGTCGGCGGGATGAACGCGCGAGTCGGCAAATGAAACGCCCAAGCTGGCCCCGCGTGCGTCTCGTTGTAATTCGTCGGCGCCTGGATGCCGTGCATGTCGCCCTTGTATGGATACGCCGCATTATCGCCCCAATGCGGCAGCGAAAGCGCGTGCCCCAACTCGTGATGCAAGATGCCCACACTCGTCCCGCTGCCCACTCCCGCAAACCCGCCCGCCTGCCCGCCAGCAAACGCATTATAGACATTCAGGTAAAATAGACTCCAGCGCCCCGACTGCCCCGCCGCCCGCTTCAGCGCAGCGTTCCACTCCAGCGCAGCGGACTGCTCGCCATCGAAGCTCAAGTTCGTTTGCGCAAAATACTCCGCCTTCGATTTAATCCGCACCGCCTTCGACCCCACATCCTGGCGCGGCGGAATCACCAACTCGGGAAACACCACATGCCCCAGCCGCCGCAAAATCAAATCCGACACCGGCCACTTCGCCTCCAGCTCCGTGAAAGTGCCGCTCGGGTAAGTGTCCGTCGTGTCCGCAAAATACTGCACATCGAACATCGTCATGATGACCTTCGTCGGCGCACCCACCTTCATATTCGTGATCGTCGTCGTCGCGCTCCCCGCATTCACAGTCACTTGCAGCCCCGCCTTCACCCAAGCCGCTGGCATGATCGCCGTGAAAGTATTCGCATAAGAATGCTGCACCACACCCAGCCCATCCGGGATCGAAGTCGGCAAATTCGCTGGCCCCGTGAGCGGCAAAACCAGCGTCTGCCCGCCCAAACTCAGCGTCGCCGAAACCGCCGGAGAAGCAGGCGCAGCCGGGTCCGTGACATGCACCTTGATCAAAGCCTCCCGCTCCCCGACCAGCCCGAAGTAAGCGTCCGTCGCTTTCAGCACATGCGTCTGGCCAAAATAGACCGCGTCAATCGTGACGGCCCGCGCAGTACCAAGAGCGAGCGCCAGAGCTAAGAGAATATGCTTCATCGTTGAGTTTCGGATTCCTGCATTGGTAAAAGCTATTCGGGAGGAATCAACGGCTAGTTAAGGCAGTGCAAGAGGCTGTGGTCTGCACACGCAATTCAAGAATGATGGCCAGCGGTGCCAACAGCAGGGCGGCGAAGATGGAAGTGAGGATGTGTTTCATGGTGGAGACTCAGGTTCGTTAGTCCTCCGTAGCTCCCGCTTTCCCGGCTTTGGCACCCTTCCTCTTTTTCCCTTCCTCGCTGCCTGTCGGCTCGGGGAGATTGGTTTTGGGAAAGTGTTTGGCGAGTTCGGCTTTCAGGTCGGTGTGCTCAGGTTTGTTGGCGAGATTGGTCCACTCGTATTCGTCGTTGCTGTGGTCGTAGAGTTCTTCGCTGCCGTTGGCGTAGCGGATGTAGCGCCAGCGGTCGGTGCGGACGGCGTGGTTGTTTTGGCCAAACGTGGTGATGCCAACTCCTGTCCACGCGGAAGTGGGATCAGCGAGCAGGGGCTTGAGGTTGTCGCCTTCGAGCCAGGCGGGTTTGGGCAAAGCGGCGAGTTCGCAGAGCGTGGGATACACGCTCATGAAATCCACGGGACTTTTGCAGACGCCGCCGGGCTTGGTCACGCCGGGTACGACCCAGATGAAGGGTGCGCGAGCGGCTTCTTCCCATAGGGAGAACTTGCGCCAATGCTCCTTTTCACCGAGGTGCCAGCCGTGGTCGCCCCAGAAAACGATGATGGTGTTTTCCTTGTGCGGCGACTTTTCGTAAGCGTCGAGCACGCGCCCGATTTGGCCATCGAGATACGAGATACTGGCGAGATACGCCTGCACGGCTTCCTTCCAGCGACCGGAGGCCAGCACGGCTGAGTGGTCGCCGGTTGGCTTTGCCATTTTCACGCCTGCGGGCGGGACATCGGCGAGATCGCCTGCTTTCGTCGGCGGCAGTTGGATGTCCGTCAGCGGGTGCAGGTCGTAGTATTTCTGCGGGACGTTCCAAGGCATGTGCGGCTTGTGAAAACCGAGCGTGAGGAAGAACGGTTTGTCGTGCTTCTTGCCGAGTTCCGCGATGCCGTAGTCCGCGATGCCGGTGTCGGAGACAGCGTCATCGCCGCCCTTGACGATGGGGCCAAATGCGATGCCGTCAATGCTGCGGTCCACGATTTTGCCTTGCTGCTTGGATTCCTTCTGAATGGCCGTCCACTGCTCCTTCCAGCCCAGCCCGCCATGCCAGAGCTTGCCCGTGCCGAGCGTGTCATAGCCCGCATTTTTGAACTGCATGACGAGCGACTCCTCGGGTTTGAGGACTTTTTCAAACGGGATGCCGTTGTCGTAAATCCCCGTCGTGCCGGGACGCTTGCCACTGAGCAGCGCGGCGCGAGAAGGATTGCACACCGGGGCCGCGCATTGGGCATTGGCGAAGGTGACGCCCATCGCGGCAAGGCGATCGATGTTGGGCGTTTTCGTCTGCGGATTGCGGCCCAGATGCCCGATCCAGTGATTGAGATCATCCACGGCGATAAAGAGGACGTTGGGCTTCTCGGCGGCGTGCAGGGCGGCCAGCGGTGTGAGCAGTAGGGCGGTGAAAAATGTGAGTGCGTGTTTCATGGATGTTTCGTTTTGGCAGGGAATAGCGCGACTGCCGCTATTTGCCTTCCTTGGTCCGCTGTTTCATCAGGGCGATGTTTTTGGTGATTCGGGTTGTTCTGAGCGCCGCGCCATCACTCACATCCGGGAGTGCTTGAGGATAAACTCAATCAGCTCAGGGCACTCGAAAAACGCGGGGGATATTTCGTGGCCTCGACCGGGGATGAGCTTCACGCTGATGGAGCCGCCTGCGGCTTCGTAGCGTTCCTTGAGCAGTCCGCTGCTCGGGTCGCCGGGCTTCACGTAAGGGTCCACTTCTTTCACGAAATGATCCTTGTCCTTCTGCCCGTAATGAACGCGCGGGTTGGTGTCTCCGCGTCGCACGCCGTTCATGTCCTCGCCGTATTGCGCTTCCGGCTCGCGACCGACGGTAAACGTCACGCCCGCCGCCGCCATGAGGTCGCCGACGTAGGTCGCGTCGATGAACATTCTCCCGCTGTAGGTCTTGCCGCTGAGCGTGGTGAAGGACTTGATGCGCTTGCCCTCCATCGTCACGCCTTTGCCGGAAGTGCGGTCGAGCATCTCGCTGTAAACCACGGTCACTCCGACATCCGCGAGCATCTGCTCGAACACTTTCTTTCCGACATGCGGCTCGAAACTGCGGACAAAGTCCGTCCCGTATGCCGCCGCAACTCCACGGTAGAACTCGGCGGCGATGCCTCCGAAGGTGCCCTGTTTGCCAAGGAAATCCGTTGCGCCGAGTCCGCTCGCACTCATGCCGCCGGGGAATCCGGTGGGATTCACCCAAACGACCGAGCGCCCCTCGCGCTTCGCGGAAATGGCGGCGACGACCGCGCCGGAGGAGTCGCCGTAAACAACGACATCATGCTCGGATTTGCCGAAGGCTTTCGGCAAAGACAACATGAGAAGGCAGGAAGTCAGGGCGATGGTGTGTTTCATTGGATGTGATTTTACAAAAGGTTCGTCTCAGCGGCTGCGGAATAAATCGCTGCTAACCACGGTTTCCAGACGGTGTTTGTGCTTCGGTAGCTCGGTGAGGATCTTTTTTACGATTGGTTCATCGAGATCGATGCGGGCTACTACTTCAGCTTCCCCGCAGCCCGCGTGGCTTTGATTGACGGATCCGGGCTCCCGGCTTTTTCCGCTTTGCCTCCTTTGTTTTGGGCGACTTCGGGGACGAAGGCGGCTGGGAACGAGGCGGCCAGTCGCTTCATATGGGTTCCGATTTCCGGATCGTTCGAAGCTGCGAGATTGGTCCACTGCATCGGGTCGCGTGACATGTCGTAGAATTCTTCGGTGCCGTCCTTGTAGCGGATGAAATACCAGCGCTCGTCGCGAACGGAAGCGTTGCCCCGGTCCATCACCGTGATGGAAACGTGCGGCCACGGTGTCTGCGGATCGCGCAACAACGGGAGAATGCTGCGCCCATCAATCTCCGGCTTCGCCGGCAGACCACACGCCTCAATCAGCGTGGGGAATAGGTCCATCAAGTTGACCACGCGCGGGCAGTCTTGCTGCGATTTCATCCCGGGCATCCGGATGATCAATGGCAGTCGGGTGGATTCGGCCCAGAGCGTGGCTTTGCGGAAGCGCAGCTTCTCGCCGAGGTGCCAGCCGTGGTCGCCCCAGATGACGACGATCGTGTTGTCCCGGGCGGGACTTTTCTCGAGGGCATCGAGCACGTGCCCAACACAATCGTCAGCGTAGCTCGTGGCCGCCAGGTACGCTCGTATCGCGCCCTTCATCAATCGGGGGTCTTGCTGCGCCCATTTGAAGTCGGAGGTTGGGCTAAACTTTCCCTTTCCCTTGGAAT
This sequence comes from Prosthecobacter debontii, assembly GCA_945905735.1. GTDB lineage: Bacteria > Verrucomicrobiota > Verrucomicrobiia > Chthoniobacterales > Chthoniobacteraceae > SXWH01. The sequence goes on along the minus strand of CAMDQC010000103.1, from coordinate 9,145 downwards.
CGCCGATGTCGTCAAAATCGTTGAGGCGGAATTCCGGCAACTGGATCGAGTCCGAAGGATGACGGTCGAAGTATTCCTGTGGCACATACCAAGGCAGGTGCGGCTTGGAAATGCCGAGCGCCAGGAAGAAGGGTTTCGCCGACGGCTTGGCCAACTGTGCCGCGGCCCAATCCGCCGATTTCCAGTCCCTCGAATCTTCCTTGGGCCCCTTGGTCGGGCCCCAGGAAAACTCCGTTCCCTCGCCGTCACCGCCTTCGTTGCCCTCACTCTTCGTTGCGGGGAACGGGGCGGGTTTGCCATCCAGTAGATTGCGATTGCGCGAGGTGATGCGTTCCTCGTCGGGACGCGAGCCGCTTCCGCCATCCGTTTCGACCCACTCGTCAAACGCCCAGTGCCCCTCGTCTCCGGCATGTTTATGGAAAATCTTTCCGGTCGAAAGTGTGTGGTATCCATGCTTCGAAAAATACTCCGGCAGCGTCAGGTGCGTCTGGATGAGTGCGGAACCGCGCATGTTCTGGGCGTTGCCATAAACTCCGCTCCGGTTCGGCATGAAGCCCGAGAGCAACGCCGAGCGTGACGGGCCGCAGACTGGTCCCGCGCAATTGGCCTGTTGAAAAACAACGGACCCGTTTTTTGCAAACTGATCCATCTTGGGGGTGGCCGACTGCTTCTGCGGCGAGCCTCCGAAGGCCCCCACCCAGTCATTCATGTCATCAATCGCAATGAACAGAACGTTGTAAGGCGCGCGCGTTTCCTCAGCGCCGTGGAGCGTGGTGACGGCCAGGCAAAGCGATGCGAAGGCGACTGATCTTAGAGCAAGGAGTAGTTGGTTATTTGACATTGGATTCAAGTGTTGATGGTTTTTCCAGGCCGGTGCGGTTGATGAGGCCGCCGAACGGATTGTTTCCAAAAGAAGGCGCGATAAGGCCGTGGTTCCATTCGGCGGCGGCGGCGGCGAGACGTTCAGCGATTTCGGGGCGGGACGAGGCGAGGTCGCGGGTTTCGCCCAGGTCGGCGGAAAGATCGTAGAGCTGCGGCGCGTTTTGATAGGTGCGCAGCCACTTCCAGTTGCCTTCGCGCACCGCGAAAGCTTCGCCTGCGTCCATGCGCCAGAAGAGGCGCGGGTGGGGTGCGGCGGTATTTTTGCCGGTGAGAAACGGCAGGAGATCGACGCCGTCGAGGGCGGCGAGCTTGGCGTCTCGCGTGGCACCGGCGGCGGCGAGGGCCGTGGGCAGGATGTCGAGGGCGATGACCGGTTGTGAATAGGTGCGGCCCGCAGGAATGCGCGCGGGCCAGGCCACGATGAAGGGAACGCGGATTCCGCCTTCGAAGACGTCGCCCTTCTGGCCGCGCAGGGGAGAATTCACGGAGGCGTTGGCGTTGCGCTTGGTCATCGGGCCGCCGTTGTCGGAGATGAAAAAGATCAGCGTGCGCTCGCGTTGGCCGGTGGCGTCGAGCGCACCGAGAATGCGGCCCACCGCCTCGTCCACGGTGGCGACCATCGCGGCGTAGGTGCGACGGCGCTCATCGGTAATCGAGGCGAAGCGGGCGAGTTGATCGGCGCGCGCTTGCATCGGGGTGTGCGGCGCGTTGAAGGCGAGGTAGAGGAACCACGGTTTCGGGTCTTTGGCGTAGCGGGTGATGGAGGCGGTGGCCTCCTCGCCAAGGCGGGTGGTAAGCTCGCCGACCTCAGGAACTTCGGTCGAGTTGCGCAAGAGGGGTGAGGTGTGTTCGGCGTCGCCGCTGCTCGCCGCCTTCTTGCCCGCGCCGATTTCGACCTCGACGGCCGAGCCGGGGAGATACCGGTGGCCGCCGCCGAGGAACCCAAAGAAGTCGTCGAAGCCTCGGCGGTTGGGGTGAAACTGCGGATGAGCGCCGAGGTGCCATTTGCCAATCGCGCCGGTGGTGTAACCGGCGGAGCGGAGTGAATCGGCGAGCGTGGCTTCGGAGAGCGGCAGGCCGTGGGTGGCGGCGGTGGCATCCCACTTGGGATTGAATTCATAGCCGAAGCGCTGCTGGTACCGGCCGGTGATAAGCCCGGCGCGGGAGGGACTGCAGACCGGATAGGAAACGTAGCCGTCGGTGCAACGGATGCCGGAGGCGGCGAGGCGGTCGAGGTGCGGCGTGGGGATGTCGCGGGCACCCTGAAAGCCGACGTCGCTGTAGCCGAGATCGTCCGCGACGATGACGAGAATGTTGGGGCGACGCTCGGCGGCATGGGCGGCGGCACAATTGACGAGACAAAGAAGGACTGCGAAGAATCGGGTCATGATTGGCGTGAGGTCAAAATGGATTAGCGACTCAAGAACAACTCGGTGCTTACCACGGCTTCGATGAGCGAGCGCAGACCGTATTTGTGCTTCGGCAGTTCGGTGAGGATTCTCTCCACGGCGGGTTCATCGAGGGCACCGATGCGGCGGCCGCAGGCGTAGGTGAGGAGGCGGTCGGTGAGCATGTGGGCGAAGCGCTTCTGACGCTCGACGAGGATCTTTTTCAGGCCGGATACGTCGGAAAACTTCTCACCGCTGGGTAGCTCGCCGGCAGTATCGATCGGGCTTTTGGCATACTTCGTCCGCCATCCGCCGATGGGATCAAAACTCTCCAGCGCGAAGCCGAGCGGGTCGATCTTTTGGTGGCAGCCGTAGCAGTTCGGCGATTCCCGATGTTTGCTGAGAAGCTCGCGAATGGATTTGGATCCCCGCACATCGGGATCGATTGCAGGAACATTATCCGGCGGCGGCGGCGGCGGCGTTCCGAGGATGTTTTCCAACAAAAACACGCCGCGTGTGACGGGCGAAGTTTCGATACCGTTGGCGGTGACCGTGAGCACGGAGCCCATGCCGAGCAGTCCGCCGCGCTTTGAGTCCGTAAATGCGACTTTGCGGAACTCGTGCGCACGCGCGGGATCGCCGAGATCGCCGAGGCCGTAATGCGTGGCGAGCGGCTGGTTCACGAAGCCGTAGTCGCAGTCGAGGAAGTTCACGATGCTGGCATCGCGGTCGATGAGGTCGCGCATAAAAAGCCGCGTCTCTTGCTTGAATGCGTGCTCGAGGTCTTTGAAGAAATACTCTTCAAATTCCTTCCGGTCCGGCGGCATTCCGCCGAGGCTGCGGAGGTTCAGCCAACTATCGAGAAAGCCCGACACGAACGCATCCGAGCGCGGGCTGGCCAACATGCGGCGCGTCTGCGCGAGGAGCACGTCGGGCTTGGTGAGTTCCTGGTTTCCCGCGAGTCGGAGGAGTTCCGCATCCGGCATGGAGGACCAGAGGAAATAGGAAAGTCGCGAGGCGAGTGCGTAGCCATCGAGCCTCGGTCGAGCCTTCTGGTCCGCCTTCGCTGCGACGGTGTCTTGAGCGAGATAAATGAAACCCGGCGAGCAGAGCGCGGCTTTGAGTCCGTCCTTTAGACCTTCCTGCGGTGAACGTCCTGTGCTGATGCGTTTCTCCGCCACGGCCACGAGGCGATCCACTTCGTCTTTGGTGGATGGGCGGCGGTAGGCGCGGTCCGCGAAGGCTTGGAGAACCGGTCGCATTTTCTCCGGCGTGAATGGAGTTTTTCCGATCACAGACTGCTGGGGCAATGGAGGCCATTGCTCGATGATGGGTCCGCGAATTTTCACCTCGTGGATACGGATGTGGGGAATCTTTCCAATCATGACTGCGACATCACGTGCGTCGCCAATGTCGAGGCGGTCTTTGCCTTTGTGCCGTCCCTCCGGCCATTGGTCTTTGTGATATTCCGAAATCCGGTGCCACGACTTGCGGGCATCCTTGGGGCCGTTTGGAAAAACGAATCGAACGGTCTTTCTGGCATCGAGCCATACTTTCATTTTGTGCCAGACCGGCTCGCCATCGCTCATGACCTGTTCTGCGAGCAAGGGTTGGAGCGGCTGGGGGAGTTCGAGCGGACCTGCATTCACGTCTCCGGGCACGACACCGAGGCGGAAAGGTTCGCGGGCGTCGGTGCCAAAAATCTCCGGGTCGTAGGGATGATTCCGGTTCATCGCGTGAGCGAGGACCTGTACTTCGTAGAAGCCGTCGGTAGGCACTCCATCCTTGAAGCCGTCAATGAAACCGTAGCCTCCGACATGTTTTTCCGAGTCCATGCACTCGTAAATATTCAGGTGGCTGTTGTCATATTCCCTGGCCGGTTTTGGGGACTTGTTCTTCGATTGAAATTTGTCTTTGAAATGCCACTCGCGCTCAGGCGGTTGCTGCTGAAGCGCGAAGACCTTTTCCACGACGGCGTCCGCGGCATCGAGATATTGGTCCAGTAGATAACCCGAAGTGTGCAGCACATCGCCGAGATTCTCCATGTGCTCGGCGGACTGGTCGCGGGGAAACGCAGTCGTGGGATCGAAGGCCGCCATGTTCAGCCCAAAAAGGTCGCCGACGGTATTGATGTATTCGCGGCGATTCAGGCGGCGCAAAACGGTGCTTCCGCCGGTGCTCGCGAGTGCCTCACGACCTTTGGTGAGCGCGAGAGTCGCCTGCTCGATGAAAGCTTTCTGCTCCGCCGCCGAAGGTTGCTTGGCCTTCTTCGGCGGCATCTCGCCAATGTGGATTTGATCCAGGATGTCTTTGAGATCGATCAGCGTGTCCAACTTGGCGACAGGAAGCGCAAGGCCGTCAAAGCGCCGGTCGCCCTTCTGCTTTTCCGCGCCGTGGCACTCGTTGCAGTAGGTGGTGAGGAAGTGCTGAACTGGCGCAACTTCAGCGGCTGCATGAAGCGGACGTGCGGAAAGCGCAAGCAGCGCCGCGGTGAGGAAAAGCAAATGTCGAAGCATGTGACTGGATCGTGATGCGGGAATTCTGAAAACGACTACGCGAGACCGGTGAGCGTGCCGGTGCTGGTGCCAAATGTTTTCACCTCCGCACCGAAGCGATGCAGCATCGACAAATAGAGATTGCACAACGTCTGACGGCCGAGGCCGGTGGCCGGATACGCCTTGTGCTCGCCGTGCTTGAATCCGCCGCCGGCGAAGATGATTGGCAGGTTGCTGTTCGTGTGTGAGTTGGCGTTCCCCATGCCGCTGCCAAAAAGAACCATCGAGTGATCCAACAGCGTTCCCTCGCCGTCTTCGATGGATTTGAGCTTGGCCAAAAAGCGCGTGAACTGCTCCACCTGATAGCGCTCCATTTTGATGAGGCCATTGATGGACTCCTCACGCATGCCGTGGTGCGAAAGCGCATGATAATTGGACTTCGAATCGAACGCCGAAGCCTCGAAGTCACCGCCGATCTCGAAGGTCGCGATGCGGGTGGAATCCGTCTGCAAGGCCAGCGCGATGAGGTCATACATCACCGGCAGGTCGGAGACGAAATCCTTGTTTTTCGGCTCCGCGATTTTCGGGTCGGGCTTGGGCACATGCGCCCATTTCCGGCGCAGTTCGATCTGCTTCTCCACGTCGCGGACGGACGTGAAATACTCGTCCAGCTTTTCCTTGTCCCGCTCTCCCAGATGGCGTTCGAGCGACTTTGCATCGCCTTGCACCGCATCAAGGATCGAGCCTTTCAGATCGAGGCGATCTAGGGACGCCGCGACGTCTGCAGCGCCATCGGTGACAAACAGTTTCCGGAACAATTCGCGCGGCGTGCTGATCGGCGGAACACGCGTGCCACTGCGCGTCCATGACATCAGACAGCCGCCATGGATGCCGCTCTCCGACCCAAGCGCGAGCGTCGGGAATCTCGTGGCACCGCCGAGCGTCTCCGCGGCGCGCTGGTCCATGGTGATGTTCCCCTCGGGCATGCCTTTCGCGTCGGCCGTGCGCACGCCGCTGAGAAAGGAACTCATCGCAAAATGCCCGCCCTTCACGCCATGATCGAGGCCGGAGAAGAGCGTGAAGTCTTTCTGGTGCGGCTTCAGCGCCTCGACGGATGACGGCAGCTCGTAGTCCGCCCCCGTTTTCGTCGGGAAGAACGACTGCGGAACAAACCCGAGCAGGTTTCCGATGCACACCATCCGCTGCGGACGCACCGCGCCCGCCGCCTTGCCCGGTAAAGTGGCGACCGCAGAGTTTTGAGCGAACGCGCGCCCGCCAAGCGATTCCAGCAACGGCAGCGCAAGGCTCACGCCCGCAGCTCGGAGGAAGAACCGGCGGGTTAATGAAGAGGGCGAAAGAGTCGAGGATGACATAGTGATTTGATCGGTTGATGCCGCTTACGGCTGGGTTGATTGCGGGGCGAGAACGGAAACTTGAATATCATCCAGATAGTGCGTCGTCGGCAGTGCCGAAACGTCGTCCACAGACGCGGCACCAAGCACGAAAACCAAAGTCTGTGCACCGCGCGGCAACGGCACTTTCAGCGAAAAAGTGTGCCACCCGCGCTCCTCGGGCGATTTATCAAATGTCTGTTTCACGGACACCACTCCGTCTTCTTCGGTCTTTGGCCAAAAGCCTTTCGTCGCCTGCTCGGGCGATTCACTCAGCGCGACCGCGCGGATCAAGTAGCGCGATGTAACGTCGCTTTTCGCCGCGAAAAACGAAGCAGTCACCTGGACCTCTGCATCTCCGGTGACACCGGGCATCTGCTGCGAGCGAAGGTCCAAAACTTGATACACACGCGACATTCGGGTCTTCGCATTTCTCTCCAGCGGGATCGGATCAAGCCGCATCATTTGACTGCCTTCCATTGGCTTTACTCCATTCTCCGTCGTCACCACGGCTGCCGAATCCGCCCCCCAACGTCCGGCCGCCTTCGGCAACCCTTGATCCACGAGCGTCCCGGCAGTCTCCAGCCCCGGCGAATAGACCACCAGCGGCGTCCTCTTTTCCGAGCGACGCTGCGCCGCGAAGCCGAACACCATCGACGTGCAAAACATCCCGAGCACAATTCCCGCCGCAGCGGAAATGAGCGGACGCCATGTAAACCACCGCGGCAAGCGCACCACCTTTTCCGACTCCGCCGCCGGCGCAGGGTCTAAGAGCGAGACGATGCTCTCGTCGCGAAGCCGGCTAGTCAGCGCTTGCTCGTCCACCATCAGCCGCGCCATCGCCGCGCGGGCAGCGGGATCGACGCGCAATAGATCATTCAGTCTGGCACGAGCAGAGTCGTCGTGCGTGTCGCGCACGGCTTGAAGCAAGGAGAGCAGTCGGTGGTCGAGGGATGAAGAATCGGAGTTCATGGGCAAATGCGGATTTGACGTTGGATGCAGGCGCTGAGCTGTTCCCGCAGCCGCAGCAAAATCATTTTCACCGCGCTCTCGCTGCGGCCCGTGGTGCCGGAGAGCTGGCGCACGCTGTGTCCGCCGATGTAGTGCCCTTGGAGAAGGTCACGGTGCTCCGGCTTCAGTTTATCGAGGCAACTGCCGAGCGCCTCGCGCCGTTCTTCAAACTGCGTCGCAGCCGCCTCCGTCTCCTCGGCCATCGCGAGCACCACGTCCTCGTCAAACACCAGTCGGTCGCGCATCCGGTCGCGGATGTGCGAGAGCACCGTGAACCGCGCCACCGCAAAGGCCCACGGCAGAAACTCCGTATCCGCGTTCCACTCGCCCGACTTCTCCCAAAGTTTCACACACGTCGCCTGCAACGCTTCCTGCGCATCCTGCCGGTTCGCCAACTGCGCATGGCAAAACGCTTCCAACGCCGGTTGATGCCGGGTCAGCGCAGCGATGAATCGCGATGAGTCTTGTGCAGATGTAGCCATTACACGGGGTTAATTCCAACGAAGGCGACTTCGGTCACATTTTTCATGCGGATATTTTCACCGCGAGAGATTGGAAGACCGCAGAGGATTTAGCCGAAGGATCTTTAAAGCTTCACCGCTCGCTACCCCGACTCAGCCTTCGGCTTCGCTTCCATCCCGACGAGCGTCTGTGCGTCCGGTTTATCACGGCCTATTTTGACAGTGTGCTTACCTGCGGAATAGACACGCGGATGGAAGCGCGCACCCTGCACACGGACGGTGTAGAGGATGCCGCCCGTCGCTTCCTCGATGACTTGCACGACGGGATTTGCTGCGCCTTCAAACACCAACTCCGGCAGCCAGCCCGTGACCTTGCGTCCGTCGTTCGCATCCATAGCGACGGTGATTGGCCAGCCGGGGAACTGCGCTTTATCGCCCTGCTTCGCGTCCGAAAATCGCGGCCAGCACTCAAAGGTGATGGTGCGTTTCGTTTTGTGAAAGCGGGCGATGCCGTAGCCGTCGGCGCGCTGCTTTTCGTCGGTGACGTCCTGCGGATTCGCGTAGGCCATCATGCTGAGTTTATTGCCGAGGCCGTCGTGGAAATCGCCCGTCCACGGAAGCGGGCTGCTGGCCACGGGATTCGGGCCGGGCTTCTCGTCGAGCGGATGCCACCAGCGCCCGTAGATGGTGTTCACGAGCGCGGGGCTGGTGAACGTGTAGGGGCCGTCGCCGAACTCGCGGATGCCTTGCTTGGTGACGACGGCGAGATGCTGGTCGCCGCAGAGATGCACGGCCCAGGCGCGGCGGATTTCTTCGAGGGCGCGGTTGCGCGGCGTTTGCGGCCAGCCGTTGCAGTCGAGGTCGGCGAGCAGTCGGGCGTTGCGCCCGCCGTGCATGTGGACTGCGCCGCAAAACGCCGTGGCAGAAAGGACCGCCTTCATCTGCGTGCCGCTCCAGTCCTGCGCCCATGTGCGGAGGAATTTCTCCTGCCGCTCTCCGAGCAGTTGCAAGCCGGGAAGGTCGATCGTCTTCGGGTCGTAGGACGGATCGTTGATGTGATCCGGACGCGGCCCCATCTTCGGAATCTTCCCCGCCGGACCACTCTTAAACTTGCGATCTTCGAGGATGGCGAAGTCCACGCCGCCGACGGTGAGCCGCGTAAAATAAACGGTGATGCCGCGATCGACGTTTGCCGGATCGACGGGGTCGGGAAGGTTCCACGACTGCTGACGCTGCACTTGATTCACATACTCGACGGGATAGCGATAGCCGCCATCGGCGTCGCCTGGAGTGGTCGATCGCTTGCCGTTTTCGCCCCACAGATTTCCGTGGCCGACATCGTGGTCGTCCGGGATGCAAATGGTCGGACGGTCGCGCATGATTTCGCGGAACTGCAGGCCGAACTCGATCCAACCCGCCGTGTGCTCCGTGTGGCGATAGGTCTGGTCGCCGGCAAAGAAAAGAACGTCGGGATTTTGCGCCTTGAGATTATCGATAATCTCGGGCCGCAAGCCGAC
>CAMDQC010000102.1 GCA_945905735.1 Prosthecobacter debontii | reverse complement strand
CTGCTCGCCCTCACGGCTTGACCGTGCCCGCATCGCACCAAAACGGGGCAAAAACAGCAATTTCTCGATGACTTTCCGCCTCAGAACCCCACTCACTACCACCCTGCCTCGCGCTTCTCTGCTCAACTCGCTTTATTCAGCGTTTCCTTAAGGAATTTGCCGAGCATCACCGGACCGACTTGGATGGCCGAAAAATCCGGTTGACCTCCGGCCAATCCGATAATCGGCATGATTACGTCTTTCACGACTGACTCAACGATGGTGCCAAAGGCTCCACCAATGATGACACCGACCGCGAGGTCGAGTACGTTTCCCTTGAGGGCGAATGCTTTGAATTCTTGAATGATGCTCATAAGACGCCGAGATTTCGCAACTCAATCGCTGAGGTAAAGCACTTATTTGGCAGTCTGAACTTCGCAACCGCCTGCGAGAACAGGAGATGATTGAGGCGGCGGTGCCGGCGTATTCGAGTGCCGTGAACCACCGCAGCGAGATGGAAACAGGATCAAGACGCAAAATTCCAGAATTGCGACAAAAGCGTTGACGCCTCGCGGCGTGGCCCGCTTCACTCCGCGCTCTTCCGCCACTACGGAAGCACCTTTTTTAACCAACCAGCAATGTCCAAAGGCAAAATCAACATCGCAATCGTCGGCCTCGGGTTTGGGGCGGAATTCATCCCGATCTACCAACGGCATCCGAACGCCAATATGTATGCGATCTGCCAGCGGGACCCGAAGAAGCTGGCGGCGGTGGGCGATGCGTTCGAGATCGAGACGCGCTATACGGATTTCGCTCAGGTGTTGAAGGACCCAAAGGTGGACGCGGTGCATATCAATTCGCCCATCCCTGATCACGGCTGGATGACCATCGCCGCGCTCAAGGCCGGGAAGCATGTGAGCTGCACGGTGCCGATGGCGACGAGCATCGCTGAGTGCAAACAGATCGTTGATTTGGTCAAGAAGACGGGACTGAAATACACGATGGCCGAGACGGTGGTGTATGCCCGCGAGTATCTTTATATGAAGGAGCTGCTGGATACCGGAAAGCTCGGGAAGCTGCAATTCGTGCAGGCTTCACACCAGCAAGACATGGACGGGTGGCCAAATTATTGGCCCGGCTTGCCGCCGATGTGGTATGCGACGCACTGCGTCGGCCCTGTCTCCGGGATGATCGGGGCTCCGGCGGAATACGTATCGTGTTTCGGCTCGGGCACGGTGCGCAAGGAGCTGCAAAAGCACTACGGCTCGCCCTTCGCGGTGGAGACGGCGCATATTAAATATAAAGGCAGCGATGTGAGCGCGCGCATCATCCGCTCGCTCTTCGACACCGCCCGGCAATACCGCGAGAGCATCGACGTGTATGGCGACAAGGCGTCCGTGGAATGGCCGCTCATCGAGCACGAGCCGCTCGTCATGCACACGGCGAAGCTGCCCGAGCCGAAGATTCCCAAGACGGTGAAGACGCCCGATTTCGCCAAGCGCCTGCCCAAAGCCATCCAGCCCTTCACCACTGGCGGCGTCTATGGCGGCAAGGGCAAAAAAGGCCATCTGTCCTTCACTCAAGGCGCAGGCCACGGCGGGAGCCACCCGCACCTCGTGCACGAATTCGTCAGCGCCCTCGTGGACAACCGCGACCCATTCCCCAACGCCAAACAATCGGCCAACTGGACCTGCGTCGGCCTCTGCGCCCACGAATCCGCGCTGAAAGGCGGCAAGATCATCAAATTGCCAGCGTTCACTTTATAAGACATCTTCCCTGCATGGCCGCCACCATTACATACAGCAAAGCCCTTAAAATCGTCGAATTGCTCGCCGCCAAAGACCGCGAAAAGCTATTCCGCGAGATGCGTGAACGGCGGCGGAAAGTATGGCTGGCAAAGATTGAAAAAGAGGCCGAGCAGGCAATGAAAGAACACCGAGCTGGGAAGTTGAAGAGTTTCTCATCGGCAAAAGAGCTAATTGCCCATCTCACAAAAATCTCAGAAGCCGATAATGCCTGAACCTGTCCGCACGCTATTTTGGAACTCGCGCTTTGATCGTGCATTAAATCGGCACATTGGGCAGGACAAGAAACGGCTCCGCTGCATATTTGAAACACTTCTACAAATGACCGAAAATCCGCGCCAACCAGCCTTGGAAACTCACTCTCTTCGCGGAGCTTCAAAGGGGCTGCTTTCGTGTTCGTGTGGATACGACTGCCGGATTATTTTCCGAATCGAGCTAGGCAAAACACCGAACTCCGAGTCCATCATCCTAATTAACATCGGCACGCACGACGAAGTCTATTGACCACAATTTCTCCCCTAAAAAAACAACCAACAACACAAATAAACAACCCTACCACACTACATGTCAGCACAATCTGAAGGTAACACACCAAACGCCAGCCGCCTCTTATGGGCGGGCTTCATGGCGATCCTCGCAGCCGGCGTCGGTTATTCCGTACGCGGCGGCATCCTTGGCCAATGGGCCGAACAATTCGGCTTCACCATGACGGAACTCGGCGCCATTACCGGCGGCGGGCTTACCGGATTTGGTCTCGTCATCATCATCAGCTCGCTCTTTGCCGATAAAGTCGGTTACGGCAAACTCATGATTGCCGCATTCGCACTTCACTTCATTTCCGCTGTGATCACGCTCGCAGCACCCGCTGCCTTCGCGGCTGGTGGCAAAGATGCGGCATTCAACTGCTTGTTTTGGGGAATGTTCATTTTCGCGATTGGTAACGGCCTCTGTGAAGCAGTCGTAAACCCGCTCACCGCGACCCTTTTCCCAAAGAATAAAGCACACTACCTGAACATCCTCCACGCTGGCTGGCCAGCCGGTCTCGTTCTCGGCGGCCTCGCATCAGCGATGATGGCGGGTAGTCCAGCGGACGCAACAACAGGAGCCGCAGCAGTGCTCCCGACAGATTGGAAGATTCAGATGTCACTCTTCCTGGTTCCAGTGATCATTTATGGAGTCATGCTACTCGGGCAGAAGTTCCCACGCTCCGAAGCGGAGACCGCTGGGGTTACATTGGGTCAAATGATTGGGACCGTGTTCGCCCCCCTCATGCTCGTCCTTTTGGTCATCCACGGAATGGTCGGATACGTTGAACTTGGAACCGATTCCTGGATCGGCAAGATCACAGGCTCCATTATGGGAAGCCCAGCAGCAGGTTTGAAACTGTTCGTTTACACCTCACTCCTCATGTTTGCGCTTCGCTTCGTCGCCGGTCCAATCGTTCATAAAATCTCCCCACTTGGACTCCTTTTGGTCAGCTCAATTCTCGGGTTCGTGGGACTCACCCTGCTGGGTGGAGCAACCACAGTGACCGCCTGCATCATTGCGGCGACCGTCTATGCCTGCGGCAAAACATTCCTCTGGCCTACGATGCTCGCAGTCGTGTCCGAGCGCTTCCCGAAAGGTGGCGCAGTCGCAATCGGAATGATTGGCGGCGTCGGAATGCTCTCAGCCGGTTTGCTCGGTGGCCCAGCCATCGGCTTCAAGCAGGACTACCATGCTTCGAGCAATCTCCAGCAAACCTCCAAGGAAACCTATGACCGCTATAAAGCGGACTCAGAAAACACCTTCTTCGGCTACAAGGCAGTCGGCCTAAACGGAGCCAAAGTTGCAATCTTGGATGACGGCGGAAAAGAACTCAAACGTGCTGGCGACATCATCACCAAAGAAGGCAAAAAAGACGACAACCACGCTAAACTGGCAGCATGGTGGGATGGAGCAAAAGCATCGGCTGATAAAGACAAGAAGCCAGTCGGAGATGCTGGAATCCACGGCGGAAAAACAGCTCTCAAGCTGACCGCCTACGTTCCAGCAATGATGGCAGTCCTCTACCTGCTGTTGATTCTATTCTTCAAGAGCCAAGGCGGCTACAAAGCGCTAAACGTCGAAGACGCTAAGCACTAACTAACAAAATAACTTCACTAACGGGGCACGCTTCACGGCGTGCCCCGTTTTGCGTTTTGAGTGATGGTCGCGCCAAGATTCCATTGGACTCTCGCCCAGCGTGGAGGAAACTCGGCGCATGGCTCATCAATCTACCATGCTCGCACTGGGCACTCCGGCGCCGGAGTTTGCACTGCCGGATGTTTCTACGGGGAAGCTCGTGAAGCTCGCGGACTTCCACGAACGCCACGCTTTGCTCGTCATCTTCCTCTGCGCGCATTGCCCGTATGTGGTCCATGTGCTGCCAGAGCTTGTGCGGCTGGGGGCGGATTATCCGAAGCGGGGCGTCGGCATCGTCGGCATCACCTCCAACGACATCGCGCAATACCCGCAAGACGCGCCCATTCACATGGCCGCGCTGGCACGGAAAGAAGGGCTCACTTTCCCCATCCTCTACGACGCCTCGCAGTCCGTCGCGAAGGCGTTCACTGCTGCTTGCACGCCCGATTTCTTCCTCTTCGACGGCGGGAAATGCCTCGCCTATCGCGGACAGCTCGATGCCTCCCGCCCCTCGCGCGGCCCCGGACGCCCGGCAAACGGCGCGCTGGACGGCAACGACATCCGCGCTGCGCTGGATGCCGTCCTCGCGGGCTGGCCGGCGAACCCCGACCAGCGCCCCAGCATCGGCTGCAACATCAAGTGGAAGCCCGGCACCGAGCCCAGCTACTTCAGCCACTAAAATGCGCCCGCCTGCTCGCGGCGCGGGGTTTAACCCGGACAACCGATTCGCCGCCCAACACACCGAGCTGGAGCCGGATGCGCTCGTGGACGACGAGGGCAAGCCGCTGCCGCTGCGCACGACATTCCTGCGCGATGACTCGCAGAGCATCATCTCTTGGAACGATTCGCCCGACATCCCCTTCCGCGCCGGGCTGAACCCTTATCGCGGCTGCGAACACGGCTGCGCCTACTGCTACGCGCGGCCCACGCACGAGTATCTCGGCTACAGCGCCGGGCTCGATTTCGAGAGCCGCATCATGGTCAAACTACACGCCGCCGAGCTGCTCCGCGCCGAGTTCAGCAAGAAATCGTGGAAGCCGCAGACCATCATGATGAGCGGCGTCACCGACTGCTAACAACCCGTCGAGCGCCGCCTCGAAATCACCCGCGCCTGCCTCGCCGTCCTCGCCGAGTTCCGCAACCCCACCAGCATCGTCACCAAAAACCACCTCGTCACTCGCGATAGCGACCACCTCCGCGAACTCGCAAAATACGGTGCAGCCGGAGTCGGCATCTCAATCACAACCCTCGACGGCGACCTCGCCAAAATCCTCGAACCCCGCGCCAGCACGCCCACGCGCCGCCTCGCCGCCATCGAGGAACTTACCGACGCTGGCATCCCCGTCCGCCTCATGCTCGCGCCCATCATCCCCGGCCTCAACGACCACGAGATGCCCGCCATCCTCACCGCAGCGAGGAAGGCGGGCGCTCGCTTCGCCAGCTACACCATCCTCCGCCTCCCACACGCCGTCGCCCCCATTTTCACCGCATGGCTGGAAGCCCATCGCCCCGGCGAAAAAGAGAAAATCCTCGGGCGCATCCGCGAACTCCGCCACGGCGCGCTCAACGTCTCCACCTTCAAAGAACGGATGCGCGGAAGCGGCCCCGCCGCCGACCAAATCCGCCAGCTCTTCGCCGTGGCAAAACGCCGCGCCGGATTCACCGAAATAGACCAGCCCCTCAACACCGCAGCGTTCCGAGTCCCCACGCAGCAGATGTCGCTGTTCGATTGAGCACCCTCATCACCGCCCAAGCCGCACGGGCTGCCGCTTCGAGCCCCATGTGCCGGGGCGCGGGTCGAAGTGACCGGGGATCGTGTGGCCGCAGTGGGCGCAGGCATTTCCGCGCAGCGCCCACTTTCCCAGCTCATACCAATCGCGCTCGATGAGGACTTCGCCGCAGCCGGGGCACCAAGTGCTGCCGCCGGTGCGGTCGTGGACGTTGCCGGTGTAAACGTAGCGCAGACCCTTCGACCTCGCGATGTCGCGAGCGCGAGTGAGCGTGGCGGGCGGAGTGTTGGGCTTGTCGCGCATTTTGAAGTCGGGGTGAAATGCGCTGAAGTGCCACGGGATGTCGGGGCCGAGGTTTTCGGCGATCCATTCGGCGGCGCGGTGTAGCTCGGCATCGCTGTCGTTTTCACCGGGGATGAGCAGCGTTGTGATCTCAAACCAGACCTTCGTGTGGTGCCGGAGGAAGCGCAGCGTTTCCAGCACGGGAGCCAGCGCGCCGTAGCATTGGCGGTGGTAAAACTCTTCCGTGAAGCCCTTGAGGTCCACGTTCGCGGCGTCCATCTCGCTGTAAAATTCCGCGCGTGCTTCGTCGGTGATGTAGCCCGCCGTGACGGCGACCGTTTTCACCCCCCACGAGCGGCAGGCGCGAGCGACATCGAGCGCATACTCGGCGAAGATCACGGGGTCGTTGTAGGTGAAGGCCACGGACCGGCAGCCAAGGCCGCGTGCGGCGTGGACGATGGTGGCGGGGCTGGCGGCATCCATGAGTTTATCCATCTCGCGCGCTTTGCTGATGTCCCAGTTTTGGCAAAACTTGCAGCCAAGATTGCAGCCCGCCGTGCCGAAGGAAAGGACGGGCGTGCCGGGGTAAAAGTGGTTCAGTGGTTTCTTCTCGATGGGGTCGATGCAGAAGCCGCTGCTGCGCCCGTAGGTGGTGAGGACGATGCGGCCTTCGTGGACTTTGCGCACGAAACAGAAGCCGCGTTGCCCTTCGCGGAGCTTGCAGTAGCGCGGGCAGAGCGTGCATTCGATGCGGCCATCCGGCAACGGGCGCGACCAGCGGCCTGGGTGTGTGGATTCGGTGATGGGCATGGCGCTCAGTTCGGGCAGCCGGGCTCTTTGAACTTGTCCACGGCGTAGCGGACGAGAGTGACGGGCTCTGCGGGGCTGATGTCGCCTTTTTCGCAGACGATGCGGAACTGCTGCTCGGCAGTGTCGATGCCGACGAGGGCGGGCAGGAGTGTCGCGCGGCGTCCGTCTGCGGTGCGAACGATGACGCCGTATCGCGCGGGATCTAGCTCGTCCGGCGATGCTATGGGCTGGAAGGAATGAAGCACACTGACCTCGAAGCGAAGGTTGTGCAGCTCGACGCTGGTGACACGTGAGAAACGCGGGTCGGCAAAGGCGGCGCTGTGAGCGTTGAGCAGTGTCTCCTCGACGACGTTGGGCGTCTGCGGAGTCTCCAGCGAGCCGATGCAGCCGCGCAGTTTGCCACCGGAAGTCTTGATGGTGACGAAGACGCTCGCCTTTTGCCGAAGATAGTCGCTGCCGGGCTCGGGGGCTGTGACATTTTCTCCCGCGAGGGTGGCCTCGACCACTCGACGGGCAAGACGCGGGAGGTCATCGCCGGTGGTGAATTCGTGCGAGCGATCCTGCGCGGCGGAGTAGAGAACGGCGACGCCGTAGCCGACGCCGAACGGTCCTTCGTAGCTGAGCACGCGCCCGCCATCCGTCCTCCAGCCAGTCGCAGCGAGGGCGACGGCAGTCGAATCGACCACGTCTTCCGCAGCGCGTGCTTGGAGTCCGGGCGAAATGCGCTCGATGTCCCGGTATGCCTTGGCGCGCAGGAGCTCAATGAAGCGGGCGTCGAAGTCTTTGGCCGTCGGCTCGTAGCCCGCTGGCGCGCTAGGGATGAGGCGATGGCTCATGTCGCCACTCGCGACGACGGCGATCTTTTTCCCCAACGAATCCGCCGCAAGCGCGATGGCGTTGCCGATGCCGTGAATGCCGCCCGCGCCGGGGGAGTTGAGCGCGATGACAACAGTCGGCCCGCGCCATCCGGCTTCTGCGAGGAACCAAAGCGGGACCGCCGCGCCGTGGTCGAGCTGGCCCGCTGGGATGCCAGAAATCTGCACGCCAGCACGCGGCGCGACTCGGGCGAGTGCTTGGACAAATGCGGCATCCACAGGCAGCACGACACATTCATCGGGCGCACCAAAAGGCGCAAACGTCCCGCGCAGCTCAGCGCAATTCCAAACCCCAAACGCAAACGGCGAACGCGGCGAATGCGGCGAGATAAGCACGAGCGTCTCGGGCTGCGTAGCGACAATCTCGCGGGAGATCTCGCGCATCGCGGCGAGCGATGCCTCCACCTCGGAAAGGCGTTCGCGTCCGACGGCGGGGACGAGGATAGGAGGGTGCGGCATGAGGGCGGCGATACTGATATTCATGGGGAGCTTTTACGCAGATCCTCCAGCGGACCGCAAACCTCGTCGAAGTATATATCCCAGCCACACTGAGGGTCTGCACTGTGGGCGCTGGCGGGACTGAGTTGGCGGCTAATACTTCGCGCTGACTGTGGGTTGATGCGACTGTGACTAAACATCCCGCCACTTTTTTCTTCATTGCGATTTCCGCGCCGGTGCATGCCGCGCCTGTGGACTTCAATCGCGATGTCCGGCCTATTCTTTCGGAGAACTGCTTTTATTGCCACGGCCAGGACCCAAATAAACGGGAGGCCGACCTGCGTCTGGACGTGCGCGACGCGGCGCTGAAGCTGAAGGCGTTTGTGCCGGGAAATGCGGATGCGAGTGAGCTCATCAAGCGAATCCATACCGACGACCGCGACGACCTCATGCCGCCGCCGAAATCGAACCGCCGCCTTTCGCCCGCGCAGAAGGAGACGCTGAAGCGGTGGATCAGCGAAGGCGCGAACTATTCGCAGCACTGGGCCTACGTGCCGCCTGCCCGCCCGCAAGCACCGGTGGTGAAGAACCCGGCGTGGGCGCGTAATGCGATCGACGCGTTTGTTTTAGGAAAGCTGGACGCCGCGGGTTTGCAACCGTCGCCGGAAGCGAGTCGCCAGACACTCATGCGGCGACTTTCGCTCGACCTCGTCGGGCTCCCGCCAAAGCCGGAGGAAGTGGACGCTTTTCTCGTCGATGCGTCGCCGGATGCTTATGAAAAGGTCGTCGAGCGGCTGCTCGCGTCGCCGCACTACGGCGAACGGATGTCGCTCCCGTGGCTCGACGCGGCGCGTTATGCGGACAGCAACGGCTTTCAGCAGGATGGCGACACGCATCAGTATTTCTGGCGCGATTGGGTGGTGAAGGCGCTCAATGCGGATATGCCGTTCGACCAGTTCAGCATCGAGCAACTCGCGGGCGACTTGCTCCCGAGCCCCACGGAGGAACAGCTCATCGCGACGGCGTTTAATCGAAACCATTTGCTCAACGGCGAGGGCGGCGCGATTCCCGAGGAGCAGCGCAACGTGATTCTGTTCGACCGCATGGATACGACGGCGACGAACTGGCTCGGCCTCACGATGGCGTGCGCGCAATGCCACGACCATAAATACGACCCGATCACCCAGCGCGATTATTACTCGATGCTCGCGATGTTTAACAATGTGCCCGAGTCCGGCACGCCGTCCGGCGGCGGGCAGTATCGCATCGCGGAGCCTTCGATCACGGTCGGCTCGGACGAGGATAAAGCGAAGCTCAAATCAAAGGAGGCCGCGCTCGCCGAAGCGAAGAAAGCGGAGAGCACTGCGGAGAAATCACCCGAAACCGCGGCTGCATACGAGGCTGCAGAGAAAGACATCCTCGACGATAAGCCGGTCGAGTGGGCCGTACTCACGCCGCAGTCAATGACCGCCACGGGCGATGCAACTCTGAGCGTGCTCGACGACCAGTCCATCTTCGCCGACGGCCCGAGCCCGGACAAATCGAACTACACCATCACGCTCCCGGCAGGCAGTGTACCCGTCACGGGCTTTCGCATCGAGACCATCCCGGACGGCCGTCTGCCAAAGAAAGGCGCAGGCCGCGGAGACAGCGGGAATGCCGTGCTCACCAAGCTCCGGCTAAAAGCAAGCGGCGCGGAAGTGAAGCTGAACGCCGCAAGCGCGACGTATTCGCAGAGCGGATTCTCGCCGCAGGGAGTCATCGACGACGACCCGAATACCGCGTGGGCATTTTTCCCGGAGACCACCAAGCCCTACGTCCTTATCGTGCAAAGCGCAGCACCGATTGCCACGCCAGCGGATGGGAAAGTGGAGCTCACCTTCGAGTTTCAGTCGGCGAACAAACAGCACACACTGGGACGTTTTCGCATCGCCTCGACTGGCGCGCGGCAGCCCGCATCGCGCAAGGCGCTCCCTAACGAAATTGCGGCGATCGTGAAGAAACCTGATCGCTCGAAAGACGAGACGAAAAAGCTCCGCGACTACGTCTCCAAGAACGCCGCACCCGCCGCGCTCGTCGCCGCTCGGGACAAATCGAAAGCCGCCGACAAGGCGATGAATGACTTCAAGCAAAGTCTCCCGCGCGTCATGGTCATGAGCGATGCCAAGCCACGGAAGTCGCACATTTTGGATCGCGGCGAATACCTCCAACCGAAGGACGAAGTGACGATGAGCACACCCGCTTTTCTCGCGTCGATGCCCGCCGATGCGCCGCGCAACCGGCTCGGGTTTGCGCGCTGGCTTTTCCAGCCCGAACATCCGCTGACCGCCCGCGTGCAGATGAACCGCATGTGGCAGAATTTCTTCGGCGTGGGCATCGTGAAGACCGTCGAAGACCTCGGCGTGCAAAGCGAAGTGCCAATTCATCAACCGCTGCTCGACTGGCTCTCCGTCGAGTTTCGAGAAAAGGGCTGGAGCCAGAAACACATGGTCCGGCTGATCGTGAACAGCGCGACGTATCGCCAAAGCAGCCGCGTCTCGAAGGAACTCGTCGCGCGTGACCCCGAGAACCGGCTCTTTGCGCGAGCATCGCGGTTCCGCTCGCCGTCGATCGTCCTCCGCGATGTCGCGCTCGCTGCGAGCGGACTGCTCGATCTGCGCATGGGCGGGAAGCCGGTTTATCCGTATCAGCCCGGCGAAGTGTGGGAGACGCTCGCCATCACGAAAGAGCGCGATTTCACGTATCCGGCCTCGAAAGGCGGCGACCTCTACCGGCGCAGCATTTACACATTCTGGCGGCGCACGATCGGCCCTGTGAACATGTTCGACGCATCCACACGGCAAGTCTGCAAAGTGCGCGGCGGCACGACATCCACACCGCTCCACGCGCTCACCACGCTGAACGATCCCACGTGGGCCGAAGCCTCGCGCGTGCTTGCGCAGCACGCGATAGAGAACGCGCCCGATCCTGCCACACGGGCAACGTGGGCATTCCGCCGCGTGCTCGGCCGCGGGCCGAAGCCAGAGCAACTCGACATTCTCCAACGGGCATACGACAAACAACTTGTCTTCTACACGCAGGACGCAAAAGCCGCAGCCGCAGCAGTCGCCATCGGCACCGCACCGCGCGCAGAAAAACTCAATATCGCCGAGCACGCCGCAATGAGCGCTGTGTGCCTCGCCATCCTCAACCTCGACCAAGCACTCACACGCGAATGAACCCTGAATTTCAAACCAACATCGACCGCGTCACCCGCCGGCAATTCTTCGGACGCGCCGCGCAAGGAATCGGCGGCGCAGCGCTGGCTTCGCTGCTCGGTGGAAACGGCACGGCAGCCGAGACGCTCCCCGGCCTTCCGCATTTTGCACCGAAGGCCAAGCGCGTCGTCTGCCTTTGGCAGGGCGGCGGATGCTCGCACGTCGATCTCTTCGACCCAAAACCGACACTCACGAAGATGCAGGGCCAGGACATCCCGGCCAGCGTCCGCGGAAATACACGCCTCTCGACGATGACCTCCGGCGCATCGAAGTGGCCGATGGTCGGACCGATCAAGCCCTTCCAAAAATACGGCAAGTGCGGAATGGAACTTAGCTCCATGCTCCCGAATCTCGGCAAGCTCGCCGACGACATCTGCCTCGTCCGCTCCATGCATACGGAAGCCGTGAACCACGCGCCGGGCGTCACCTTTTTTATGACGGGTTCGCAGGTTCCCGGACGGCCCAGCCTCGGCTCGTGGCTCACGTACGGCCTCGGCTGCGAGAGCCAGGACCTTCCCGCTTACGTCGTCATGACCTCGTCGGACAAAGGCAAAACGTGCGGGCAGCTTTTCTACGATTACTATTGGGGCTCCGGCTTTCTCCCGAGCCGATTCCAGGGCGTGCGCCTGCGCAATACCGGCGACCCGGTGCCGTACCTCGAAAGCCCCGCCGGCACCACGCACACTTCCCGCCGTGCGCTGCTCGACGACATCCGCGCGCTCAACGAAGAGCACCTCGCAGACTACGGCGACCCCGAGATCGACACGCGCATCTCGCAATACGAAATGGCCTACCGCATGCAGACCAGCGTGCCCGACCTCATGGATTTCTCGAAGGAACCCAAGAGCGTCATCGAGCGCTACGGCCCCGATGCATTGGTGAAAGGAACCTTCGCCAACAACTGCCTCATCGCCCGTAGGCTGCTCGAACGCGGCGTCCGCTTCGTCCAGCTCATGCACGCCGGATGGGACCAGCACGGCAACCTCTTCACCCAACTCGAAGTCCAGTGCCGCGACACCGAAGTCCCCGCCGCCGCCCTCATCGCCGACCTCAAAGAGCGCGGCCTGCTCGACGACACGCTCGTCTATTGGGGCAACGAATTCGGACGCACCCCATTCGGCCAGGGCGACCCCGCGAAGCCCAACGGACGCGACCACTTTGGCCGCGCCTACAGCGTCTTCCTCGCAGGCGGCGGTGTCCGAGGCGGAACCGTCTATGGCGAGACCGACGAATTCGCCTGGAACATCGTGCGCGACCCCGTGCACGTCCACGACATGCAGGCCACGATCATGCACCTCTGCGGCATCAACCACGAAGCCTTCACATTCCGTTACCAAGGCCGCCAATTCCGACTCACCGACGTGCATGGCCACCCCGTGAAAGGCATCATCGCGTAAAGACGGGGACTCCGCATTTTCCACTCCCATGCTTGCCCGCGACGCCGGGACCTGATTTCACAGCACCTCATTTTATGGAAAAAGTCATCATTCTCGGGACCGGCTGCGCTGGTCTGACCGCCGCAATTTACGCCGCTCGTGCAAATCTCACACCGCTCGTGCTGGAAGGTGCCGAGCCGGGCGGGCAGCTTTCGACTACGACACTTGTGGAGAATTATCCCGGCTTCAAAGATGGTGTGATGGGGCCGGAGCTCATCATGCAGATGAAAGCGCAGGCCGAGCGGTTCGGCGCGCGCTTTCAATACGCAGAATGCACGGGGCTCAAGCGTGGCGAAAAACATGTGAGCGTGGAGGTGGAAGGCAAATGGATCGACACCAGTTCGCTCATCGTCGCCAGCGGTGCCAGCGCGAAATGGCTCGGCCTCGACCGCGAGCGCGAGCTGCGTGGGCATGGGCTGACGAGCTGCGCGACGTGCGACGGGGCGTTCTACCGCAACGTGCCGGTGTGCGTCGTCGGCGGCGGCGACTCGGCGGCGGAAGAGGCGACGTTCCTCACCCGCTTCGCCAGCAAAGTGTATCTCATCCATCGCCGCGACACCCTGCGCGCCTCGAAAGTTATGATCCAGCGCGTGCTGGATAATCCGAAGGTCGAGCCCGTCTGGAACTCGGCGCTGACCGAGTATCTCACGGACGATGAGGGCCACATGCGCGCGGTGAAACTCAAAAACCTCGTGACCGGCGTTGAGAGCGAACTGGAGATGAAGTGCGTCTTCGTCGCCATCGGCCACACGCCGAATACCGCGCCGTTCAAAGGCATCCTCGACCTCGATGAAAACGGCTACCTTTTGCAGCAACCCGGCAGCACCGCGACGAACATCCCCGGCGTCTTCGCAGCGGGCGACGTGAGCGACCATCGCTACCGGCAAGCAGTCACCGCAAGCGGCCAAGGCTGCGCCGCCGCGCTGGATGCCGAGCGTTACCTCGCGGACATCGGGGTGCATTGAAAACGCGGAAGCCCCGCGCGTCTCTCAACTCTCAGCCCTCAACTCTCAACTAAGCTGAAGGTCTGCGACGTCACTCAATTCTGGTCCCCCGTGAGCGGCGGCGTGCGGCGATACGTGGCGGAGAAAGTGCGCGCGCTGCGGGCGTGTGCCGGGCGGCATGTGCTCATCATCCCCGGCGAGCGCGACTCGGTCAGCGGCGACGATTCGGCGCGCGTTTATACGATAGCCAGCCCGTGCGTCTCGAGGGTGACACAGTATCGCGTGCTCCTGCGACTCGGGGAAATCGCGCGCATTTTAGCGGCGGAGCGGCCCGACATCGTGGAGAGCGGCGACCCGTATCAAGTAGGTTTTGCCGTGGCGCGACATGCGGCGGCGCTGAGGATTCCGAGCGTGGCCTTTTACCACTCGCACTTCGCAGAATCCGAGGTTCGCCCGCTTGGGCGCTGGATTGGCGCGACGGCGGCGGAGTTGTTTGTGTCGCTCGCATCGCGCTACACGCGGCAGCTCTACGGGCGATTCGCACGGACACTCGTGGCGTCGCCGATGCTCGCGACGGTGCTGGAAAAATGGGGCGTTTCCAACACAACCGTCGTTGATCTCGGAGTGGACGCCGCGCGCTTCGTGCCGGGAGATCGCACTGCGGCGCGGGCGGCGCTCGGCATCGCACCGGGCGCGCGCGTGCTGCTTTCCGTGGGGCGACTCGCGGCGGAAAAAAACACGCGCCTGCTGTGCGATGCGTTCCGTCTGCTGCCGGGATACCACCTCATCATCTCGGGCGAAGGGTTGCAGCGCGACGCCGTGGAGCGCCTGCGCGCCGAGACGGGCGCGGTGACGTGGCTGCCCTTCATCAACAGCCACGAGGAGCTGCTCCGGCTTTTCCACGCCGCAGATTTATTCGTCCATCCCGGCGTGCAGGAGACGTTCGGCCTCGTGACGCTGGAAGCACAAGCGTGCGGCCTGCCGGTGGTCGGAATCGTGGGCACGCCGATGGACCGCATCGTGCGCCACACACAGGACTTCTGGGCGCGCTCGGCCACGGCGGAAAGTCTCGCTGACGCTATCGCCGCCGCATTTTCCCACGACCTGCCCGCGCTCGGCGCAGCAGCACGCTCGGCGGTGGCTGCGGAGTTTTCGTGGAGCGTCGTCATGGCGCGGTTGTTTGACGTGTACCGCGAAGTCATCCACGAATACGCACGGCAATGAACTCGAACGTCCACATCCGAAAATTCTGCGGCTCCGACCGCGAGGCCGTTCGGCAATTGTGCTGCGACACGGGTTTCCTCGGGCAGCCGATTGACCCAGTGTTTGAGGACCGCGAACTCTTCGCGAACTACCTCACTCGCTACTATACGGATGCCGAACCCGAGGCAGCATTCGTCTTGGAAAAAGACGGCGTCGTCCGTGGCTATCTACTCGGCTCGCGGCGACCATTCCGGCAACAGCTTTTCAACACCTTCAACAACCTCAGTCTGCTCGCCAAGGGCCTCGTGCGATACCGCGGCTACAACGAAGCATCGCGCAAATTCGTCCGCTGGATCCTCACCCAAGCATGGCGCGAAGTTCCCGCCGCGCCCCGCCGTACCGCGCACTTTCACTTCAACGTGATGCCCGACGCCCGCAGCCTGAAAACCATGCTGGAGCTGACCTCGCAGTACTTCGACTTCCTGCGCTCGCACGGCGAAACCCAAGTCTTCGGGCAAATCGTTGCCTTCGATGGCCGACGCGGCGCAGCCCTCTTCGAGCGCCACGGCTTCACCGTGCTGAACAGGGCCGAGATCACCAAGTATCGCGACGTGCATCCGGGGAAAGTTTTCCTCTGCACGGTGATGAAGGAACTCGGGGAGGCCGGGAGCGATTAAGCGCGGAGACATTTTGCCATGCTCACCACACGCCGCCAATTCATAGCACTGCTCCTCGCCGCCACGTCGCGCGCCGCCGAGACCGGCGGACGCACACTCGACTTCCGAATCGGCGACGACTTTGGCAAAGCGAGCGCCGCCGACATCACCGCTGTGCTCCGCTCCGCCGCAGATACGATCTGGAAGCACTGCCCGAACACGCGCTGGGAAGTTCCCGGCTTCTTCATCTTTCACTCCGAAAAGGCTCCCATCACCCTCTTCGATCACCGCGCCGACGGGCGCATCGCCATCGGGCTCACCTCACAAGGCACCTTGTGGTCGCAGTTCGCCTACCAGTTCTCGCACGAGTTCTGCCACGCCCTCGCCGGGCACTCGAACGACTGGCACAAGCCGTGGATCAAAGCGAGCAAGGCGAACCACTGGCTCGAAGAATCGCTGTGCGAAACGGCTTCACTCTTTGCCATGCGAGCGATGAGCAAGAGCTGGCAAACCGCGCCGCCTTACCCGAACTGGAAGAGCTACTCGGCATCCCTCGCCAACTATGTCGCCGAGCGCATAGAGAAAGTCGCGACCGACAAAGGCGAAGGATTTGTCTTCGCGAAATGGCTCGCGGAAAACGAACCCGCGATGCGCGAAAACTCCACCCTCCGCGAGAAGAACAACATCGTCGCCGTGGAGCTACTCCCGCTCTTCGAGGCGAACCCCGCAGGCTGGGAAGCCATCACGTTTTACAACCTCGGCGACAACCGCGATGGGAAGAAAACGCTGGCACTTCATTTCGCCGATTGGTCCGCCGCCGCTCCCGCCACGCAGCGCGAATTCATCGCGAAGCTCGCAGCGGTGTTCGGGCTCTAAAAGAAGATCGGGATGATGATGATGGCGACAATGTTCACCACTTTGATCATCGGGTTGATGGCGGGGCCGCTGGTGTCTTTATACGGGTCGCCTACGGTGTCGCCGGTGACGCTGGCCTTGTGGGCTTCGCTGTGTTTGCCGCCGTGGTGGCCGTCTTCGATGTATTTCTTGGCGTTGTCCCATGCGCCGCCGGAGCTGGTCATCGCGATGCCCATGAAGAGCCCGGTGACGATGCTACCGACGAGGACGCCGCCGAGGATTTTCGCGCCGTCTGGCAGTGCGGCGACGCCGATGACTGCGATGAGCGGGAGGAGCGCGGGGATGATCATTTCTTTTAGCGCGGCCTTGGTGACGATGTCCACGCAGGTGCCGTAGTCGGGCTTGTCGTCGCCACCTTTGATGAGGATGCCGGGCTTTGCGGCGATCTGGCGGCGGACTTCGGTGACGACGGCTCCCGCTGCGCGCCCGACGGCGCTCATGCTGAATGCGCTGAAGAGATACGGGAGGAGACCGCCGATGAAGAGGCCGATCATCACTTTCGGATCGTTGAGGGAGAAGCCGAGGGTGTCGGCGACTTTCGCCTTTGCGGCGGCGAGGACTTCGGGTGTGGCTGTGGCTGCGAGTGCGGCAAGTCCAGTTTCTAAGTGGTGCTGTAAATCCACGAAGTAGCTGCCAAAGAGGACGACTGCTGCGAGCCCGGCGCTGGCGATGGCGTAGCCTTTGGTGACGGCTTTCATCGTGTTGCCCACGGCGTCGAGTTCATCGGTGGCTTTGCGGACTTCGGCGGGGAGTTCGCTCATGACGGCGATGCCGCCTGCGTTGTCGGTGATGGGGCCGAACGCATCGAGCGAGATGATGATTCCCGCCATGGAGAGCATGGCCATCACCGCGATGGCGATGCCGTAGAGCCCAGCGAATGCGTGGCTCGCCCAGATGGCGCTGCCGATGCAGAGGACCATCGGCGCGGTCGCCTGCTGCCCGATGGCGAGTCCGGCGATGATGTTGGTCGCGTGCCCCGTCTCAGAAGCCTTGGCGATTTTCCGCACCGGGCCGTGCTCGGTGGAGGTGTAGTAATTGGTGATCCAGCAAGCGAGGCCCGTCATGGCGAGCCCGACGAGGCTGGAGAGAAAGATGCCGTTCATCGTGAGGGTCGTGCCGTCTTTCATGGCGAGACCTGCTGGGAAAAACTGCTGTGTGATAGGCCAAAACGCCACCGCCGAGAGGACGCTGCTGACGAGCACGCCGCCCATGAGCGCAACGGCTGGCTTGGCGTTTGTGGCGTTCACGTAAAGGACGCCGATGATGCTGGCGATGACTGCCGCGCCGCCGAGGACGAACGGGTATGCAATCGCCGCACCCGCTGCCCCTGCCGCTGTGGTAAGCGCGCCGACGAGAATCGCCCCGATGAGGGACACCGCATAGGTCTCAAAAACATCCGCCGCCATGCCCGCACAGTCGCCGACGTTATCGCCGACATTGTCTGCGATGGTGGCTGGGTTCCGTGGGTCATCTTCTTCGAGATTCTGCTCCACTTTGCCGACGAGGTCTGCGCCCACGTCCGCCGCCTTTGTATAAATACCGCCGCCGAGCCGGGCGAAGACGGAGATGAGCGATGCGCCAAGCGCGACCCCCACGAGGCTGTTGATCTCTTTGCCCGGCGCGTATTTCAGCACGAGTAAATAGAACGCTCCGGTGGAAATGAGCGCGAGGCCGACGACGAGCAATCCCGTCACCGCGCCGCCGCTGAAGGCTGCCACGAGCGCCTTCTTGCGGCTCTCGCGGGCTCCTTGTGCCGTGCGGACGTTCGCTTTCACCGCGATGCGCATCCCGATGAACCCTGCGACGAGCGAGCATACCGCCCCGACGACGAACCCAACTGCGGTAGGCGCGTCCTTTTTCCAAAGAACGAGCGCGGCGATGATGACGCCGATGGTGGAAATGGAGATGAGCTGCCGTGAGAGGTACGCCTTCGCACCTTGCTCGATGGCGTTGGCGATGAACTGCATTTTCTCTGTCCCAGAAGGGATGGAGAGTAGCGATTTGATCAGCCAAATGGCAAAGAGCAGCGAGACGCTGCCGCAAGCGATTGCGAAGGTGATGCCGTTGTCTAGTAATAGTGAAGCGAGCGGGAAGGCCATGATTTGTAAGGGTAAAGGGCGCGGGAGAATAGGGGGCAAACTACGGCTGGCAAGCCGGGATTTGAGCGTTTGCGGGTTTTTTTCGGATCTGAACTCTCGGCGGGCTCAGTGGACGGAAAACCAGCTTCCGTTGAAGCCGGTGTTGCCCGCGTTGAGGATGCGAGGGTGACGATGCAGTGAGTGTTAGTTGAGGGTTGAGCGTTGAGAGCTGAGAGTTTGTCAGCCGCTTCGCGGAAAAGGGTGAAATGTGGAGCGCACTGTCGCGGTCTCTCAATTGCCCAAGGGCGTTCTGCGAATCTCAACTCTCAGCTTTTCAATGTACCTGTCCCAGACTTCTTCCCCGCGCGATCCATCCCGGACCTGTCTAAAAGTTTGTGTTTAAGGGCGGTTGATGTGTTGATGGATTTGCTAGGGAGCCTGCGTTGTGGGCGAGGCAGCCTGGCAGAAGCGCGGGCCGAATTGGATGGCGAATTGGTTGGCGGCGGACTTCCAGTTCAGCGGT
>CAMDQC010000101.1 GCA_945905735.1 Prosthecobacter debontii | reverse complement strand
GGTGCAGCCTTTTCCTCCGCATCATCAATCCGCAGAACGACACGGTGCAAACCGGGCTTGATGGAAGGCGGTAACGTAAAAGTCGCATGGCCTAACTCGTCCACGACGAGGGTTTCTTCGATGGTGATCACGGGTTTGGAAGTAGCGGCGGTATGGGGGGAAAGCAACCGTTTACCTCTTGGCATTTGGAAACGGGGGGGCAGGCGATAAAAAAAGAAAAATGACACGCAACGAAGCCGGAAAGTTTTCCATTTTTCGCCTTTCCTCGCTTCCTCGAAACTTACGGGCGTGGAATTCGCGAAGGTCGTAAAAGACATTTTGGCGTAGCTCGACTTCGCACCCGCAGTGGGGTAAATGTGGCGCATGACGCTGCTGGAACAACTCGAAATGTGGTCGTATGTCGCCACGATCATCGGCTTTCCGTGGCTGATTATCACATTCTGGCTTGAGCGTAAAAAAGAGAACATCAACGATCAGGAGGAGCTGTTTCTGAATCTCTCGCGCGAATACGATGAATTCCTCCGCCTCGTGCTCGCAAACTCGGACCTCCAGCTCATGTCGAAATCCTCTCAGACGTTGGAGGGTGAAAAAGCCGAGCGTCGCCATATCATCTTCGGGATTCTGGTATCCATTTTCGAGCGCGCATACATCCTCGTTTACGAAGACGCGATGGACAAACAGACCACCCGGCTTTGGAAATCGTGGGATGACTACATCAAGGATTGGTGCTCTCGCGACGACTTTCGCGCCGCGCTCACGAGCCATCTTCAAGGTGAAGACGCCGATTTTGTCCGCTACATGAACACGCTGCTCCAACTCCTGCCCGCCGGATTTCCAGGGGAAAATTCCGACCGCGCTGGGATTTGATGGCTGGTGATAAGGGGGAACGAAATAGACGTGGGAATTGAGGGGGGAAGCGAGTCCATGCTGGAATAAGCGCGCGAAGTCCTGCAACGTGCGCGTTCACATGAATCAGCCCGCAGAAGAACAACTCCGCCAATTCCGCTCCACCTTCACGAGTATCTCCAAGGAGATGAGCAAGCTCATCGCCGGACAGGACGACATTATCGAAGGGGTGCTCGTCGCCTTTTTCGCAGGCGGCCATGTGCTGCTGGAGGGTGTGCCAGGGCTGGGGAAGACGATGCTCGTCCGCACGCTGGCGAGTGCGGTGAACTTGTCGTTTTCGCGCCTCCAGTTCACGCCGGACCTCATGCCGGCGGACATCGTGGGGACGAACATCATCACGGAGGATGAGCAGGGGAGGAAGACGTTTCAGTTTCGCCGGGGGCCGGTGTTTGCGAACCTCGTGCTTGCCGATGAGATCAACCGCGCGACGCCGAAAACACAGAGCGCGCTGCTGGAGGCGATGCAGGAACATCACGTCACCGTAGGAGGAACCACGCACGATTTGCCGCAGCCGTTCCTCGTTCTCGCCACGCAGAATCCGCTGGAAATGGAGGGCACTTACCCGCTGCCGGAGGCGCAGTTGGACCGGTTTCTTTTCAAGCTGAAAGTCCGCTATCCGAGCGCGGAGGAGCTGCATACGATCCTCGACCGCACGACGAGCGCCGACACGCCGCGTGTGGAGAAAGTGCTGGGCGATAGCGCGGAGTTGATGGCGCTGCGCGACCTCATCCGGCAGGTGCCGATTGCGCGGGAGGTGCAAGATTTTGCCGTGCGGCTCGTCATGGCGACGCACCCGGATCAGCCCGGCGCGACGCCGATGGCGAAGCGGTTCGTGCGCTACGGAGCGAGCCCGCGCGGGGCCCAGGCGCTCACTTTAGCAGGGAAGATTCACGCGGTGTTGGATGGTCGTTTTCATGTCGCAAAAGCGGACATCGCGAAGGCTGCGGGCGCGGCGCTGCGGCATCGGGTGATTTTGAACTTCGAGGGAGAAGCAGAGGGGATGACGAGCGATGCGATCATCGAGGAGGCGCTGAAAGCGAACACGTAGAAGTGGGGGAGATCACATCGAGGGGGTAAACTTGGAGACGACTGCCGCCATTCTCTTGCGCAAGACGCGCTTCAGCGACACGAGCCTCATCGTGACGTGGTTCACCAGTCTGCATGGCCGCGTGAAGACTGTGGTAAAAGGCGCGCTACGCCCAAAGAGCAAATTCGCTGGCACGCTGGACTTGTTTTTTGAATGCGAGATCGCCTTCACGCGCAGCGCGAAAAGCGAAATCCACACGCTCCGCGAAGCTATTCTGCGCGAGCCGCGCGAGAACATGCGCACCGACTTCCCGCGTGTGGCGCTGGGCTCCTACTTTATTGAGCTGATGGAATACGCCACCGAGCCCGAGCAGCCCGCGCCGGAGCTGTTCGACTTGCTCCAGCGAGCGTTGGCCCATCTTGATGCGAAGCCCGCGAGTCGCCGTGCGATGCTTCATTTTGAAACTGAACTCGTGCGTCTGCTGGGAATTGAACATCCCGAAATCAGCGCGATTCTTTCGCTCGGACGCGCGATTCACCGCATCCCGAGTACTCGTCCCAAACTGTTTGCATCGCTGCCGGGATAGATCAGAAAAAAATTAAAGATGATGCTTCACATTTTTGCAGCGGTGTTGTTATAGAGTCGCCTGCTCATGGAAGCGCCGGAAAAACTCACAACTGGTGAACCTCTCACTATCGAAGAGATGCTCAAGCATCTGCCTGCCCTTGGCGAAATATCCATGGGCTTGCTCAAGAATTACGCACTGGGCGCTGCTGTTCTGCGGCGCGTCTCGAAGGGCGACATCGTCTGCCGAGAAGGCGAATTTGGCTCAACGGCTTTTTACATCGTTGAGGGCGAGGTAGATATTTACATCGAAAACCCACTCGCGAAGGTCCAGAGCCAGCGGCAAGGGAAGGGCTTTTTCGGATTCTTCAAAAAGATCACCGGTCTTTTTGGTGGCGGTTCGAGTGCAGGGAATGAACAGAATGGGTTCATCGCCATTGATGCAGATGTGGACCTGCCGAAGACGAAGCCGTTGGCGACGCTCGTCGCGGGCGATCTCTTCGGTGAGATGACGTGCCGCACTTTCCAGCCACGCTCGGCGACCGTGCGAGCGAAGGGTGATTGCGTGATGATCGAGACGCTGCGTGTCATCCTCGACATGCTGCTCGGCACGCGCGATGTGGACGCCGAGACGAAGGCCAGCACGAAGGTGAAGCTGCCCACATTCAAAGGCACCAGCTTCAAAAAGGCGATGGACGAGAAGTATCGGGCCCGCTCGCTGTCGAACCACCTCAGCACCGTCCCGCTATTCGCGACGGTGGGCGATGAGTTCCTCGGCTATCTGCGCGACCGTGCGGAGTTGGTGAGCTGCGGAAAAGGCCAGATCGTTTGTAAACAAGGCGACG
Source organism: Prosthecobacter debontii (assembly GCA_945905735.1). Classification (GTDB taxonomy): domain Bacteria; phylum Verrucomicrobiota; class Verrucomicrobiia; order Chthoniobacterales; family Chthoniobacteraceae; genus SXWH01. The sequence continues at coordinate 15,822 of CAMDQC010000101.1, read as the reverse complement.
CGGCGGATGCGTTCTATCTCATCCGCAGTGGGCTAGTCCGAGTGTCGCAGGCCATGCCCGGTGGCGAGATGGTGCGCACTTATTTAAAGCGCGGAGAGTTTTTCGGAGAGATCGGTCTATTAAAGAACCAGCCGCGTAATGCGACCTGCACAGCTCTCGACGCGGTGGACCTCGTGAAGATCAATGGGGATGACTTCAAGGTGATGCTGGAGAAGTTCCCCGTCGTCCTCGAATCGCTGACGAAGGTCGCCGAGGCGCGCATCAAAGCCGACGAAGAACGGAAGCCGCCGCCGGGGTTGCAGCTTGATGATTTCCTCAACCAAGGACTCTACGAAGCGCAGAACCTCCTACTGATCGATCTCGACCACTGCACGCGCTGCGACGCTTGCGTGAACGCCTGCGCCGACGCCCACGACGGCGTGACGCGCCTCATCCGCGACGGACTGCGCTACGATCACTTCATGGTGCCGACGGCGTGCCGCTCGTGCCGCGACCCGCTGTGCATGACGCAGTGTCCTGTCGGCAGCATCCTGCGCAAAGAGTCGCTCGAAATCATCATTGAAGACTGGTGTATCGGCTGCGGCAAATGCGCCGAGCTTTGCCCATACGGGAACATCAACATGCACTCCTTTGACGTGATCAAAGAAGTCGCCGCCGAAGCCGCAAAGCCAGCCGCTGCTGCTCCCGCTGCCGCCGCAAAACCTGCGACGCCGCCTGCGAAACCTGCGTCCGCGCCAGCGGCACCAGCCGAGGCAAAGCCAGTCGCTGCTGCGGCGACCGTCGAACCGGTCAAAGCTCCGGTAGAGGCGAAGACTGCCGAGCCCGCCCCTGCAAAGCCTGTAGAAACTGTGGCAAAACCGGCTCCCGCACCAGCCGAAGCCAAACCGGACGCGACACCCGCTGAGCCCGTGAAAGCTACCGAGGCCAAGCCAGCCCCGGCCCCAGCGCCAGCCAAAAAAGAAGAGCCGAAAAAGGCCGAGCCGCCCAAGAAGATGGTGAAAAAGAAGGTCTCCGTGCAGAAAGCGACGACCTGCGACCTTTGCACAGACCTCAGCGTTCCAAGCTGTGTCTATGCGTGCCCGCACGACGCGGCAAAGCGAGTGGACCCTGCGCAGTTTTTCGCATCAGGCAAACATGGCAAAGGCTGGAGCTTCCAGAAAAAATCCAGAACGACGCACTAACTATGGTCATCAACCGTTCTCATCTCCCGTGGTTTATCGTAACGCTTCTCGCGACAGCAGTTACGGTGCTCCTCTACATGGCAAGGTTTCATCCGAGCCATGTGCCGTTTGCCTTCGAGCTACCACAAATCCTAAAAGACGCCGAAAGCGGCAAGAACACCTACGGAGGAACTCGCGTTGGTCTCCTATTCGGCACACTCGCGTTTTTTATCTTCCTCTTCGCAGCAGCCCTTGGGGTGCGGAAAAAGAAGCGCCTGTGGAGAATTGGCCGCGTGGAGATTTGGCTCAAGGCGCATGTCTGGCTCACGATTTTCACCATCCCACTCGTGGCGATGCACTCTGGCTTCGCCATGAAAAGCTCTCACTCTTCGGTGATGATGTGGCTGTATTTTATCGTGATGGGAACGGGCTTTTTCGGCATCGCCATGCAGCAAGTCATCCCGGTTCTCCTTAAAGAGCGTCTGCCTCGAGAAGTGGTGTTTGAGCAGATTCCTCACATTCGTAAACGTGCATTGTCGCTGGCTGAGACGCTTCTCAAGGACTGCACGCCTGTCGTGCCCGCGCCCGATGCGAAGCCAGACCCGAAGGCCGTGCCGTTCACCCCCGCAGACATCCAGAGCGCCGAGCCGATTCGTGAGTTTCTGGAAGAAGACGCCTTGCCCTACCTACGGCTCCGGCGGGGTGACGATCACCCGCTCAGTGCGATTCGGAATAGCGATGAGGCGTTCCGGCATTTGAAGCTGCATGTTGCGCCGAACTGGACGCCCCGCGTCGAAGAACTTCAGGCGTGCTGCGATGAGCGCCGTCGGACGGACCTTCAGGCGAAGCTGCAACACTGGCTCCACGGTTGGTTGCTCATCCACGTTCCTGTCTCACTCCTTTTGATCATCCTCACGCTCTGGCACGCTATCGTAGAACTGCGATTGGTCATCGTGAACCCTTGATTTGGCCATGCCCGAAAACACGCAAAAGCAAATCGCGCAAAAGTATAAGGACAACCTGACCTACTACAAAGAGGGTCACTACCTCCGCCGCTGGCGCAAATGGTTGAGCATTCTCGCCGTCATCGGTGGCCTCGTCTGGGCACTCGGCTACAAGCACTTGGGAGGCTCGAACGAGTTTTTTAATACGGGGCCGATTTCGGCAAACCACGCCCGCTTCACAGAGCAATGCGAAATTTGCCACGAGGGCGCGACGACGGATGTTTTCTCCATGCTCCCGCTGGAGAAAACGAAAGCGATGCTTCTCGATAAAAAGACGCCGCTTACGGACCGATTGAAGACCGCAGGCGGTGATGCGATGAAGCGACTCGGGGACGTAACGGACACCCTCACGGACGGAGAGAAGCTCTCAGTGGCTGTGAACACAGCGCTCGCTTCCGTGAAGCTCAGCAACATTGATAACGCATGTTTGAAGTGCCACGACGGCATGGCTCTCCATCAGCCCGGCGGGAAGGCGATCATGTTCCGAGAGACGAGTAAAGAGTTGAACTTGGTGCCATCCAGCGAGTGTTCGACCTGCCATAAAGAGCATATCGGCGCGCAAAAAATGGCGCTACCCAAGAGCAACGTCTGCATCGAATGCCACTCAGACGAAGGCAAAATGGCGAGTTCTATGAAGCGCGCCGACTACGACGGGAAAATGGCCGCAGCCCACAGCCAGAACATCCGACTGAATGGTGGCGACCTCGTGCAATGGATTCCCGCTGCGACAAAGAACGTGAAGCCCGAAGTCATCCGTGGTTTTCAAGATGGGCATCCCCAATTCCTTTACGAGCGCACGGGCGCGAAAGACAATGCGGCGATCAAATTTAACCACGCCCGCCATTTCGCCGACGACATCCCGATGGTGAACGGCAAGAAGCTCGATTGCACCGACTGCCACAAGCCCGACAGCGATGGGATTGGCGTGCAGCGCATCAAATACGAGCAACACTGCCAGCAGTGCCACAGCCTTGGGATTGATCCGAAATTGCCCGGCTTTGTCCTCCCTCATAGGAGCCCTACGCACATCCGCGACTTCCTGAACGCGTTAAACGATCGTTGGTCGCAGTGGGCGAAGGAAAACGTCAAGGGCATGGACGCCGCCGCATTGAGCGCATTTGTTAATCAACGTGGAACCGAGATTCTCGGGCGCTGGCCCGGCGGGATGGATGGCGCTGTGCAGAAGGTGTTTTTTGAGGGAGAGCCCAAGATTACCGGCAATGATCGTGGTCAAACGCTGCCCGCTTGCGCAAAGTGCCACGAGGTCAAAGACGGAAAACCATCCCCCACGATTGTTGACCCGAAAATTCCTGACCAATGGCTCACTCGCGGCCCCTTTATGCACGGCGCGCACACCCACATCAGCTGCGTCGAGTGTCACAGCAAGGCGAGCGGCAGCAAGGACACGACGGACATTTTGCTCCCCACACAAAAGAGCTGCGCGGAGTGCCATCGCCCGCGCGATTATGCGGCGGTGGATGCGGACCACTCGCTGAAGATCGCGCCCACATTTGGGAAGGCGAACATGAAGATCGCGTTGAAGCAGCGCGTAGAGGGTGGCGTGTTCGCCGAGTGTCTCGACTGCCATAAATACCACGTCCCCGCTTCCGAGATGGAGATGGCGAAGTCGTTGACAAAGTAGAACGCTGAGAGAAATCGCAGCGGCTTGTTTTTATATCAAAGAGGCGGCGTGGCCTGTGGTTTCATTGGCCCATGATTCTACACACTCGTCTCGCCGCCGCTGCACTCGCAGGGTTTTCACTGTCCGCCGTCGCCGCTCCGAAATTCGAGGAGATGGACTACGGACGTTTCCTCACCGCTTCTTTCGACAACACGAAAGGCGAGAACACGCTGAAGGGCAAAGGCTGCACGACGAACAAAGGCATCGCCATCCAGCTCGGCGAGAAGCAAGGCGGGGCGCTCTTCGATACGGACCTCTGTCGATGGTCTGGTGGGTGGACGGGCGGATACGTCACATATAAGGGCGTGATTTTCGACGGCGCACACGGCCCCAATATGTCGCCAGCCAAAGCGGTGAACGTGCTCTTTGAGACGAACCCCGGCCCGACGTGGAGCAAGGCTGGCAGCTTCACCGACCCTCGCGCGCTGCCGAAAGGCGTAGGCGCTGCGAAGGTGCCGTTTGGCCCGCTGCCGAAGGATTGGGTGAAGTTCAAAGGCACCTACGTCAGCGGCGAGAACGTCGTCGTCGCCTACACCGTCGGCGCGGCGTCGCTGCTGGAGATGGCTGCTCTGGAGAAAGTGAACGACATCACAGTCCTCACCCGCACTGTGAATGTGGTGACTGGCGGCGCTGGCAGCGACAACATCCTCAGCGAAGGGGCGGGCACGCCAACCGTGCAGAATGGCGTCGCCGTCATTCGCGATGGCGACAAGTGTACCGTCATCGCGGGCGTCGAGATGTCCGTGGTCGAGCAGCGCGTCGTCGCGAAATTCGCCAATTTCACCGCAGGTGCAAAAGCAAAAATCGCATACGCTAAGGGCGCGCTCGCCGATGAAGCCAAGCTCGTCGCCGCCGTTAAGGGCGTCGCCCAGCCCGCAGACCTCGCCGCTTTCACCAAAGGCGGCGCGCAGCGGTGGAAAGAAACCGTCTCCACGAAACAAATCGCAGGCAAACCCGGCGAGCTGGATGCCTACGTCGTGGACACCATCGAGGTTCCGTTCACCAATCCCTACAAAGCCTGGATGCGAACCGGCGCGTTCGACTTTATGAAGGACGGGCGCATCGTCGTCGGCACTTGGAGCGGAGACGTGTGGATCGTCAGCGGCATCAATAAGGACTTCACTGGCGAAGCCAAATGGCAGCGCATCGCCACCGGCCTCTTCCAAGCACTCGGCGTGAAAGTCGTGGACGATGTCATCTACATCCACGGACGCGAAGGCATCACCCGACTCCGCGATCTGAACGGTGACGGTGAAGTGGATTTCTACGAGAACTTCAACAACGACATCCAGACCACGCCCGGCTTCCACGAGTTCGCGTTCGATTTACAGACCGACAGCAAAGGGAACTTCTTCTTTAGCAAAGGCGGGCCGGTAAACCCCGGTGGACGAGGCTTTCAGCCCTTCAGCGCTCACGCGGGCAGCATCCTCAAGCTTTCGCCCGATGGTCAAAAGCTCGAGGTTTTCGCCACCGGCGTCCGTGCGCCAAACGGCATCAGCGTCGGCCCCGGCGACGTGGTGACGACGGGAGACAACGAAGGCTCGTGGGTGCCGAAGTGCTACGTCCACATCGTCAAGCAAGGCGAATGCGTCACCGTCGCCGACCTCTCCCACATGGAGAACAAGCCCACCGATTTCAGCCGCCACATTTGCTACATGCCGAAGGACGTGGACAACTCCGGCGGCGGCCAAGCGTGGGTCGGCAAAAACTGGGGCCTCCCCGAAGGCACGCTCCTCCACCTCAGCTACGGCACCTGCTCGCTCTACGGCGTCATGCAGGAAAACGTCGGCGGCGTGGTGCAAGGCGGCGTCTATAAGTTCCCGCTGAAATTCGAGAGCGGCACAATGCGCGGGCGCTTTTCCCCTACCGACGGACAGCTCTACATCAGCGGACTTAAAGGCTGGCAATCGAGCGCAGCCAAAGACGGCTCACTCCAGCGCGTGCGCTACACCGGCAAGCCCGTCACTTTCCCTGCCCAGCTCTCGGTAAAGCCCAACGGCGTAAACGTGGCATTCACCTGCGAACTCGACGCCACCAGCGCCAGCGACGCGGGCAACTTCTCCGTAAGTGCGTGGAACTACAAATGGTCCAGCGATTACGGCAGCGCCGAATACAAGTTCGACGGGTCGAAAGGAAAAGAAGCCGTCGAAGTGAAATCCGCCAAACTCAGCGCGGATAAAAAGAGCGTCTTCCTAGAAATAGAAGGCGTGCGCCCCGTGGACCAGATGGAGATCAAATTCAACGTCAAGAGCGCCAGCGGAGCGACGATCCCCGGACGCATCCTCAACACCATCAACGTCGTGCCGAAGGGCTAAACTCGAACGTCAAAGACTGGAGGAGTTCCCTTCTCCCTGCTGCCACTCAGCCAGTCACGTTTCATCTCCTCTAAATTCGCTTGTGATTCCGGCACCGGGATCGCAACTCTCCCCGCACTCTATGAAGACTCTTTATCTCGATTGCATTTCCGGCATCAGCGGCGACATGACAGTGGGCGCTTTGATCGACCTCGGCGTAAAACCCAGCGCCCTCGAATGGGAAATCGAAAAGCTCAACCTCGGCCACTTCCACATGCACTACGACCGCGCCAAGCGAAAGGACATCGAGGGCGTGAAGTTCGACATCCACGGCGGCGAAACCCACGGCGAAGGCTGCGGGCACGACCATAGCCACGAGGAGCACGACCACGAGCACACCCACGCCGATGGCCACACACACTCCCACGAACACGAGCACGCCGAGGAGCACAAGCACGGCGAAGAATGCTGCGGCCACGACCACAAGCACGAGGAACACACGCATTCCCACGAACACGACCACAGCCATGAGCACAAGCACGGCGAGGAATGCTGCGACCACGACCACGACCATGACCATGCCCACGGGGAGCACGACCACGAGCACGGCCGCACCCACAAAGAAATCAAAGCCCTCATCGCAGCCAGCGACCTCTCAGCAGGCGTAAAGAAACGCGCCCTCGCCATCTTCCAGCGCATCGCAGTCGCCGAGGGGAAAATCCACGGCATGTCCGCGGACGACGTTCACTTCCACGAAGTCGGCGCGCTCGACAGCATCGCCGACATCGTTCTCACCTGCGTCGGCATCGAGGCACTCGGCGTCGAGCGCGTCGTATGCAGCGCCCTCAACGACGGTCACGGCACCGTCGAATGCGCCCACGGCACATTCCCCGTTCCTGCCCCCGCAACGCTGGAGATTCTGCGCGGCATCGCCATCGGACAAATCGACGAGCCCCACGAACTCATCACCCCCACCGGTGCCGCCATCGTCGCCGAATTTGCAGAAAGCTTCGGCCTCATGCCCACGATGGTCGTCGAGAAAATCGGCTACGGCCTCGGCACCCGCGAACTCGCCCAGCGCCCCAACGTCCTCCGCGCCGTCCTCGGCACCACCGCGTAATCGCCACCCATGCCCGCCTATCCCACCGATACCGTGGCGAGGCTGGAGACCAACCTCGACGACTGCACCGGAGAACTCCTCGGCGCAGTCACCGTGCGCCTTCTAGCCGCAGGCGCGCTCGACGTATGGCTCACCCCCATCCAGATGAAAAAGTGCCGCCCCGGCGTCATGCTCTCCGTCCTCTGCGATGAAGCCGCCGTCGAGCCGATGGCCGACATCATCTTCCGCGACACCACCGCCTTCGGCCTCCGCGTAGAGAAAATAATGCGCCTCAAGCTCGACCGCGAGTTCCGCCAAGTCGCGACGCCCTACGGCGAAGTCACCGTAAAACTCGGCCTCCGCGACGGGCGAATCCTCCAGCGTTCCCCCGAGTTCGAGAGCTGCCGCAAAGTCGCCGAAGCCGCCGGAGTCCCCATCCACGAAGTCTTCGCCGCCGCCCTCGCGGTGGAGTAAAGTCACCGCCGAGGCCACCGCTTGCGTCTGCCCAAGCGCCCGTGGCGACAGGCGCGGCAGCGTCGCCACCAATGCCGGATGCTGCGCACAAATCGTCGGCACCGCCTTCCGGTACACCTTCATCGTCGCATAAGCCACACGCTGAATCCGCGACCGCTCCGCCCGCGCCAACCGCAAATCCTGGTCCGCCAAAGCCGCCTCAATATACGCCTCCTCCAGCGCCGCAATCTTCGCTGCAAACGCCGCCTGCGCCGTCCCGTCCGAAAGCACAATCGGCAACGCCAGACCTGGCCGCGCCACCGCCCCATCCAGCTTCGCCCAAAGACTCATCACGTCGTACAACCGCTTAGTGAAAGCCTCCCGGCCATCCGACACACTCGGCGCATTCGGGCGGGCGGCAAAAAACTTCGTCCCCAAATAATACGAGTCCATCAGCCCGGTAAAAAGGTTCAGCTCCGCCAAAAGCTGCCTCTTCTTCAGAGCGATATCCGCCCGCGCGATCATGATGTCGTTCAGCTTGTCCTGAATATCCTGCTCCACCCCCACCAGCGCCCCCCGCAAGCTCAGAAAGCCATCGCGCCCCATCCCCTCATCGTTCACCGAAAGAACCAGCAAAGTCGGCAGCACCCGATTCACGTTGTTCCAGTGTCCGAGGAACTCGTTCATCATAGGAATGAAGGATGCGTTTGAGGGAATAGCCATTGGTTAGTTGAGAGACCCGCGCAAGCCTTGAGAAATAGCCTGCGAACAGAGGAAAGTAGCCCGCGAGTCTCTTCGCGGCTCTACAACCCTCGCGAAGCGACACGAAAAATAAGGTGTCGCTTCGCGAGTAATGAAAGGCCACGAAGGGACTCGCGGGCTACTTTTCCGTAGCAAGCACGTCTTTTGACTGATTCTTGTCATATTCATTGTAAAAAAGACTATCGGGCGACACGACCCGTTCGTCGGGCGTGTTGGTGATTACGTATTTTACCTTCCACAGTTGGTCGGTCAATAACTTTGGTACGTCGGGAATTACCAAAAGTATATCGGGAGCTCTGAAAAGTCCGTCGGTTCACACCCAAAGTAAATCGGTCGGTATTGCCAGCTACTTTTGACCTTACCCGATGAACATTTTGCATGGTCCGACGTTCTTTCCACCTCAGCATACGTCGTGTTTTCATCCCATTATACTGCCCTCATATTTTCTGGCTCGCACCCTTGTTTTAAATCTTCCACATGCAATACCAACAACGTCCCCGTACAAGAAAACTCTCAAGACAATCTATTAAACGATATTCTGTAGCAATTGGCCGAGGCGCCTTTATATTCTCACGACATACTCCTTTTCCGTGCATTCATCAAGAAGGTCGTGAGCGACGCGAAAGGAGCGGGGCTTTCCTAAGCCCCGTCTGCGCCGAAGGCGCAGCCACTCAGGGAATTCGTCCTCCTGCGGGTGCCGCTTCGCGGCAACGGGGCTTAGGAAAGCCCCGCTCCGGTTCGATTTCCCCGTTTCTCAACAAACCGGCGTCACTGATCACGCATCGCGCCGCTATTTCACCGCTGCGCGGATGCCTGGGTCTAGCTCGGCGGCTTTGGCTTGGGCGGCTTCTACGGGGATTCCTTTGGCCATGCCGGGGCGTTTGTGGCCGGCGGCGTTGAGGTAGGCGTCGGCGAGGATGCGGCCGCGTTGGCGGATGAGTTTGCGCAGTTCGGCGCTTACTTTTGCGAGGTCAAAGGTTTCGCCGAGTCCTTTGATGAGGGCGGCGGCGAGGATCTGGTGGCCTTGCTCGTTGGCGTGGACTCCGTCTTTGGCAAAGGTGAAGGCGGCGTTGGTTTTGCGGGCTTCGGCGAGGGCGGTGGACATGGCGGTGTGGGTGTCGATGACACGCCAGCCGTTCGTTTTTCCCTGCTCGACGAGCCATTCGCCGTAGCGGGCGAGGACGGTGTCGTAGCCGTCGAACATGATGCCGTCTTTGACGGTGTCGGCGGGGCGGAGGCGGCCTGCGATGGGGAGGGCGTCGAAGACGGGCGGGGTGAGGTGGATGATGTCGGCGCCGGCGGCTTTGACTTTGGTGCGGAGTTTTTCGATGCCGGTGCGGTAGGCGGCGAAGCGGGTTTCATCGAGGGGGAGGTAGATGCCGCAGTTCATGCCGTAGCAGGCGAAGACGAGGTCGGGCTTGACGGCGGCGAGGACGCGGTCGAGGCGCTCGTGGACATCGGGGCGGGGGAATGCGCCGCCTGCGTGGCCGGCTTCGCTGAGGCCGCTGACGGTCTCGCTCGGGAGTCCGCAGTCGATGATCTCGAATTTGCGGTCCGGGAAGTTGGTGACGAGGAAGGCCTCGAACTCATCGACGTAGTGGCCCGCGTAGGTGATGCTGTCGCCGAGGAAAAGGATGCGCTTTACGCCGGGCAGGAAGTCGGCGGCGCGGGCGGTGAGGCAGAGGATGGATAGAAGGAGAAGTCGGATGATGGAGTTCATGGTGATGTTAGTCGATGTAGCGTTTGGTGATGTCGCCGTAGGCATCGATGCGGCGGTCGCGGAGGAAGGGCCAGTGCGTGCGCTGGAACTCTAGTGCGCCGAGGTCCACTTCGACGATGAGGTTTTCCTCTTTATCCACGCTGGCTTTTTGGAGGATTTGCCCGGCGGGGTCGGCGACGAAACTTTGTCCCCAGAACTCCAGCCCAGGCCCGCCGTCGGGGGCTTCGTGGCCGATGCGGTTCACGGCGGCGACGTAGCAGCCGTTGGCGATGGCGTGGCCGCGCTGGATGGTCTCCCAAGAGCTGTGCTGGCGCGCGCCGTATTCGGCTTTCTCGGCGGGGTGCCAGCCGATGGCGGTGGGGTAGAAGAGTATCTGCGCGCCGCTGAGGGCGGTGAGGCGGGCGGCTTCGGGATACCATTGGTCCCAGCAAATAAGGACGCCGATTTTGCCATAGCGCGTGTCCCATGTGCGGAAGCCGAGGTCGCCGGGGGTGAAGTAGAATTTTTCGTAAAACGCGGGGTCGTCGGGGATGTGCATCTTGCGGTATTTGCCGAGGAGGGAGCCGTCGGCGTCGATGACGGCGGCGGTGTTGTGGTAGAGCCCTTGGGCGCGGCGCTCGAAGAGGGAGGCGACGATGACGACCTTGTGGTCGCGGGCGACGCGGGCGAGGGCTTCGGTGCTTTGGCCGGGGATGGATTCGGCCCATGCGAAGTATTTGTGGTCTTCGATTTGGCAGAAGTAGTGTCCGCGGAAAAGCTCTTGGAGGCAGATGATTTGCGCGCCTGCTTTTGCGGCGGCGATGCTGCGCTCGACGGCTTTGGCGAGGTTTTCATCGAGGTCCGCGCTGACGGCGGTTTGGACGAGGCCGAGTGTGACTTTGCTCATGTGTGTGTGCTTTGGAAAATGCGGGGCTACGGGTAGCAGCGGGGACGGGTGTGGCGAGAAGATTTACTGCGGGAGTGAAAGCGATGCGATTCACCGCCGCAAAATCTCCCGCACCCTCGGCAGCGCCCGCTGAAATGCCTCGTGCAACTCCGGTATCTCCGGCATCCGCACGCACGCAAAAGCGGGCTCCATTTGCTCCAGCGTGATGCCGTCGTGCTGCACGAGAAACTCCACATCTTCCATATCCTGCGCATCATTCCCGCGCATCATTTTCGTCAGGATCAAATCTACCGTGTGCGGCCTCGAAAGCCGTAGCCAGCGCGTCGCGGGTCTCGATACCGGCAGGATGTGCTGCTCCCAATCCGGGCGGAGGAATACTTGGTCCTCTTGGAAAAGATGGGTGATGTAGAGGCCCTTCGGTTCCAGTTTTTGATTCGTCCGATCCACCGCGCTCCAAAACGGTTCATCGCTCGCCAGTTCGTCGAGTTGTGCCATGGGGATGATGCCGTCCACATCCTGCGTCGCGTAGTAAGCGGGCGGCGGATTTTCAAAGCCAAGGCATAATGCGCCACGCCCATAAACCACGAGCGAAACCGCGTGATCTAGTTCTGCATCCAGCGTGAGAATCACCTCGGATGGATTGTCGGCAAAGCCGCTCATGCCGCCAAACGTCTGGGCCGAATCCACTGCATCACCGTCTCTTTCCCCCGCCGTGTGACGCCCGTCATCGCGACGAATCGCGTGATGTGCGGAAGCAGATCGGGCGGGGCTTCCGGCAGGGGCGGCAGTTGCGCGAGTAGCGTTTTCCAAAACTGATGATCGGGCTCCACTTTCGCGCCGCATCGCGCGATGTGGACAAAGACGGCCTCACACCGTTCCTGCCTTGCGAGACGTGCAAGCTCCTCCGGCGAATTGCCCTCAGTAGCCAAAACCGCCGCAGCCATCCGCAGTCGCAGTTGGGAATACTGAAAGCTCGGCGACGCAAGCGCGGCAGCCAGTTCTTCGTTCGACAGCAGATCGGTCGCGGGCTCTCCGCAATAAGTTGCCGCCTCTTCCTGAATGATCGCCGAGTTTGGTAAGCAATCGTAGTAGCGCAATCCCCGCCGCACGGCCAGTCGCTCGAAGTCCTCCGGCACGCACAGCCCGAGCCGCTGCGCCTTCATCAGGAGCGGCGAGAGATGGGCTGTCGTGCCCAGTCGCTGTGCGAGCGTCTCGTTCTTCATGGGGCGCATTTTAATTCCCTGGAACATGTTTGCAATGCCGCAGGAGGGCGCTCTGTTTTTAGAACTGCGGAAGATTGACGCGGCGCGGCAAACTCTGGACGGTCCGCGCCGATGAAGACTGAGATTTCCCGATTTTGTGGTGCGTGTGCGGATACGATTGCGCCGTTGCCCGGTGTGCTGGATGCGGCTGTAGCGCAGTTTGAGCGCAGGCCGGAGGCGTTGGGCGGCGCGCTTGCTGTGTTGAATGAGACGCGGGCGCTGCTGCGTTCGCTGACGGATAAATTGCAACGGCAGCAGGCTTATTTGCTGATTTTTGGACCGCTCAAAAGTGGGAAGAGTACGCTGATGAACGCGATCAGCGGTTCGTATGTGAGCGAGGTGACTTCGCTGCCGGGGTATCCGTGTTTGGTGTTTGTGCGGGACAACGCGGAGGCGCGTTTTTCGGTGACGCGCTACAATGGGCTGGAGTCGGCTTTTCCCGATAAGGCGATGCTCGCGGATGTGGTGACGGAGGCGCATCACGCGCTGGCGCAGCAGATTCGCGCGGCGGAGGCGCGGGGCGAGGCGTTCGATCCGAGGACGACGTTTCCCGAGGCGATTCGGCGCGTGGATATTCAGTTGCCCGTGCCCGCGCTGGCGGAGTCCTCGACGGTGCTGGTGGATACGCCGGGGCTGTATAGCCGGATGAATTTTGGCTACGATGTGCTGACGCGGGAGTTTCGCGATAGCGCGGCGTGCGCGGTGTTTGTGGTGAAGACGGACAACCTTTTTCTGGAGCAGGTGTTCGCGGAGTTCAATCAACTGCTCGGTCTGTTTAGCCGCATCTTTATCGTCGTGAATGTGGACGCGGGAAAGCGCGACCTCGCCCCGGATGGGAGCCTGCGTCCGAGCGCGGAGAGCGAGCACCCGGAGCGTGTGATTGAGGCTTTTACGACGCTGTCGATGGCGGGGCCGTTGCGCGAGGCTTACGAGGCCGGGCGGGTGCGGATTCATGCGGTGGACTTGCAGGGCGCGGCGGCTTCGCTGCTCTCGGGCGAGGCGGGAGGGAGCAACAATCGCGTTTCGTTCGACGCCTTTCTTCAAGACCTCACGGAGTATTTGAACAGCAGCGATTACACGCGGGAATTCATCCGCGATAGTCTGCGGCAGGCGTGCTCGCTGTGCGAAGAGGCGCGCTTGATCGCGGTGGGTGAGGAGGTGGCGGCGCTGGCTACGCGGCAGAAGGAGCGTGCTTCGGAGATTGCGAGTCTGGATGCACGGCTTGAGGCGACGGAACGTTTGCTGGCCACGAACTGGCGCGCGATGTTCGAGCGTTTTCACGAGGAGAGTATGAGCAGCGCGGCGGAGTCCATCCGCACACGGACGGGGGCCATGAGGGAGGAGATGCGAATCGCGTTGGAGCGTTGGTTTGGTAATGACGAGAGTCTTTCTGCGCTGTGTGCGAACCACTGGAATGAGGCGCTGGTGAATACGGGGCGCAGTCTGTTTGACGATGTGCGCTCGCACGTAGGGCGGGCGGCGAGCACGGAGACTGCGGGCCTGGCAGCGAGCGCGCAATTTGTCGCGGATATGAAAGTGGCAGGCTTTTCGCCAGTGCCTGCGGCGAGTGCAGCGCTGAACGCGCTCAGTCCTTCCTTTGATGCGACGCCGTTCCCTGCCCGCATCGCGGTGGAGACGATGCCGGTGCGCAAGACGTTTGTGGATTGGCTACTTTTCCGCAGGATGGCGAAGGTGCGAACGCGTTTGTTTGGCGAGATGGGGACGCGGGACATCCCGGTGGCTGAGAAGGGGCGCCGTTTGTTGGAGCCCGCCCGTGCCGCGCTAGGGAAGCATCTCGACGCGATCGTCAGCGAGCGTTTCCCCGGCACACTGGAGCGGTTTGCGATCACGCATACTTACGACTTCACGACGACCGCCACCACCGCGATCCAGCGCAGCTTGCGAGAGTTGCGTGATGGGTTGGTGCACGAATACAACCAGTTGAAGAAGCCCTACGCTGTGGATGAGGGTGTGCTGGCTGCGGTCGCGAGACTCGAAGAGCAAGCCGACGACGTGATGTCCGACATTTGCCTGCTCGCGCTGCAAGAGGGTGTCACTTTTAACGAAGGCATTTCGCTCGACGCTGTGCGGGAGTTGGGGGAAAGCAGCGCACTTCTATGGTTGCCACCATTGCTGGTGGGGTGACCGCGCACTCGCCTCGCGTGGCGGTGGTGCGGGCGTAGCCGGTTGTTAATATCGGAGCGGACTTTTCTCCGTGGACTACTTCAACCTTCCGAAGAGTTCCGCCTGTGGATCCGGCTCGGGGGCTAGGCTGTGGCGGTTCGCGGTCATGACTTCTTTGTTTGCGCCCTCGGGGATCGGCACGGGGTAGTCGTTGTTAAAGCAGGCGAGGCAATATTTGTTGGTTTCGCGACCAGTGGCTTTGACCATGCCTTCGAGGCTCAAATATCCGACGCTATCTGCGCCGAGGTAGCCAGCGATTTCCGCGTTCGTGTATTGGTTTGCGAGGAGTTTTTTCGCGTCGGGGAAGTCGATGCCGTAGTGGCAGGCGTTTTTGTGTGGGGGACAACTCACGCGAACGTGGACTTCTGCGGCTCCGGCTTCGCGAAGGTGTTTTACCCGAGCGAGAGCGGTGGTGCCGCGCACGATGCTGTCATCCACGACGACGACGCGCTTTCCCTCCACGACTTCGCGGATGAGGTTCAATTTCACCTTCACGTTGAAGTCGCGGATGAGCTGAGAGGGCTGCAAAAAGGTGCGCCCGATGTAGTGGTTGCGGACAAAGGCGGGCTCGTAGCGGATGCCCAGCTCTTCCGCGAAGCCGAGGGCGGCGTAGATGCCGCTGTCAGGGACGGGGACAACGATGTCGGCTTCGACGCGAGTTTCGCGGGCGAGTTGGCGGCCCATTTCGGTGCGGACGCGGGCGACGTTCACGCCGTTGAGGATGGAGTCAGGGCGCGCAAAATAGACGTATTCAAATACGCAAAAGGCTTCGCGAGTATCGTTGAATGGGAACTCGGAGCGGATGCCGTGTTCGTTAATGATGATCACTTCACCGGGCTCGATGTCGCGCTCGAACGTCGCGCCGACGAGGTCCATCGCGCACGTTTCGCTCGTCAGCACGTAGCCGCCATTTTCTAAGCGACCGAGCGAGAGCGGGCGAAAGCCGTGAGGGTCCCTTACGCCAATGATTTCCTCCTCTGTCATCATCACGAGGGAGAATGCGCCGTGGATGCGGCGGAGGGCGGCGAGGACGTTACTGCCCTCACTCGGCTGGGCTAAAAGATGGAGGATGATTTCACTGTCAACGGTGGTCTGGAAGATAGAGCCTTTGTGCTCCAACTCTTTGCGGAGGTGGGCGGCGTTGACGAGATTTCCGTTGTGCCCGATGGCGATTTGCCCCCGCACGCAATCAACCATGAGAGGCTGTGCATTCGTGATGTGGGAGCTGCCGGTCGTGGAGTAGCGGACGTGGCCGATAGCGCGAGTGCCGGCCATTTTCTCGAAGTCCACATCTTTGAACGCCTGCGAGACGAGCCC
>CAMDQC010000100.1 GCA_945905735.1 Prosthecobacter debontii | reverse complement strand
CCATCGCGCAACTCACGCGGCGTCCACACACGCCCCGCTTCATCGACCTTCAGCACTCGCTCATTTTTCGGTTCCATAGATTGCGTAATGTATGACCTACGCAATTTACGACCACCGAACTCACACGGCGCTATGCGTGACGCTTACGTTGGTATCAATACAACAAAGCCAGCTCTCGAAAACGTGAGTTTTGCAATTCCCTCCCCCACAATCCGTATGCTTTTGGAAGGCAAGTAAGGCTGAATCATTCCCCCGCAGCCACAAGCGAGCGACCAGAACGCTGGCGGAGTTTTTAACCTCGTGTCGGTCAAACGAGGAACGCGGTCCAGCCGAATGGAGACTTTCCGGTTTGGACCTCCTTGGCTGCCTGGAGTAGCCGCATGAGTTCGGGATGCTACGCGATGCGTGATTACAAATCTCGCCTACGTTACGCTACGGCAAGTCCGTCGCGCCCATGAGGAACTTGTCGCATTCGCGGGCGGATCCTCGGCCTTCGTTGAAGGCCCAGACTACGAGGCTTTGTCCGCGGCGGCAGTCGCCGGCGGCGAAGACTTTTGGGATGTTTGTCGTGTATTTTTCGTGCTCGGCTTTGGCGTTGCTGCGGGCGTCGCGCTCGATGGCTAGGGCTTCGAGCAGCGGTTGCTCGGGTCCTAGGAAGCCCATGGCGAGCAGGACGAGTTCGCACGGGAGGACGCGCTCGGTGCCGGGGACATCCACGGGGATGAACTGGCCTTTGTCGTTTTTCTCCCACTTGATTTCGACGAGGTGAACGGCGCTGACGTTGCCGTTTGCGTCGGTGTCGAATTTCTTCGCTGTGGTGACATAGACGCGCGGGTCGGCTCCGAATTTTGCGGCGGCTTCTTCCTGGCCGTAGTCCATTTTGTAGGTCTTGGGCCATTCGGGCCATGGATTGTCCTTGGCGCGTTCGAGCGGAGGTTTTGGCAAAATTTCCACCTGCGTGACAGTCGTGCATCCGTGGCGCATGGATGTGCCCACGCAGTCGGTGCCGGTGTCGCCGCCGCCGATGATGACGACGTTTTTGCCCTTCGCGGTGATGGGCGGTTCGGTGCCGTCGAGCAGAGCCTTGGTGTTGGAATGGAGGAATTCCATGGCGAAGTGAATGCCTTTGCTGTTGCGGCCTTCGATGGGGAGGTCGCGCGGCTTGGTCGCGCCGGTGCAGAGGACGACGGCGTCGAAGTCGGTCGTGAGTTCCTGTGCGGTGATATCTTTGCCGATCTCGGTGTTGCAGCGGAACGTGACGCCTTCGCGCTCGAGCAGTCCGATGCGGCGGAGGACGACCTGGTTTTTATCGAGCTTCATGTTGGGGATGCCATACATGAGCAGGCCGCCCGGACGGTCGGCGCGCTCAAAGACGGTGACCCAATGGCCGGCTTTGTTGAGCTGCGCGGCGGCGCTCAAGCCCGCGGGGCCGGAGCCGACGACGGCGACTTTTTTGCCGGTGCGGGTCTTCGGCGGCTCGGGTGTGACCCAGCCTTCGTCCCAGCCTTTATCAATGATGGAGACCTCGATGTTTTTGATGGTCACCGGCGGGTTGTTCATGCCGAGCACGCACGAGCCTTCGCACGGCGCGGGGCAGACGCGTCCGGTGAACTCCGGGAAGTTGTTCGTCTTGTGCAGACGCTCGAGCGCTTCCTTCCACAGGCCGCGATAAATGAGGTCGTTCCACTCGGGAATGAGATTGTTGATGGGGCATCCGCTGGCCATGCCGCTGATGAGCGTGCCGGTGTGGCAAAACGGGATGCCGCAATCCATGCAACGCGCGCCCTGCTGCTTGAGCTTCGGCTCGTCCATGTGCTCGTGGAATTCGTTCCAGTCGTTGATGCGTGCGATGGCGCTGCGGTCGAGAGGAAGCTCGCGCGCGAATTCAAGAAAGCCGGTTGGTTTGCCCATAAGTGTGATTTTTAAGAGATGTTTTTTAACCGCAGATTACGCGGATTACGCAGATTTTGTTACCGTGATGCGCGCACGGGTTTTGAAAAGCGAGCCGGGAAAAATGGGAGCGACCGAACTGCCGGAACACGCACACTCTCGCAGAAGAAAAATCTGCGTAATCTGCGTAATCTGCGGTTAAAACCTCGCCGTTCCTCATACCGAAAGGTCGTCCTCGACGTAGTTGTGGACGATGCGTTTGTGTTCGAGGCTCTTGGAGCCGAAGTTGAAAAGAAGCGCCCGCTGGTGGCTGGTTGCCTTGAGGTAGTTGATGACCTGCGCTTCTTCGTTGTTGGTCAGCTCCTTGATGGCTTTGAGTTCAACAATGATGTTGCCGTAGCAAATGAAGTCCGCGCGGAAGCCGGTGTTGAGTTTTTTGCCTTTATAGAAAACGGGCACTTCGACTTCGCGTTGATAAGGGATGCCCCTCGCTAGGAATTCGTGCTCCAACGCTTCCTGAAACACCGACTCCAAAAAACCGTGGCCAAGTTCACTGTGAACTTCCATCGCTGCTCCGATGATGGCGTAGGTTTGTTTGTCTTGTTTCATGGTGTTGGTGTTTTTTGAACCGCAGATTACGCGGATTTCGCAGATTGATATTTGGTGTGCGAATGTTGGTCGTGAAAATGCGGTATAAACTTCGTGGCGTGGCATTGAATCCAGACTTCCGATTCACAGAAAAATAATCTGCGAAATCTGCGAAATCTGCGGGCGAAACCTACCCGCCGCCCACGCGGGCTGCGTCCTTGGAGTTGGCTTCGAAGGCGGCGATGAGGGCTTCGTCGCCGGTGAGGCCGCTGCTTTCGGCTTTTTTGATTTCCTGAAGCATGCGCTTGTAGTCCTTCGGCATCACCTTGGTGAACTTCGCGCGGTTTGCGTCCCAGTTGCCCAGGATGCTTGCGGCGCGGGTGCTCTTTGTGTTGATGGCGTGTTCTTCGATCAGCGCTTTCAGCGTGGCGGCGTCTTCGTCGTCCACCTTCTCCAGCGCGGCCATCTGCGTGTTGCACTTTTTGGCGAAGTCGCCCTTTTCATCGAACACGTAGGCCACGCCGCCGGACATACCTGCGGCGAAGTTGCGGCCGGTCGCGCCGAGCACGACTACGGTGCCGCCGGTCATGTATTCGCAGCCGTGGTCGCCCACGCCTTCGATGACTGCCGTGACGCCCGAGTTGCGGACTGCGAAGCGCTCGCCTGCCATTCCGCGGATGAACGCCTGGCCGTTGGTTGCGCCGTAAAATGCGGTGTTGCCGATGATGATGTTTTCCTCAGCGACGAACGTCGATTTGGCCGGCGGGTAAAGGATGAGCTTTGCGCCCGAGAGACCCTTGCCGAAGTAATCGTTGGCATCGCCTTCGAGCGTGAACGTCATGCCCTTCGGCGCGAATGCGGCGAAGCTCTGGCCTGCGCTGCCTTCAAACTTGATGGAGATGGTGTCCTCCGGAAGTCCGGCGGCTCCGTATTTCTTCGTGACTTCGTTGCCGGTGATGGTGCCGACGACGCGGTTGACGTTGCGGACCGGAACCGTCGCGCGGACTTTCTCGCCGCGCTCGATTGCGGGTTTGCAAAGGTCGAGCAGCGTCGTGAGGTCGAGGCCTTTCTCGAGCCCGTGATCCTGCTTGAGCGTGCAGAAGCGGCCGACTTCCGGTCCGACTTCGGGCTGGTAAAGGATGGAGCTGAGATCGATGCCGGAGACCTTCCAGTGGTCGATGGCTTGTTTCGGCTCGAGGAATTCCGTGCGGCCCACCATTTCGTTGAGCGTGCGGAAGCCGAGCTGCGCCATGAGTTCGCGCACTTCCTGTGCGATGAACTTCATGAAGTTGACTGCGTGCGCCGGGTCGCCGGTGAACTTCTTGCGAAGCTCCGGGTTCTGCGTGGCGACGCCGACCGGGCAGGTATTCAGATGGCAGACGCGCATCATGATGCATCCGAGCGCGACGAGCGGCGCGGTGGCAAAGCCGAATTCCTCTGCGCCGAGCAGCGCGGCGATGACGACATCGCGGCCTGTCTTGAGCTGGCCGTCCGTCTCGACGACGATGCGCGAGCGGAGGTTGTTCAGCACAAGTGTCTGATGCGTTTCAGCGAGGCCGAGTTCCCACGGGATGCCCGCGTGTTTGATCGAGCCCTGCGGCGAAGCGCCGGTGCCGCCGTCGTAGCCGGAGATCAGCACGACATCCGCGTGCGCCTTGGAAACGCCCGCGGCGACAGTGCCGACGCCGACTTCCGAGACGAGCTTCACGCTCACGCGTGCTGCGCGGTTCGAGTTCTTCAAATCGTGGATGAGCTCCGCGAGATCCTCGATCGAGTAAATGTCGTGGTGCGGCGGCGGCGAGATGAGTCCCACGCCCGGCGTGCTGTGACGCGTCTTCGCGACCCACGGATACACTTTCGAGCCCGGGAGCTGTCCGCCTTCACCGGGCTTTGCGCCCTGCGCCATCTTGATTTGGATTTCCTTCGCGTTTGTCAGGTAGTGGCTCGTCACGCCGAAACGCCCCGAAGCCACCTGCTTGATCGCACTGTTCTTCGAATCGCCTTCCGCGTTTGTCCACGTGAAGCGCTCGGGGTCTTCGCCGCCTTCGCCGGTGTTCGATTTTCCGCCGATGCGGTTCATCGCGATGGCGAGTGCTTCGTGCGCCTCGCTCGAAATCGAGCCGTAGCTCATCGCGCCCGATTTGAAGCGCTTGAGAATGCTCTCGATGCTCTCGACTTCCTCGATTGGAATCGCCGTGCCGCCTTTGAAATCAAGCAGTCCGCGCAGTGTGCACCACTTCTTGTTCTGCTCGTTCACCTCCGCCGAGTATTGCTTGAACGTCCCGTAGTTCCCCAGCCGCACCGCTGCTTGAAGCTTGTGCACGGTCGTCGGGTTAAAGAGATGCTCCTCGCCGTCTTTGCGCCATTGGTAATTCCCGCCGACCTCCAGCGTGTTGCTCGTCGCCGAGCTCTTCGGAAATGCGTGCGCGTGACGCATCGCGACTTCTCCCGCGATTTGCTCCAGGCCGATTCCCTCGATGCGCGACGCGGTCCACGTGAAGTATTCCTCCACCACCGCGCTGCTGAGTCCCACCGCTTCGAAAATCTGCGCGCCGCGATACGATTGCACGGTGCTGATTCCCATCTTCGACGCCACTTTCACGACGCCCTTGATCGCTGCCTTCGCGAAGTTTTTGCACGCCGTCTTGTGGTCGATGTTGCCGAGCAAGCCCTGCTTGATCATGTCGTCCAGCGTCTCGAACGCGAGATACGGATTCACCGCGCCGATGCCGTAGCCGATGAGCAGCGCAAAGTGATGCACCTCGCGTGGTTCGCCCGATTCCAGAACGAGGCCGACCTTTGTGCGGGTGCCTTCGCGGATGAGGTGATGGTGCAGTCCGCTCGTCGCGAGAAGCGACGGAATCGGCGCCAGCTCCGCGTTCACTCCACGGTCGCTGATGATGATAATGTTCACGCCGTCTTCCACAGCCTGCGTCGCCTTCGCACACACTTCGGTCATCGCCTTGCGCAGCGCATTTTCGCCGCCTTCGACGGGATACAAAATTGGGATCGTCACCGACTTGAAGCCTTCTTCGTTGATGTGCTTGAGCTTCGCAAACTGCTCGTTTGTGAGCACCGGCGAGTCGAGCGCGATGAGGTGGCAGCTCTTCGGCTGCGGGTCGAGAAGGTTGCCCTCCGAGCCAATCGTCGTGAGCGTGCTCGTGATGATTTCTTCGCGGATACAGTCAATCGGCGGATTCGTCACCTGCGCGAAAAGCTGCTGGAAGTAGTTGAAAAGCGACTGCGACTTATTGCTGAGAACGGCGATTGGCGTGTCCGTGCCCATCGAGCCCACGGCTTCCACACCGTCGCGCGCCATCGGCACCATCAGCATCCGCAAGTCTTCAAACGAATACCCGAACGCCTGCTGCTTCTTCAGCACCGTAGCGTGATCCGGCTCCGGCAAATGATCCACCTCCGCGAGCTTCGCCAGCGGGAGCAGGTTTTCATTCAGCCAGTTTCGGTAAGGTTGCGCCGTCGCGATCTTCCGTTTGATTTCCTCGTCCGGAACGATGCGCCCCTGCTCCATGTCCACGATGAACATGCGGCCCGGCTGCAAACGTCCTTTGATCGCGATATTCTCCGGCGGAAACGGAAGCACGCCCGCCTCGCTCGCCATCACCACAATGTCGTCTTTCGTCACATAGTAACGCGAAGGCCGCAGACCATTCCGGTCCAGCGTCGCGCCGATCATTTTGCCATCGGTAAAAGCGACCGACGCCGGGCCATCCCACGGCTCCATGAGGCACGAGTGATATTCGTAAAACGCCTTCAACTCATCGCTCATCGACTCGTGACCGCTCCACGGCTCCGGAATCATCATCATCATCGCATGAGGCAGCGAACGCCCCGCGAGCACGAGAAGCTCCAGCACATTGTCGAACATCGACGAGTCCGAGCCGTTCGGATTCACCACCGGCAGCGTCTGCTTGAAATCCTCGCCGAAAAGCGGCGAATCCGCCAGCGACTGACGCGCGTGCATCCAGTTGATATTCCCGCGCAGCGTGTTGATTTCACCATTGTGGGCGATGTAGCGATACGGATGCGAACGGTCCCAGCTCGGGAACGTATTCGTCGAAAACCGCGAGTGAACCAGCGCCAGCCCCGACTTCATATCCGGGTCGCTCAAATCCGGGAAATACTTGCCCACCTGGTCCGTCAGCAACATGCCTTTATAGACCAGCGTCTTGTAAGACAGACTGCACACATACCAGAAATTCCCACCCGCCAGCGTCGAGCACCGGATCTCGTTAAACGACCGCTTGCGGATCACATAAAGCTTCCGCTCAAAAGCCGCATCGTCCGCGCAATTCTCACCGCGCTCGATAAAGGCCATCATCATCGCCGGCTCCGCGCCCTTCGCAGTCTCGCCGAGCGAAGAATTATCCGTAGGCACCTTCCGCCAGCCCAGGAAATACTGCCCTTCCGCCGCCACGATCTTCTCGAAAACCTCCTCCAGCTTCCGACGCAACGTCGGGTTCTTCGGCATGAAGAAAAGCCCCGTCCCGTATTGCCCCTCCGCCGGGAGCTTGATCTTCCCCTCCGTCACCTTGCGCAAAAACGAATCCGGCATCTGCATCAAAATGCCCGCACCGTCGCCCGTATTCACCTCCGCGCCACAAGCGCCGCGGTGGTCGAGATTGATGAGCATTTGCAAGCCCTGCGCCACGATTTCATGCGACTTCTGCCCCTTCATGTGAGCGATAAAGCCGACGCCGCAAGCGTCATGCTCAAACCTTGGATCGTAAAGCCCCTGCTTCTTCGGATACCCGATAGAAACTGCCGTGGACGTGTCGCTAGTTGGTTGGTCGTTTTGCATCGTCGTAAAGTCTTTCCCCCGTCCCATTCGTTCCTCCGAATGAAATCGGACGCGGAAAATGCGAAAACAGACACAAATTGTCCACTCTTTCTTTTAGGAATGCATATTTTGCGTCACCCGATTGGAACAAAGGGGCGAATGTTCGGCTTTTGAATGTGAATAACTTGGGGATAAGTGCTCACGGAAGCAGGCCCTCGATGTCGGCGCGGCAGAATTTTGTCCGGATACTCCTGACCGAGTTTTTCAACAGCCTGCTAGCTTGTGATGAGCAAAGGCTGCGTGTTTCGTCGGCAACGGTGGCGTTTTTTGACCACTGGAGGGAGTTCTCTCCGGTCTGGAGGCAACTCTGTTCGGACCGAAGGGAACTCTCTCCGTCACGGACAGAGTATTATCCGGGCTGGACAGAGTTCTCTCTGAAGCGGAGGGAGTTCCCTCTGGTGTGGACCGGGTTCCCTCCGCCGTGGAGGGACTTTACTCCAGAGCGGACAGAGTTCCCTCCAGTGCGGCGAGAGTTGCCTCCGAGGGCAAAAATGGCGCTTCTACAGAGAAGACGACCGTTTTCCGCCCGCAAAATGGTCCCTCCACGGCGGATGTTCTCCCCTCTGATGCCGACAGGACTTTATGCCCCCCACCGAACTTCCGGCGGCATGGTGACGAATTGTCCGTCGATGCAGAATGGTTTGCCGTCGAGAGTCACGCGGGAGCCTTGAGCGAGGCCGGCGATGAGGTCCCAGTGAAGGGCGCTTTTGTTGCAGTTGCCGGTTTCGGGATAGCCGGAGCCGAATGCTAGGTGGAACGAGCCGCCCATTTTTTCGTCGAACAAAATCTGCCCGGTGGGTCGGGAGATGGCGCGATTGGTTCCAAATGCGACTTCGCCAATGCGGCGTGCGCCATCGTCCTGGTCGAGCATGGAGATGAGAAAGTCCTCGCCCTCCGCAGCGGTGACTTCGGTGGCGCGGCCGTTTTTCATGACGATGCGGGCGTCGCGCACGGCGTGGCCTTGGTAAACGCAGCGTTTATCGAAAAACACCACGCCGTCGGCTCCGCCATTTGCGGCGTCGAGATTGGGGCCGGAATAGACTTCTCCATCCGGGAAATTTTTCCGCCCCGGGCTGGAGAGCCAGCGCGCGCCGGAGACGTTCACTTTGAGATCCGTGCCGGCGGGTGTTTGGAAATGGAGTTCGCTGCCGGTCATGAGCTGTGCGGCGAGGGCGCACTGCCAGCGATCGAGTTCCTGCCAGAAAGCGACGGGATTTTCCTGGTTGAGCTGGCAGGCGCGGATGACGAATTGGCAGTAGTCGCTGAGGCTCATGCCCGCGTCCTGAGCGTAGGCGTTGGTGGGAAAAAGGGTCGTGGTCCAGAGTAGCGGCGCGAGCGTGGAATCGATGGACGGATCGTCGGCGACGGCGGCGCGTTGGAAAAAGAGTTCGCGAGTGGGGCGGTCCGCGCGTGCGGCGCGTTGGGTGATTTTGGGGTCGAACTTATCCAAAGCGCGCAGGTTGTTGGACGCGCCAATATTGATCGACGCATCGATGCGCTCGGCTTCGAAGCGGGTAAAAGGGTTTGCCCAATCGAGTTGTTGCTCGTTGGCGAGTTCGTAAAACGCCTCACCCAAAAACTCGGGCCGGCAATTGACCACGGGCAGACCGCCTGCGGTGAGGACTTTTCGGTAAACGGCCTCCAGCAGCCGCTCGGCGCTCGGTTGCGCATTGATGCGCACGATGCTCCCTGTCCGGATATTGGTGGCGTGATCCACGAGCACTTCGGCCCAGCGATCCAAGTGGAGTTGATTCAACATGCGCGCCAGTGAACCGCTCCGGGCGGATTTGTCACGCCTTTGGAGAAAGCGGAGCGTTTAAGGCGGAGGATCATTTCAAAAGCGAGTTTTGCCATCCACAGCTTTGCCGCAGGTCTTTCTACATAGTATAAGTGCTAATTTACTAGCACTTGGACTTTTTTCACAGCCTCTTAGTGGAAAGGAGTGAGCCAGTTCACGGCTTGTCCTCTTTTTCCCGCTCGGAGATGAGTTCTTCGCGGCCTGTGCGGTCGCGGTATTCGATGTGGCCGCGCTTGCCGAGGACGAGCGGGCGCTCATCGTCGGTGAGGACGGTGACTTTTTTGCCGTCGTGGTCTTGGATGGTGGAACTCTCCAAATCGAACTGCCGCAACACGCCGCCGAATGCTGCGATGAGATTCTCGGGGGTGAAAACTTCAGCGGTCGGGCCGCACGCCAAGACGGTTCTATTTACTAAAACGACGCGGTCACAGAACTCGGGAACGGAGCCGAGATTGTGCGTGGAGACGAGGATGAGGCTGCCCGCTTTGCGCAGCTCGTGGAGGAGGGCGATGATGTCTTCCTCCGTCTTCGCATCCACGCCGGTGAAGGGCTCGTCCAGGAGGATGATGCGCCCGCCCTGAGCGATGGCGCGGGCGACAAATGCGCGCTTCTTTTGCCCGCCGGAAAGCTCGCCGATTTGCCGCGCGCGCAAGTCCCAGAGCCCGACGCGCTCGAGTGCCGCCTGCACGGCGGCGCGGTCTGCGGCGCGAGGGATGCGGAGGAAGTTCATGTGGCCGTAGCGGCCCATCATCGCGACATCGTAGATGCTCACGGGGAAGGACCAGTCCACATCCTCGGCCTGCGGGACGTAGGCGACCCAGCTCTTTTTTTGCGCACTGCGGATGGGACCGCCATTGATGCGGACCCATCCGTGGACGGGCTTCACAAAGCCCATGAGCGCCTTGAAGAGCGTGGATTTTCCCGAGCCATTCACACCGACCAGCGCGCAAATGGTGCCGCCGTCGAGGCGGAAAGTGGCGTCGCGCAGCGCGGTGTTTCCGTTCGGGTAGGTGACGGTGACTTCGCTTGCTTCGAGAGTGAGCGGGCTATTTTCCATCGGGCAAAAAACCTCGGACAATGGTGTCGGCGTTCGCTTCCAGCAGGCGGAGATACGTGGGCGCTGGGCCTTCGGCGTCGGTGAGAGAATCCACGTAGAGCACGCCGCCGTATCGCGCGCCGGTCTCCTTGGCGACTTGGCGAGCGGGCTTATCGCTGATGGTGCTCTCGGAGAAAACGACGGGCACTTTGTTCGCACGCACCGCATCAATCACGCTCTGCACCTGCTGCGGCGTACCCTGCGCGTCGGCGTTGATGGGCCACAGGTAGAGCGGCTTCAGCCCGTAGTCGCGGCAGAGATAGGAGAACGCGCCCTCGCTCGTGACGAGCCAGCGCTGCTGCTCTGGAATAGTGGCGAGCTTGGCCCGAACGTCCGTCGCGCGAATCTTGACGATGTAAGCATCAGCGTTCGCTTTGAACCCAGCGGCGTGCTGCGGAAGGGTTTTCGAGAGCGCATCGCGGATGTTCTCCACGTAGCGGACGGCGTTCTCCGGCGACATCCAAGCGTGAGGATTGGGCTTCCCGGTGTATGGCCCCTCGGTGATGCCCATTGGCTCCACGCCTGCCGAAATGGTGAACTGCGGGACGTTCTTCACATTGGCAAAGAACGGCTCGAACCAGCGTTCGAGGTTTAGCCCGTTCCACAAGACGAGCGTCGCGTGCTGAGTCTTCACGATGTCGCCGGGCGTCGGCTCGTACCCGTGAATCTCGGCACCGGGCTTCGTGATGGATTCCACGTCGGCGTATTCCCCGGCGACGTTGCGCGCCATGTCGGCGAGGATGGTGAAGGTTGTCAGCACGACCGGGCGGCCCGAAGACTTTTTTGTTTCCCCACAGCCGCAGAGGACTGTGAGCACCAGCGCGAGGCAGAGTCGGATATATTTCTTAGTCATGGCTAACTTTAATAGCCGGATAGAAATTGCACGCAACCAATTTTCTTCGAGCCACCCGACGAGCCCAAGCACCCCGACCCGCATTCGCCGAAAGACGAAGCGGTGTTCAAAACGCACACACTTTTTGCAAAGCGCCCGCTACCCGAGATACTCACGTTCTGCCGTGAGCCAGTCATCCAGCGGCGCAGCGGGCATTCCCGACTCTTGCCTCTCTCTCGCGAGGAAGTAAGCCCGAGTCTCAATGTCCTCCCGGCGAGCCTCACGAGCAGGTTCCGCTTTTTTTGCGGACTTGCGGACCGCTGGCTTCGCTTTGCTGGCAGGCTTCTTCGCGACCTTTGGCTTTGGCGCAGGTTTCGTTGTAGTTTTGGCGGCCACTGGGGCTGCCTTTTCTTTCTTGGTTGTTTTCGTTCCCATAGTTTTTCCTTTCTGCCGAGTTCGGAGAGCGGTGGGGCGGAGCCAGCACAAGCAGGCACTAACAGAATACAACGCGCGTGTGAAGGATTTCCCTCAAAAAGCAAAACCAAAGCTGAAATGGATCGCACCACTCGCCTCGCCGAGGCGCGGTGAGGGATTGTAGCCGTAGTCCAGCCGCATCGGGCCGATGGGCAAAAGATACCGAACCCCGATGCCGACCCCGAGGCGTAATTCTTCCAGCCCCGGCGTCGAATCGCCGGCGAGATTTCCCGCATCCGCAAACAGTGCTCCGCCCAGCGCACCAGTCAGCGGGAAGTCCCACTCGACATTGGCCACGGTGTAAAATGCACCGCCGAGAGGATTGCCGGTGGTATCTTTCGGGCCCAGAGCACGCTCGGCGAAACTGCGCACGCTCGCCCCGCCGCCGTTGAAGTAGCGAAGGTCAATGGGCACATCCGCAGCATCGCCCACGGGGATGATCCATCCCACGCGGAGACCCATCGCAAGCAGAGAGCGCCCGATACTTTGATAGTGGGAATATCGAGCCGTCACTCGCCCGAATGCAAACTGGCCATCGAGCGCATCCAGCTCGATAGATGTCAGAAATAGAAACCCGTGCCTTGGATTGAGCGGGTCGTCGCGGTGGTCCAATTTCTGGGCGAGCCCGATGGACATGAGCGTGTAGTCGAGCGGCCCGAGAAACTGCGGCTCGATCCCGGCAGGAGTGACGTTTGCGAGCGCAAGCTCCGTGAACGCGGAAAGCTCCCAGCGCGGCAATACCCGCCGCGTCGCATCCACCCGCAAGCCAGCTCCTTTTTTGGAGTATCCATCCTCATCTCGGAACTGCGAATACAGCCTCGTCCGCAGCGCCCACTCGCTGTCGCAAAACCACGGGTCCACATGCAGGAGTTCGCCCTCGTAGCCGCGCTGCGAACTTTTGAGTTCGAGCGAGAGTGGTCGCCCTGTCCGCAGGAAATTCCTATCGGCAACTCGCGTTTGAACCACGACCCCGTCGTAGCTTCCGTAGCCGACTTCAAACCCGAACTCTTTCTGCTTCGCCTCCTCCGCTTCGAGTAGGAGCGTGAGCTGTCCGGGACTGATTTCCTTCGGCACGACTCGGAGCGTGCGAAAAAGCCCCGTCCGCAGCAATTCGCGGTATTTCTCATCAATCAGCGCCGGGGCGTAATCCGCGTTCGTGATTTTGCTAAACCGCTTCTCGATAAACTCCGGCTTCACCCGGTCCAACCCACGCGAGACGATGCCGCCGACGCGGAACTTCGGCCCAGCCTTGATCGTGATGCGAACGGGAATCCTGCCATCACGAGCGTGGAGCATGTCTGCTTCGGCGACGACGCTGGCGGCAAAGTGCCCGCGCCCGCGCAGCCATGAACGCACGGAGCCTTGCATGGTATCGAAAGCCGCCGGGCTAAATACTCCCTCGGGTTTCACGCCGAGTGCGGCGAGCAACTCCGCTCGGGAATACGGCACATCCCCCACAATCTCCACTGCACCGAACTCGTAGCGAATCCCCTCGGTGATCTTCACGATGACATCTGCCGCCCTACCGTCGGGAGAAAGCCGCGTCGCGCTTGTATCCACGAGCACGTCGAGCCAGCCCTCGCTCACGTAGTAGCCTCGCACGCGGTCCCCTCCCCCGACCACCTCGGCTTCGTGAAACGGGATTTTCGCCGCCGCGATTTCCTCCACCGCGACGCCGCTAAAATACCTCGCGAGCACCGCCGAGTCGGTCTTGATGTTTCCGACAAATTGCAGCGACCGGAGAAACGCCCTCGGTCCTTCGGAAATCTTCAGCACGACCGTGGCACCGCGAATCTCGTAGTTCACCACGACCTTCGGATAGCCCTGCTTTCGGTAAAAGCTGGCGAGGAAAAAGGCAGCGTCATCGGCGCGTGCGGGAGTCAGTCCACGGCTTTCGATATCGTGTATCTGGTCGCCCACAGCCTGCCGCAGCCGAGCCGCATCCACTTCTACCGCGCCGGAAAACTCCACGACTGCCGCGACTGCGGAAGCAAGCAGCAGAGCCGCGATCACGCAGCGGATAAAAGTGAAACGGAGACGCATCATCGGAATCGGAAGAGGTACTTTACGCGGCCCGAGAATCCTCCGCCGAGTTCGAGGTCGCCGATGAAGAACAAGCGGTCGGTGACGCGCAGTTGCGCCGTAGTTTCATTGCGCCCGGTCTTTGGATCGATCGCGCCGAAATCCACCTCGAACCGATCCATCAGCGAAGTCCCGCCGTCATCGCTACTGCCGAGCGGGAACTCCTTTTTGAACACCTTTTTATACCACCCTTTCACGACGAGAATCCCGGCCCGCGTCGCCATTGCGGAATTGTTGGAGCCGATCTCTCCGGTCAGCGATCCTGTGGTCAGGAGCGATAGAATCTCTTGCTGCGGAAGGGGCGGCTCGCTTTGGAGTTCCAGTCGCGGTTTGCTGGCAGGGCCATCCACACGCACGATTACCGTGTGCTGCCGGATCACGGATTCCGCTTCGAGCTCCACCTGCGGCTGAAATGGCGCATCTTCGCTAAACGTCACGAGCCCCCGGCGGACCACCAGCGTGCTCACGGGTAGCGTCGCGCTGAACTGCTCTATCGTCGCTGCCCCTGTGAGGAACGGCGTTCGCCCAGTTCCCGCCAGATGCACGTCCACTGTGACCTTTCCACGGGCGAGATTTCCCCGCACGAGAAACGGATCGTCCGGGCGCGTTTTTACCGCAACGTCGAACGTCCAGTCGCGGAGCGGCGGCTGGGGAAATGAGATTGTAAGTGGCCGTGCGATTGCGGCGGGCGCGGGCTTTGGCCTCCCCGGCAGCGCGAGCGGAAGTATCTCGATGTCTCGATTAAAACGACTCCCCACCAAAACCACGTCGCCGCTCACTCTCGCTGCGTTTAGCGGCCCGCGCACGGCGATGTCGGCTTCTGCGCGGACGAGCACCGAGTCGTCGCGTAGGACAAGAACGTCCTTCGATTTCAGCGCGAGAGCGAGTTCTGGCAGCGCGGGATTGGCGACGTTGACCGTGCCCGACACCCCGAAGTGCCCACCTCCCGCCTCGCCGCCGAACTGAGTGAGCGTCACGAGCCCATTCGCAGACTCAATGCGCGCCTTGAAGTCGGTGATGACGGGGATCGCCCCATCGGTAAATCGCGCCGTCTTTACCGCCACACTCGCGGTGCCTTCGAGCGTAGGCTTCGCCAGCGTCCCGCCGACGCGCATGGACACTGCGGCGGTGCCGTCGATCCTCGCGATGGCGGGGACGTAGCGCGGCAGGAATGCGAGCGATGCCGCCGGCATATTGACGGCGGCTTTGAGCGGTATATCCGCAAGGCCGGGGAGTTTCCCCGCCATGATGGCCGCCGTATCCACGGTCGTCGCGGCGGAAAATGTGGTCGGCTGGACGAGCGGTTGCCGCACTGTCCCAGCGACCTTGAACTCCGAGCCCGTCAGCATTGCGCGTGCATCGAAGGCCGTGGGCGGCACCGCTTCCATCGCCAGTGCGCGCAGTCCGTCGCCCTTCACTTCCAGCGAAAGTGCGGGCTTCGACAGCGTGCCCGCCGCCTCGAATGTCGCAGAAATCTTCCCCGCTGCGGAAGGCGGTTGCCCCAGCGACGCCAGCAGTTTCGCGACATCCAACTCGCGCGCTGCGAGTTTGAAAACGAGCGGCTGTTCAGGCGCACCCGCCGCTTGCAATGGCCCGGAAAGCGATCCCGAAAGCACGGGCTGCCCATCCAGCCGGACATCGATCTGCTCGACCGTCGCGCGCCCATCTTTCCACGCGGCGCGCGCGCTCCCGCGAATCTGCTCGTTCGCCACGAATAGCTCCGTGAGGTCCGCAGAATCTTGGCGGACGGTTCCTGCGATGCGCGCTTCGGAGATTCGGAGCGTGTCAAATCGCACCGCTTTCGCTCCGAGTTTTACCGCAGCCTCGGGGCGGCCTTCTACACTTTTCCCGTCCACAGAAAGCTCCACACTGCCTGCCAGCGCCCGCTTCTCACCGAACACAGCGAGGATGGGCTGGAAGGCGGCGAGGTCGGGGATGCTGACGGCGAGCTTCCCGGCAAACGCATGAGGTGCGGCGATGCCGAAACGCCCGTCGGCCTCCACTCGCGCTTTCCCCGGCAACTGGACGATGCACTTGTTCGCCACCACTTCGCCCGCTGCCACCGCCGCCTCGATGTCGATCATCCCGGCTTCTGCGTCGCCGAGCTTCAGGTCTTTTGCATGGAGACTCAGCCGCCCTTTCGATGCCTCAATCGGCTGCCCGAGCGTGAACGCGCCCTCGCCCTCCACCGCACCCGAGAGCGGCACTCCACTTGCCGCTACTTGGAAGTCCGCCAGCGCAGGGATGTGAATCGCAAACTCGCCTTCCGGCTGCCCGACGAGTCGCCCCTTCTCGTCACACACTGCACGCGCGGATGCTGTGATAGTGCCGCTTCCACGCTCGAAGCGAAGCTCCTTCAGCGTCGCCCGCAGCTCGCGCAGGCTCGCCACGGCGCGGACTTTATCCACCTGCACGGCATCGGCGCTCACGGCTCCCAGCTCCACGTCTGCATCCGCGATCACATCCCGCAGTGTGATGCCCACACGAGCGGGAGCCCGCGCCTGCACACGGACGACGGAATGCGCCGCGCGCAGTGCGCCGGATGCCAGCGCGTCGGCAGTTGCGGTGAGGTCGAGTTTCCACTCCCCGCGCTCCAGCGAGAGGACGCCCGAGCCCGCGGCCTTTCCCGCCAACGGCGCAGGCAGTTTGGATAAATCGGCGGCTGCGAACTCAAATCGAAACGCGCCCTCCTCCGGCATCCCCGCCGCACCTTTGGGCGAAAGCAGACCGCCCACAGGCACCTCGCCTTTGCCGCGAAGGACGACGCCTGCCACGTCCAGACTCAGCGTCTCCACTTTGGCCACGAGGTTGGAAAGTGTCGCCCGCACGTCCAGTCGCGCCGACTGCTCGGTGGCGAGGGCTTGGGCGTTCAGCTCCGCGTTCCACGTCGCCGAGTCTTCCGGCACTCCATGAAATGCCACGCGCACGAGCGGCACCGTGACGCCCGCGCCGAACTGCGTCTCCATCACCTCCACCTCCACCGTTCCCATGACCTGCGCGCCGATCGCGGAGGGCTCGAAGCGCGCCGAGACTCGACTGCCGGGCAGCTCTACTTTTAAAGCGAACGCCCCATCGGCTACGGACGCTGCAAGGCCCGGCACCACGATCAAACGCCCCGCACCAGACTCCGTCTTCGCGCTGTATGCCGCGATGGGCGGAGCTCCCGGGATCACCACCTCGTCCCACGCCACTCTCCCCGGCGCGCTCGGCGAAAGCGCCAGCCGGAAATTGCGCACGCGAAAGTCCCCATTGCCCGTAATGATGCGTGCATCGAGTCGCGCGACCTCGATCACCGGCGCGGGCAGCGGCTTTGCCAGCACCTCGCGGAGCTTGGCTGCGAGCGGCACCGGTGCTGTGCGCTGCGGCTTTTGCGCCGATGGTTCGGGCCGAATTTCCACGTCCAGCGTCCCCACTACCACGCGCTGCAAGCCGCGAAGATCGCCGCGAATCAGCGCCCACAGATCGTACCCGACGGACACGCGGTCGAGCGACAGCTTCTCCACCGGAGCCGGGCCCGGCGCACGGCGACTCGCGCGGATGCCCGTCAGCTCCACCCCGCTCCACAAGTTCCCGCCGAGCTGAAACTCCAGCTCCACATTCTCCGCCCGCGCCATGCGGATGGCCACCCACCTTCCCCCGGAATGAACGATCGGCCTGTGCAGCAGCGCGAGCAGCAGCAGCAGCCACAGCCCCGCTCGCACCACGCGTCGCCACAGCGGACGCCGCACTCGCGGCTTGGGGATGATTGGTAAATCGGGCATCGGTCGGCGAACTTACCCAGCGAGCATCCGCACGCGCTGGCTTGTCAGCGGCAGCTTCATCGTCAGCGACAGCCCCGTGCCCGGCGAGTTCAGCAGCTCCATTTCCCCGCCGTGTTCGCGGATGATGCGGCGGACGATCAACAGCCCCAGCCCGCTCCCGCCGGCCTTCGTGGTAAAGTACGGCTCAAAAATCTTGCTCATCTCCTCCTCCGGGATTCCGCCGCCCGAGTCCGTGAACGTCACACTCGCAAAGCGGTCGTCCACATCCGTGCGCACGCGCAATACGCCCCCGCTCTTCATCGCTTGGAAGGCGTTCTTGATGACGTTGAAAAACACCTGCTTCATCTGCGTGCGGTCCAGCTCCAGCAGCGGAATGTCCGAGCGCAACTCCGACTCCACGATGATGTTCCGGTCCGCGATTTCCGCTTCGAGAAATCGGATACTCTCCTGCACGAGCTGGTTCAGATTCTCCATCCGGCAGTCGAGCTGCGTGGGCCGGATCGCGCCGAGGAATTGCCGGATGATCGCATCCAGCCGCGCGATCTCCTCCTTCGCCACATCCACGATTTTCGTCAGCTCCTTGCGCTGCGAATCCGGCACTTTGCGCAACCGGCGCTCCATGAGCTGAAGATGGATGTGCAGCGAGTTCAGCGGATTCCCCAGCTCGTGCGCCACGCCCGCTGCGAGCAGCGTCAGCGCGTTCAGCCGCTCGGTGTGGATTGTCTCCTCCGTGCTCTTGCGGCTCTCCGTGATGTCGCGGAGGATCACCGCGTAGCCCAGCAAATCGCGCTCCTCGCTATCCACGCGCAGCGGGGTGACGTAGAAGTTCAAAAAGCGGTTCACCGGGTAAAAAACTTCCATGTCCCGCGAGATCGTTTTCTCCGCCTGCGCGATCGCATTCCAGTCGAGCCCGCGCAGTTTCTCCGTGAGCAGCACGCCCATCGCCGTCTCCCGGTCCATGCCGAAAAACTCCGACGCCGCGCGGTTCAGATACGTAATGTGGCCGGTTGGGTCCGTGACGATGACGCCCTCGTGCAGCGCGTGGAAAATCGTCTCGAAAAACCCCTTCTCATCCGCCAGCCGCAGCACGTAATCGCGCACCTCCTCCGGGCGCACGCGCCCGATACGTTCGAGCAGTTTATCGAGAAATCCGGAATTCATCCTGCGCAGACGCTACGCCACGTTCCCGTAGTGCGACAGGCAAAAGAGACATCGCCGCCCCTACCCCGGCCTCGTCGTCACCACCGCATTCGAGCCCGCCTCCAAGCATACTCCGCCGCGCTACTTGGCGGAAAACCGCCGCGCTGAACCGAGCTCAACGGTCGCTGCCGACTTCGTGTCGCGACGCCCCCCTACCTTGACCTTCGCAGGCTGCGCCGGTTCTTTTTTCCGTCCGCTCAATCCGACCCGGAACCCGATCATCAATCCTGCGTCGTCGATGGATTCGATTTTTTCCCACCATGCCTCCAGTTCTTTTTGCCGCTTCGTCATAGTTTTAAGATGCCAGCTTTTCTTTTAACGGCAAGCCGGTATCGGGCCAGCGCTCGAGGTACCGGGCTTTGAATTCCAGATAAGTTTTGCGCTCCACTTCAAAGCGGTCCGTCACATTCTCAATCCCGAAAAACGTCTCATATTGCCCTGCCGACTCCCGCGTCGCTTCTCCCCAGATCATCCCACAGTCGAACACCTGCGCCAGTTCGATTACACCCAGCAACAGCGCAGCGCCGATGCCCTTCAGCGGCTGCGCGAGCTTGGCGGGTAGAGATGGGCGCGGGGGAGCGCGGGCTTCCAGCCCGCTGTGTCCGGCATCCTGCCGGATACATGCGCGCGACTCTCGCGAGAAGGGCACGCTTTTGTGAAGGCGTGCGTCTCGCTCCCCGGCAGGATGCCGGCGAGGACGGG
>CAMDQC010000099.1 GCA_945905735.1 Prosthecobacter debontii | reverse complement strand
TCCTACACGGCGAGCGACGGGCGCGGCGGCTCTGCGACGGCAAATGTCACCGTCACCGTCCGCCCCGCCACTCCCGCGACCGACATCACCGGCGCCTACGAGACGAACCTGCTCGACGCCCGCAATGAACCCTCCGGCACCGTCGCCGTCACCGTCACCGCTGCGTGAGCCGCCACCGGGAGCCTCCTATTCGGGGGCGTTTCATTCGCGTTCACCGGCACCGTCGCCACCTCCGGCTCCCTTCAGGTAAATATCCCACGCACAGGCCAAGAGCCGCTGAGACTCGCCCTCGCATTCACCGCAGCGCCTGCGGGCGGCGGGCTGCTTTCCGGCGCCATCGCAGCGGGCGCGGAAACCCACACCCTCGTCCCCGACTGCGCACTCCTCGCCACCACGACCTCCGCGCTCGCTGGCAAATACTCCGCCCTAATCAACACGCCCACAATCCCCGCTGGCACAGGCTGGATGACCCTCGCCGTTGAAAACACCGGCGCACTCACCATCAATGGAAAACTCGCAGACGGCACCTCCTTCACCGCCGCCACCAAGCTCCGCAAAGACGGCTCCTTCCAAATCTACACCACGCCTTACACGGGGAAAACCGGCGTTCTCGCGGGAAGGCTCACAATCACCACCGGCACCCTTCGCTGGGCGCGCCCAGCAACCACCTCCGGCTATTTCGCCAGCGGCTTCCGCGCAGACGCCGCCGTCTCCGTCTCCCGCTTCACCCCCGCGCCCATCGGCATCCGCACGCTCACATTCCCCTCCCCCGCCCTCGCCACGCTCGCACTCACCGGAGGCAACGCGCCCGCCGCCTTCCAGCGCACCTTCAGCGTCAGCATCGCCGACATTTTCACCCTGCTCACCGCCCCCGCCGACACGACCCTCACTCTCAACCGGAAAAATGGAATCGTCACCGGCACATGGCGCGACACCGCCGGGCAGACGCGCAACTTCAGCGGCGTCGTCTTCCAAAAAACCAACACCGCATACGGACACCACATCGGCGCCAGCGCCTCCGGCTCTTTCACGTTGAAGTGACTTTGGGCCGCCATTTCCCCCTCACCAGAGGAACGCATCTTGCATCGTGTTGGCGCACCGAATATCCAAACGCCCAACTTTTATGAACATCCTCATCCTAGCCGCCGGCTACGCCACACGCCTTTACCCACTCACGCTCACCAAAGCCAAGCCGCTCCTCGACGTAGCCGGCAAGCCGATGATGGAATGGGTCATCGACAACCTCGCCCCCATCTCCGGCATCTCCAAAGTCTTCGTTGTCACCAACAACAAATTCGCCGCCGATTTCCAAACTTGGGCCGACGCCTATAGCAAGACCCAGCCGAAGCTCGCATTCGAGATCGTCAACGATCAATCCACCGGCGACTCCGACAAACTCGGCGCAATCGGCGACATCGACTATGTCATCCAGAAATACGGCATCGAAACTGAAGACCTCCTCGTCGTCGCTGGCGACAACCTCTTCTCCGAAAGCCTCGAAGGCTACGGCACCTTCGCCCGCGAAAAAAACATGCCCGTCCTCGGCGTCTATGATGTCGGCTCCCTCGAAGAAGCCAAAAAATACGGCGTCGTCGCGATCGACTCAGACTGCGTCATCTCCCAATTCGTCGAAAAACCCACCGTGCCCCCGAGCACACTCATCGGCATCGCACTCTACTACTACCCCGCACACGTCGTCCCCAGCATCCGCCAATACCTTGCCGCCGGCAATAACCCCGACCAACCGGGCCGCTTCGTCCAGTGGCTCTACCCCCACACACCGGTCGCCACTTGGAGCGTCCCTGGCACATGGTTCGACGTCGGAAGTAAAGAAACGCTCGAAGAGGCCAATCGCATCTTCGCCCAGCATGTAAAAGCATAGCCCCCGCGCCGAGCTGATGTCGTTCAGAGCGATTTACTAAAGCGGTCGCCGCCGCACTGCGAGCAGCAGAAAAAGCCCGATCATACCGAGGACCGCTAACGTAAACATCGAGCCGAGCTCACTCCTCTCTTTCGCAGGCAGCGAAGGCTCGGGCGCTGGTGCCGGCGGGATCGCGACCAACACGGCTTCCCTTGCTTCGGCGGGCTTTACTACAACGGACGAATCGCGTTCGCCGTAGGCCGAGAGGAGCTTGTCCCAGTCGGCATCCATAAGAAGATCCCAGCCGGGATTCAGCGCCTTCACTTCGCAGGAACATGCGCCGCAGAGGAACTGCATGGCTTCCGTGATTTGATCTTCGTCCATCTTCGACGCGGGCCATGCGCCGAGCGCGCGGCCACGGCCAAAGACCGGCACCAGAATCGGCTCATTCAGCGGTAGCCGCGCCCGCTTTGGTCCCAGCAAGCCTGGCAAAAACGCAGCCTCAGCGGGATCGTTGCGGCGAATGACAAGTGTCGAAAACTTTACCGCGAGCGCAGGCCCTGGACCCAGTTTGCTCGTCGGGTCGTTCGGGTCGATTTTTGGAAGTGCGATCGCGTTTTCGAGATAGCGCAACCGCTTGTCGAGCGCGGCGACCGTCTCACCTGTATCGTCGCCGACGACCACCCACACCGACGTGTCTCCATTCGTGATGCGTCGGGCAATTTCCTTCCGGGCCGGCGAGGAAACCAGCGCTGCTAATCCGGCTTCATCGACAGCGCCGGTCCACAGCGGTTCATCGTCGATGTGCGGGAAAAACAGCCTCGCATCGGTAGTCGTGGTTCCGGCTGCGTCACGGACAATATCGAGATTCGGCGCGCTGCCTGCACCGAGCGAATCGATGAGGCGCTGCGGCGAAGGGGCGGCAGCGGGCACTTCCAGTCGGAAACGGTCTGGAGCCCATCGATCCAGCGCGTAGCGAAAGACCGGCACCGAGCACGGCAGAGCCGTGGATGCAGCCAGCAGGCAAACGAGGATTGCGCGGACGATGGTCATTTTTTCTCCAGTCCATAGCGCGTGATGCTGCCATCGACATCGGAGACATACACCGCTCCACGGGCGATGGCCATCCCATCCCACACCGGCGGTTTGTCCATCTTCATCGAGTCCGAGGTCTCGCCAGTGTCGGCGTTCACCGCGTGCATCACGGCGCCGCGTTTACCGTCGAGCGCTGCGTCTTGTTCCGCAAGTTCACCTTGGATTGCCGGGTCTTTTTGCGTCATGCGCTCGAAAGCGTATTCCTCGTCCACAAGGTCCGGCGGTCCGGCGAGAAAGACGGTCTTTCCGGCCATGGCCATCGCCCGTGTGACCACCGGAACGAATCGCTCCCACTCGTGCTTCACAAATGCTCCGCCACCGGCTGCGTTGCCGCCTTTCTTGCGTTTACCGCCTTTCACTAAAGGCGCGCTCGCCTTGAACCACAGCGCTCCTCCCGACCCGCCGCGGCCTTTGCCAGTTGCGACTCCGCTCGCGATTCCGTGGATGCCATTCGCCGTCACATCACGCGCGTCGCCCTTGTCGAAATTGCACGAAACCACCGCGTCTGCGGGCGGCCCGTCTGCGTCGTAACGCTTCGCGACTTCCTCCGCAGACATCGCACGATGCGTGATGGAAAAACCGTCCAGTAGCCCGGTGTAGCCGAAGTCCTCTTCGTATTCACCGACACTGCCGCCGCTGTCTCCGCCGAGTTCCAGCGGCTGCTTTGGCATGGCCTTCAGCGGCGACGCCGCACCTTGCGCGACGAGTTTGCCATCGACGTAAATCTGCGCCTGTTCCGCACCAAGCACGGCTGCGAGATGAACCCACTTTTTTCCCGGCTGGATCGGCGCGGGCAAATTGTGCGGGAACTCAACCTTCACGAGCGCGTTCGCCGAGCGGATCTCGAACACCGGCTTCCCTTCGTGCAACGAAAGCGCGTAGCCGTTCGCCGGTCCGCCATATGCGACCACCACACCGTCGCCGTCGTCCGGCAATACCCACGCCTCCACCGTCAGTCCCTTGCCGGTCGGGTCGAGCTTCGGACTCTGCGGAAAGCGCACGATTGGCAACTGCGGTCCCGCCGCTTTCTTTGCTGGCGCGCCTGCGGCAGCGGGTGCCGTCACTTCATTCGCCGCATTCCGGCTCGCGGCGAATAGCTGATGCTCCATGGTCGTGGTCCATTTGTAGTACTTCGACTCGCGTCCGTAGCCGTACACTTTCGCATCATCAAAAACGAGGATGCGGCCCGCCGGCGCGAACTTTCCGGCTTGATAGTATCCGTTGTGCCCGCCCGAGAAACTCTTCCCGTAAACCCAGTAAGACCGGTGAAACCACGAGTCGTCCAGAAAGCCCATCGGCGCGAAAATGTGCGAGTCCTCGCCCTTTTGCGCCGCACCCTGCGCGATGGCGTTACCGCTCACCGGGCCAATGTCCACGCGCTTTCCGTCGGCGCCGATCTTCTGCGTGCGCAGATACGTCCACTTGCCGTCGCTCGATAGAATGTCGTTGAGTCCCACCGGCATCTGCAGCGTCTGCAACCGTTCCTGAATGTCCCGGCCATTCTCCGGATCGCGATCATTATACACCTCCTCGACGAGCTTCTTCCCAGACAGCGCGTCGAGGCTGATGAACCGCATTCCTCCATCGAGAAAAATCGAGCGTCCCGCGACGAGGTGAACCCTCCCATCGGTGACGAGCACACTGCCATGCACCGGCCACACGCTTTCGATTTGCTCAAACGCAAAGTGCCTACGGTCAGCGGGCGCAGCCTGAAAGCGCCACACCAACGCTCCGTCGCTCTCACGCAGACAGTAAACAAAGCCGTCCATCCCGCCAAAATACACGCGCCCTTCATGGACGGTCGGCGGTGAATCCACCCTCGCACCCGCGGTGAAATGCCACGCCACTTTCCCCGTCTCAGCATCCAGCGCGTGGACCGTGTGCGCATTCACTTGCGCCACGTACACACGACCATTCGCAATCGTCGGCGCGCTGAGCCTTCCTCCGAGCTTCGTGCTCCATGCAATGTCCATCGACGGGAGCAGGGCTTGATTCGTAAAGCCACTCCGCGAGGCATCGTGCCGGTACGTCGGCCAATCCCGCACGTCCGCAGCAGTCTTGTTTTCAAAGCCATACGCCGGCCCCTTTTCGAGCCGCGCTTCGTCAGACGCCGGCTTCGGCCACGGCTTCCCGCTCGCAGGTGCCAGCGCATTCATCCCGTCCAGTTTCGCCTCCGGGTAACACGCGCAATTGTGCGGACCTGCATACGTCAGGCCATTCGCCGGAATGACTCCGTAGAGACACGCGCCGCGCACCCAGTGGTTGATGTCCCAGCTCTGCTTGTCGAGGTCCACATACTCGATGCCCGTTCGCGACGGGATGATGAATTTCTCCGTCGCCTTCGCGATGTAGCAGCGGTGGTGAAACCAGTAAGTCTTCACGTCGGGCGGGAAGCTCTTCTTCACTTCCCCCGTCAGCAAATCACGCCCGGTAAAAACACCATCCTGCCCGCCGCTCAACGTGCCCGCGTTCCACACCAACCCGCCCGCGACAATGAGATCCTCCGGCGAACGGTAACCGCTCTTTTGATGCGGCGCTTCCCACAGCCGTTTCCCCGAAACCGCGTCGAATCCAGCCTGCTCGCCATCGCCGCCCGCATACAGAATCGTGTCGCCCGTGATGAGCACACGAGGACCGAAGTTGAACTCGAACAGCTTCCGTTTCGACGCCGGTTCGCTCGCCCACTTCTCGTCGCCGGATTTTGCGTCGAGCAGCACGAGCTTGTCGCCATCATGAAAGACCACCCGCTTTTCATCCGCCGCAAGCGTCAGTGGAGCAATCTTCGCATCATTTCGACGCCAAAGCACCTTCCCTCGCGCTACATCGATTGCCACGAGATTGCGCGGCTTCTGGTCCCAGTTAAACTCCGTCTCCACGCGCTTCTGGTCGCCGGTATTCAGCTTGGGAGCAAACTCCTCCAGCACGTAAGGACGCGGATTCACCATCGCGTAAAGAATCCCGTTCACATGCAGAATCTCCTCCGCCCCTCTTGTCTCAGGCAACTCGCGCAAAGTCACCCCCGTCGCCGCATCGAGCACGCTCACGGGACCATCGATCTCCAGCGTCACGAACACCTTGTCCCCTGCCCCGACCAGCCGCCGCGTCAGTTGCGTCGGCCCCGATTTCAATGGCCACATGTGCGTCTGCCATTTCCCGATGTCGCGACTCCAGAGCGGCACGCCGTTGTAGGCATCGCGGGCATTCAGTTTCCAGTGCGCCGGAAGCAGCGCGGAAATCCGCGAGCCTTCATCCATGATCGTAAAAAGCCGCCCGCCGCT
Source organism: Prosthecobacter debontii (assembly GCA_945905735.1). Classification (GTDB taxonomy): domain Bacteria; phylum Verrucomicrobiota; class Verrucomicrobiia; order Chthoniobacterales; family Chthoniobacteraceae; genus SXWH01. Next base: position 13,114 of record CAMDQC010000099.1, on the reverse strand, counting down.
CGTCACCTGCGCGTTCGTGGAAGAAATCCGATCATGATGCCGCGACCACCGCGGCGAGCCCAGCCATTGCAGCCGATCCGGCGGACCCACCACATCATCGTGCGATGTCGCATTGCCCTTCGCGTCGTAGAAATAGTGGGACCATTCATCCAGTCCCTTCGGCACCTGCTTCACCGACTTCTCACCTTTCACGATCGCCACGCCGCCCGGCACGAGCACCCGCTGAATCTCCTCCATCGCCAGCGCACCCGGCTCTTCCGCGATCAGCAAATTGACCACTCCGTCTATATACGGCAGCGATTTCCCATCGAAGCGCTCCGCCGCAACATCCCCGTAAATCCCCTTCCCCAACAGCGCACTCCTCGCCGCCGACACGCGCGCATGATCCGTATCCAGAACCTGAACCTGCGTGCCCGCGTTCAGCTTCAGCGCCGCCGCGACCTCTGCATCCGCGCCCAGTCGCACGACAAATCCGTTCTTAATCCCCGCCTTTTCAAAAAGCGCCCGGGCATCCTCCGACGGCGCCGCAAAAGTGGAACCGGCGAAAGCGAGGGTGACGAGAGAGGCTGGAAAGATGCGCATAGGATGTCTGAGGGAATAGCGAACAGGGTCGGCATTCGGACGTCGAGCAGGACTTCCACCTCATCCCGCATGGAGCCCACTACGACACTTTTCACATTCCGTTTGCCTGCGCTGAACTATCGTGTTTAATCACGATATATGCAAAATCATCCCACAATATTGAGTCCTGCTCAGCGGCGGATTGTAGAGGCGGTTGCAGGGGCTGAAATGAAAGGCTCTCCTCCGTTTGTGCCCGACCTCGTGCAGCAACTCGGATACGCCGCCGAGAGCAGTATCACGCCGACGCTGAAAATATTGCAGCGCGACGGGTTCCTCGAAATCCAAGGAGGCGGGAGGCAGCGCGCATACCGCCTCCTTCGCCTGACGAAGAAGGGCCGTCATGCACTCGGGCTTGGCGGGATTCCCGTGCTTGGAAAGATCACCGCCGGCCTCCTCAGCGAGGCGCTCGCGGAGCCGGATGAATTTCTCGATGGCGACGCGCTTTTCCCGCATCGAAAAGGCGACTTCCTACTGCGGGTCACGGGAGATTCGATGATTGGCGGAGGCATTCTGGATGGCGATCTCGTGCTGCTGCGCCCCGATCTCGAAGTGCAGCAGGGCGAAATCGCCGCCGCATATGTGGGGGATGGATTTGAAGCCACGCTCAAGCATGTGCATTTTGAAAAAGACGTCATTCGGCTACGAGCGAGCAATCCGGCCTATGCGGACATCCTCGTGCCGAAGCGGGAATGGCGCGGCGTGGCAGGCGTTTATCGGGGGCTCGTGCGTCATGCTCGCCAGTGATACACGGCTCACCGCCCTGCGGCAGACACTCGCGGAGAAATTCCCAGCGACGAAGCAAAAACCGGGCGGCGTCCTGCGCACCGGCCTTGCTGATGTGGATGCCGCAGAGGGCGGCTTGCGGCGCGCTGCGTTGAGCGAGTTTTCCGGTCCGGGCGGCGCGCTGTTTCTCCATGCCATGCTGGGAGCAGTGTGCCGGGAGCGGTGTTTTGCGGCGCTTGTCGATGCCGCGCGGACATTTGAGCCGAGCGATTGCCCATCGGCGGCACTCGCACGCCTGCTCGTCGTGCTCTGTGCAGACGCGATGCAGGCGGTGAAATCGGCGGATTTGCTGCTCCGGGACGGCAATCTCTCGCTCGTAATACTCGACTTCCAAAGCGTGCCGCCACGGCAGTTGCAGGGCATCCCCGCGAATACTTGGCACCGCCTCCAGCGACTTGCAGAGCAGACCACGGCGGCGGTTTTAGTGCTGACACCCAGCCCCATGATCGAGGCCGCACAAGTCCGCATCACCGGAGCATCACGCTGGACGCTCGCGGCACAGCGGCGCTGGCGGCACGAATTGCTCGGGGGCACCGCGTGGCGGGTATTTCCACGGCGGACGGCGCAGCGAAATCCCAGCGCGTGGGAAAGTGAACGTGCCACGGCATGAGGATGCGCCATGTTTACCGTCATCCTTTTGCCCAATTTCCGTCTGCAAGCGGCGCTTCGTTTCCGTGAGGAACTGCACGCGCTGCCCGTCGCGCTCATTGACGGACACGAGCCAAAATCCGGCGTGCTGGAAATCAATGCGGCTGCGGAAATTGAAGGCGTAAAGACCGGGCAAACCTCCACGCAGGCTCTCGCTCGCTGCCCGTCCCTAGCCCTCATTCCGCGCTCACCCGCGCAGGAGCAGGCCGCGCAATCCGCGCTACTCGAAATCGCGGGCACACTCTCGCCGGAAGTCGAGGCTACGGCGGACGGTTATTGCACCGTGAACCTCCGCGCTTCGCGGGAGAAAAACTGGCAGGCACTCGGCACCCGCGCCGTCTCCGGCCTCGCATCGCTCCGCATGTCGGCCCAGGCGGGCATCGCAGCAAATCCCGACCTTGCATTCATCGCCGCGCGGCACGCCCGGCCTGTGCTAGTCGTGCAAACTCCGCACGCCTTTCTCGCAAATCTCGCACTCCACGAACTCAACCCTGCGCCCGATTTACTCGCCGTGCTGGGTGATTGGGGAATCCACAATCTCGCGCAACTCACGAGCCTTCCACGAGGCGAGCTGATGGACCGGCTCGGCACCGATGCCGCGCAGCTCTGGGAGCGTGCCGCCGGTCGCACAGAACGCCCGTTACGACTCGTGCGGATGGTGGAGGAATTTGCGGAATCGTTCGAGTTCGAGCGCGAAGTGGAGACGGTCGAGCCCGTGCTTTTCATCGTGCGCCGGTTTCTCGACCAACTCGCCGCGCGGCTCGGCAACGCATACCGAGTCGCCGGGCGGATGATGCTGACCCTCACGCTCTCAAACGGCGGCACCCACGAGCGTGTATTCACCGTGCCTTCGCCGACTGCGGATGTGGACGTGCTTTTCCGCATCCTCCACACCCACCTCGACAGCTTGCGGCTCGACCACGGCGCGACGGGCGCACTCCTCCGCATCGAGCCCACCGTCGCGGAACGACAGCAGTTCCAGCTTTTTGAAAGTCCCCTGCGCGACCCAAACCGCTTCGGCGAAACACTCGGCAGACTCGCGGCCTTGGTCGGGCAGGAAAATGTCGGCGTCGCCGAAGTGCTCGACACCCATCGGCCCGACAGCTTCCGGCTCCACCCGCCGCGCTTTCACGAACTCACAGCGGCGGCGGACTCGCCCGATAGTTTCGCCACCGGCCTGCCCCTGCGCCGCTGGCGTCCTCCGGTATCCGCAGAGGTCCGCATGGTGCGTCACCGCCCGACGTTCATCGCATCCGAAAAAGTGCGCGGCTTCATCCGCGATGCGCTCGGCCCTTACCGCACGAATGGTGGATGGTGGGAACGCGAGCAATGGACGACGGAGGAATGGGACATCGAAACCGAGTGCGGCGGACTCTACCGGCTCACACGTACGGACGACGCATGGCGCATCGAAGGCAGCTACGATGAGCCGCCCGCATCACCGACCAGCCGCAGCATCGTGCCCATGAAACGCGCATGAACTACGTCGAACTCCATGCCCGCAGCGCGTGCAGCTTCCTGCGCGGAGCCTCGCACCCCGAGGCGCTCGCCGCACGCGCGGCGGAGCTCGACATTTCCGCCATCGCACTGTGCGACCGCGACGGCGTTTATGGCAGTGCACGCCTACACACCAAAGCCCGCGAAAACGGCATCCGCGCGATCGTCGGCGCGGAACTGACGCTCGACGATGGCAGCGTGCTCCCCGTGCTCGCAGAGTCGCGAGAGGGATACCGCAATCTCTGCCAGCTCATCACCCGCGCGAAACTACGAGGGACAAAACACGACGCGCCCGTGCGCTGGGAAGAACTCGCGGAATTTTCAACAGGGCTCGTCGCACTCACCGGCGATGAAGAAGGGCCGCTCCGCCGAGCCCTCGCACGGGACGACCGGGCGGCAGCGATGGCGTGCGCGCAAGCCCTCACTGCGGCGTTTGGAAAATCGAGCGTCTTCGTAGAAATCCAGCGTCATCTCCGGCGTGGCGAGGAGCGCGAAAACGACGCACTCCGCGACCTCGCCAGCGCCACCGGGCTCCCGCTGCTCGCGACAAACGGCGTGCTTCACGCCACCCGCGACGAACGCGCCGTGCTCGACGTATTTACCTGCGCCCGGAACCACACCCACCTCGACGCCGCCGGACGACTGCTCGCCCTTAATGACGAGCGGCACTTCAAGCCTGCGCAAATGATGCAGCGCCTTTTCGCCGACATGCCCGAAGCCGTGGAAAACACCACGCGCCTCGCGGAGCGGCTCGACTTTACGCTGGAAAATCTCGGCTACGAATTCCCCCGCTACCGAGTGCCCGAGGGCGAGACGATGGACTCATTTCTCCGCAAGGTGACGATGGCCGGGGCTCGCTCGCGCTACTCGCACCTTTCGCCGCAAGTGCTCGCGCAATTGAATCACGAACTCGACCTCATCGCCCGACTCGGGTTCAGCGGATACTTTCTCATCGTGTGGGATTTGGTGAACTTTTGCACCAGCGAGGGGATTCTCGTGCAGGGGCGCGGCAGCGCGGCAAACAGCGTCGTCTGCTACTCGCTCGGCATCACCGCCTGCGACCCCATCGCGTGCAAGCTGCTCTTCGAGCGCTTCCTCAGCGAAGGCCGCACGTCGTGGCCCGACATCGATCTCGACCTCCCGAGCGGCGAACGGCGCGAGCGCGTCATCCAGGAAGTCTATCGCCGCTACGGCAAGCACGGTGCCGCAATGACGGCAAACGTCATCACCTTCCGCGGACGTTCCGCAATGCGCGAGATTGGCAAGGCCCTGAACTTCGCCCCCGAGATGCTCGACCGCTTTTCGCGCCTGTTTAGCAGCGGCGATTTCCCTCACACGCTCGACCTTGAATCGCAGGTGGAAAATGCGGGCATCCCGCGCGAGCATCCGCGCACGGCGGTTGCACTTTCGCTTTATCAAAAAATCTACGGCCTGCCCCGCCACCTCGGCCAGCACAGCGGCGGGATGATTATCTGCGAGGGCGCGCTCAGCAGCGTCATGCCGCTGGAAAACGCAGCGATGGAAGGCCGCGTCGTCGCGCAGTGGGACAAGGATGACTGCGCCGACTTGGGCATCATCAAAGTGGACCTCCTCGGCCTCGGCATGATGGCCGCCATGCAGGACACGCTGGAGATTTGCCAGTCTCGCGGCAGGCCCGTGGACCTCGCCAGCATCCCGAAAGACGACACCGCGACCTACGACCTGCTTTGCCGAGCCGACACCATCGGCACCTTTCAAGTCGAGAGCCGCGCACAGATGGCGACTCTGCCCCGCATGAAGCCGCGCACGTTTTACGATGTCGTCGTGGAGGTCGCCATCATCCGCCCCGGCCCGATTCAAGGCGGACTTCTCCACCCGTATCTCGCTCGCCGCGCGGGCCGCGAGCCTGTGGATTACATCGACGACCGTCTGCGCCCCGTGCTGGAGCGCACGCTCGGCGTGCCGCTCTTTCAGGAGCAGCTTTTGAAAATCGCGATGGTCATGGCGGGCTTCACCGGCAGCGAGGCCGAGGAACTGCGCCGCGCACTCAGCTTTCACCGCTCGCATGAGCGCATGGACAAAGTGTGCGTGAAACTCCGTGCCAGCCTCGCCGAACGAGGCGTGCCCGAGGACACGGCGCAGCGCATCGTGCAATCCGTCCAATCCTTCGCCGTGTATGGATTCCCCGAATCGCACGCCATCTCCTTCGCGCTCATCGCCTACGCGAGTTGCTGGATGAAAGTCCACCGCGCACCCGAGTTCTTCGCCGGGCTTTTTAACAATCAGCCGATGGGCTTTTACTCGCCCGACACCCTCGTAAAAGACGCGAAGCGCCACGGCGTCCGCATCCGCCCCGTGAACATCGCGGAGTCCGACTGGCTCTGCACCGTCGGCACGGATGATGCACTCCGCCTCGGCCTCTGCTACGTGCGCGGCCTGCATCGCGACGAAGGCGCACGCATCGTCGCCGAGCGCACGCGCCAGCCCTTCACATCCCTCGCCGATTTCCAGCTCCGCAGCGGCCTGGCAAAACCCGCCCTCCGCGCCCTCGCCAAAGTCGGCGCACTCAACGGCCTCGCCGAGCACCGCCGCGCCGCGCAATGGCAGGTCGAAGTCTCCCGCGATACCGACGACCTTTTCGGCGCACTGGAAACATCCACACAGCTCCCGCTCTCGCCCATGAACCCCGCCGAACGCATACACGCGGACTATGCCGGGACATCGCTCACCACCGGCCCACACGCGATGGCGCTGCTCCGCGAAAAAATGCCGCTCCTTTGGCGGGCGTCCGATTTGACCGAAGCACGTAGCGGCGAGCGCGTCATCATCGGCGGCATGGTCATTTGCCGCCAGCGACCCGGCACCGCGAAGGGGTTTCTCTTCATCAGCGTCGAGGATGAAACTGGCGTCGCCAACGCCATCGTCACCCCGCAGCTCTTCGAGCGATACCGCCGCGTCATCGCCGAGGAGTCCTTCCTCGCCATCAAAGGCATCGTGCAGAAACACGAAGGCGTCATCCATATCAAAGCCGAACAAGTCACCCCGCTTGCTTTCGGCGAACTCCCCGCACCCGCATCCCACGACTTCCGGTAGCCACCGGGAAAACGGCGGGCTTGCCGTCGTGCGGATGGGTGCGCATGTTCAGAAGTCCATGCCACGAGTTTCGGACGTCCATATCATTGCCAATACCGCGCTGCCCACGCCGCGCGAAATGTTTACCGCCAACCCGCGCTTAGAGCGCCACGCGTCGCTCGTCGCGCAGGCTCGGACCGATATTTCTCGCGTGCTGAATGCGGAGGACGACCGCTTTATCCTCGTGGTGGGACCGTGCAGCATCCACGACCTGAAAGCTGGGCGAGAATATGCGGAGCGGCTGGCGAAACTTGCCGATGAGGTGAAAGAGCGCGTGCTCATTGTGATGCGCGTCTATTTTGAAAAACCCCGCACGACTGTGGGCTGGAAAGGGCTCATCATGGACCCGCATCTCGACGGCACAAACGACATCCCCGAGGGCTTCCGGCAGGCGCGGCGCTTCCTCCTCGATGTGATCGACCTCGGCTTGCCCACAGCGACGGAGATGCTCGACCCGATCACGCCGCAATATATCGCCGACCTCATCTGCTGGAGTGCCATCGGCGCGCGGACGACGGAGAGCCAGACGCACCGGCAGATGGCCAGCGGGCTGTCCACGCCCGTCGGCTTCAAAAACGCGACGAGCGGCGCGATCCTCCCAGCGATCAACGCCATCAAGGCCGCGATGCAGCCGCAGGTCTTCCTCGGCATCGATAACGACGGACGCGCGAGCGTGGTGGCGACGGAGGGCAACCCGGATTGCCACGTCATCCTTCGCGGAGGCGACGGCGGGCCGAACCACGACGAGAAATCCATCGCCGAGACGCTTGGCCTTTTACAAAAACACAGCCTCCCACGAGTGGTAATGGCCGACGCCAGCCACGCAAACTGCCACAAGAAACAGACGATCATGCCTGCGACTTATCGCGCCATCCTCGACCAGCGCGTGAAAGAAAAAGGGCTCATCGGCGCGATGCTGGAGAGCAACCTCCTCGCCGGCGCACAGTCGCTCGACGACGGTATGGACGCGTTAGAATACGGCAAGAGCATCACCGACCAGTGCATCGATTGGGCGACGACCGAGCAACTCGTCCGCGAGACGGCGGAGAAGGCGTAGTTGCGCGTTGTGATTGGTGATTGGTGAGAAGTGATTTGTGGCAAGCGCGGGCGGCGCGGTTTTTCACGGACGTAACGAAAAGCACGCCTTGCGACAAATCACGAATCACCATTCACAAATCACTACAGCCTTGAGTCCCGGCGCGCTGTGCTGTTTCTTGCGCGCCACTATGCTCCGTCGCCTGCTCTCGCTCCTTACCGTTCTCTTTCTCGCCAACTCGCTCCACGCCGCTGTCTGGCAGTCGGCAGAATACGGCATCGCGGTCACGCTCCCTGACGGACCGGACTGGCTGCCGATGCCGGAAGCGGTGACGCCCACCATCCGCGTGCTTACTGGCGTCGCGAATCCGCGGACGAACTCGATGTTTAATCTCGCCGTGCAGATTCCGCTTGCAGGCAAAAAGCTCGACGCCCCGGAAGTTGCCGAGACGATCAAGAAAGACCTCACCGCGCTTGGATACTCGATTTTTGGATACTCGAAAACGGGGGCGGGCACGACGCAATGGCTCCAATTCCCGGTGAACCATAAAGACGCAAAAGGCGTCGTGCGGGCGACCGCGGCGAACGGCCAGATTTTCACCGTGACGATGCTGCGGGGCGATGGAAAGAGCGCGCTGGAAGACACGGATTTGGTCCGCACCGGCGCATCATTCCGCATCACGAACGAGCCAAGTGTGGCCATCGCGCCCGTCGCCCCCAGCCCCTCTGGCTCGCCCGCTGGGGCGACGGAAAAAGTCGTCTCTCCCGCCTCTCCCGCTACACCAGTCGAGGAATCCGGCGAGATGGACTACAAGCGCATCGGCATCGCGGCGGGCGTCCTCATTTTCCTCCTGCTCATGGTGTGGGGCATCATCGGCTCGGGGAAAAAATAAAAACGGCTTGCCCTAACGCGACTGGGCTTATTTAGTCGGCGCGCTGCCTTTCCCGGAACGTTCACATCAAACATTCTTAGAAAGGGAATATGCAACCGATACATACGTTTAACGTCGTCCCCCAACTCCCCAAAACCCTCGAACCTCTGCGCGAACTCGCGCTCAACCTATGGTGGACTTGGGAGCCGACGGCTCGCGCGCTCTTCCGGCACCTCGACACGGTGCTCTGGAACAAAACGAACCACAACCCTGTGAGGATGCTGCAACTCTGTAAGCAGGCACGACTCGCGGAGCTTTCGGAAAACGACGACTTCCTCCGCGAGATGAGCGGTGTGATGAAGCGTTTCCACGCCTACATGACGCGCAAAGATACGTGGGCGAAGACGCGCACGGGCTCGCCACTTGTCGGCCCCGTCGCTTACTTCTCGGCGGAGTTTGGCTTCCACGAATCCTTTCCAAATTACTCCGGCGGTCTCGGCATCTTGAGCGGCGACCATTGCAAATCGGCGAGCGATTTAGACATCCCATTCGTGGCCATCGGGCTGCTCTATCGGCACGGATACTTCCGCCAACAGATCAATAAAGAGGGCTGGCAAGAGAGCGTGGAGCTGAACCAGAACTTCACCCACCTCCCCGTGCAGGAAGTGAAGGACAAAGACGGCGGCGTCCTCACCGTCAGCGTCAAAATCCTCGACCGCTGGGTGAAGGCGAAGGTCTGGCGGCTCGCGATTGGCCGTATCTCGCTTTATTTGCTCGATACGTATCACCCCGACAACATCCCAGAAGACCGCGACATCACCGCGCAACTCTACGGCGGCGACCACGAGATGCGCATCAAGCAAGAGATCGTCCTCGGCCTCGGCGGCGTCCATACGCTCGCGGCACTCGGCATCAAGCCCTCCGTGCATCACCTCAACGAAGGCCATGCAGCCTTCATTTCGCTGGAGCTCATCCGACGGCGCGTGCAAGAGCAAGGGCTCGACTTTTACTCCGCACTCCAAGCCACCGCCTCCGGCAATATCTTCACCACGCACACCCCGGTGCCTGCGGGGAACGACGCATTCCCGCTCGGGCTCATGCGCAAATACTTCGGCGATTACCCGGCAAACGTCGGCATCGACTTCGAGACGTTTGCCAGCTTTGGCCAGACGCGAAAAGACCCGCACGAACCCTTCTCGATGACGATTCTCGCGCTCCGCAGCACGCGCCACGCGAACGGCGTCTCGGAGTTGCATGGTCGCGTCTCGCAGACACTTTGGACGGATGTATGGGCGGGCGTTCCCGTCAAAGAAGTGCCCATCACGTCCGTCACTAACGGCGTCCACACCAAAACGTGGATGGCTCCCGATTTCGTGAAGATTTACGACCGTTTCATGCCCGGCTGGGAGGAGCATCTCACCGACAAAGACTTCTGGCGCAAAGTGCAGGACATCCCCGATGACGTCATCTGGGAAACCCACCAAAAGCAAAAGGCGCGGCTGGTGAATTTCATCCGCGAGCGCGTGCGGGTGCAGCGCCAACGGCTTGGCGAAAGCCCGGAGAAAATCCGTGACGTCTCCGGGATGCTCAATCCCGAAGTGCTCACCATCGGCTTTGCCCGGCGCTTCGCCACTTACAAGCGGGCGACGCTCCTTTTCTCCGATAAAGAACGGCTGCTGAAGCTCATGAATAACCCCGAGCGCCCCGTGCAATTTGTCTTCGCCGGCAAAGCGCACCCGAAGGACGAACCGGGCAAAGGCTTCATCAAGAAAGTCTATGAATTCACCCGGATGCCCGAGTTTGAGGGTCGCATCGTTTTCTGCGAAGACTACGACCACTACGTCGGGCGGCGCATGTATCAAGGCGTCGATCTCTGGCTCAATAATCCCCGTCGCCCCCTCGAAGCCAGCGGCACCAGCGGTATGAAACTCCCGCCAAGCGGCGGCCTCAATCTCAGCGTCCTCGACGGTTGGTGGTGCGAAGCGCACACCGGGAAAAACGGTTGGGCTATCGGCGCAGAAATCCCTGAAAGCACCTCGGAACTCGATGAGAAATTCGAGACCGAAGTGGATGTCGCCAGCCTCTTCCACATCCTGGAGACGCAAGTCCTCCCCCTCTATTACGCCAAGCCGGATGGCCGACTCCCCCTCGCATGGATCAACCTCATGCGCGAATCCATCCGCACCATCGTCCCCGTCTTTAATACGCACCGGATGGTTCAGGAATACACCGAGCGCCTTTACGAGAGCGCTGCTCGTGCACATACCATTCTCAACTCCGACGGGTGCAAAAAAGCCATCGAACTGAGCCAGTGGAAATCGAACATCCGCCGCGACTGGTCGCACATCGCCGTCAGCGATGTCACCGTCTGTAACGGCAACAGCCCCAGCGTCACCGTCGGCCAGCAGCTCGACGTCAGCGCCCGCGTCGCTCTCGGCCCCATCGCACCCGAGTTCGTGCGAGTACAGGCATTCTTCGGCGAAAATGTGAACGGTCAAATCGCCGGCGCAAAAACGGTCGAGCTTAAAATGGTAGAGAAGCTCGCAGACGGCACCTACCGCTTCGCCGGAGCCATCCCTGCTGACGAAAGCGGCAGCTACGGCCTCAGCGTGCGCGTCATTCCGAGCCACCCGAATATCATTCAGGCGCACGAGCTGCGGCTGATCACTTGGGCTCGCTAAGGAAGGCTTTTAGGGGACGTATGGGGCCGATGGTCTCCCATACGTCCCCTCTCCGTCCCATCGCGGCTACTGCTCGCTTTCCGTGGGCACGAAGTCGATGATTTTGCGGATGATGTAATCCTCGTCTTTCCTGTCATCGATAGCGCGTTGATTAATCGCGATACGGTGGCGGAAGACGCCCGCCGCGACGGCCCGGACATCATCCGTCGTGGCAAAAAGGCGGCCTGCGAGGATCGCACGCGCTTTTGCTGCCAGGAGGAGTGAGAGCGCCGCGTTTGGCCCTGCGCCGGTCTCCACGCAGCGATTTACGGCAGCGGGCGCTCCCGCGTTATGCGGTCGGGTCGCGCAGGTAAGGCGCACCGCGTATCGGGTGATGGATTCGTCGATGGCGAAATCCTTCACCAATGCGCGCAGTGTGACGACTTGGGCGGCGGTGACGATGCCTTCGAAAATGGACTCCAGGACGGAACCGCTGTCTGCCGGGTTTGCACGCAAGCTGAACATGATTTCGTCGAGGTAATGCGGTTTCATGGGGAAAGGAGCATCCCATTTCGGGTCGTCCTGTGTGATTAAAACGCAGAATGGGTCCGACACAGGCCACGTCCGTTCGGCCAAGACGATATTCCTCTCGCGCATCGCACTGAAGAGAGCGCTCAGGTTATCAGGGGAAGAGCGATTGATGTCTTCGGCCATGAATATCTGGGAGAAAATCGCCCCCGGCTGCAATCGCGGCGCGTGCGCAGGGCTCTCCTTTACGTCTGTGCCGGTGATGTCGGCGAGGGACATGTCGGGCCTCATCCGTTGGCGGTTCACCCGGAGACGCAAAACACTGCCGATGACGTTCAGAACGACCGTCTTCGCCCGATCCGAAAGGCCAAAGAGCAGACAGTGACCATCAGCGATGATGGCGATGAGAATATCGCGGATCATCCCCGACTGCGAGCCGAGGAGACGGGGTAGTTCGCGCTCGAACCGCATCATCTTTTCCCCTACCGAACGCACCAATTCCAGTGCTTTCGGGTCGTTCTGTAGGCCCAACGGCTCCCGTGGCATGGCGCGACTGGCCGCAGCTTCCGTCTCGGCGGTGAGACGGTCATTGTATTCAAAAACAAAGACACTATCGCCGACGAGAATTTCGTCGCTGTGGTTCAACGCCCCGTGCTTGACGGGCGCGCCGTTAATCAGAGTGCCATTCCTGCTGTCGAGGTCGCGAATCGTCCACTCACCGGATTCGCAGAGGATCTCGGCGTGCCGGCGCGAGGCTGGGCTCTCAGGATCGAGAATAATGTCGCTCCCCGGTTCACGCCCGATGATCATCGGACGTGAGTCGAGCGAATAGACTTGGCCTTGCTGAAAGCCGAGAAGGACGCGAAGTTGTGGCATTGCTGAAGGGCGAGAATCGCCTCTCCATTTTCAAGCAGCTTGCGGGCGCAGGGCGGATAAAATCCGGGCGTTTTTCGGGGTTGGGATATGCGCGTCGCTGGCATGGACATGGCAGTTCGGGGGCGCGCAGTCTCTCGACCAGTGCGTTACGGAAGACGGGCTTGCATGTAACGATAATATGACCATTGTGCCGCGCACTTTCCGTCACCCATCATTTACCCATGATACGAAGCACTGCGTACTTTACTGCCCTCCTTTCACTCCTGATCGGGTCGGCTTTTGCCGCGCCGGTGGCGGTGAATGATGCGTATTCTACGAACGAGGATTCGATTTTATCGGTGTCGCCGACGACGTTTTTAGGGGCGGATACGTTTGGGACGGATTTGTCGGGCTGGACGTTCATCAACAATATTTTCCCAGCTTCTGGGAGTTCAGGGACTGGCTCCAATACATGGAGCAGTTCAGTCGGTAATCCGGCGGGTT
>CAMDQC010000098.1 GCA_945905735.1 Prosthecobacter debontii | reverse complement strand
CGAGCGTCGATGTTGGCGTTCTGCGAAAAGACAGGGAGCGCGGCGGCGATGGTGACGGCGAGGACGAATACAGGTTGGTTCATGGTCCGGGTAATATCCGCAGACTGGCGAGCAATTAGCTTTTTCCCGAAGCCTCACCGCACGCGGACCCAACCACCTGTTCGCCCTTTCCGCACGCCTCGACGAAAAAAGTTCTGGCGCACCCCACCGCTCAGCATGTAGAACGCGCCCTCCAAACCCAAAAGCGCGGTTAGCTCAGTGGTAGAGCATTACCTTGACACGGTAGGGGTCACAGGTTCGAAACCTGTATCGCGCACCATTTCAAACCTCTGACATGGAGTGGGTTGCACTGCATTCAGAAACTCGAGGTTTGGCGACTGCGACTCTTCCACTGCAACACTTTGTCTGAGGTAAAAGAACGCCGCTTTTTCGCTCTTCCGGCCAGCTCTTTCTTGGGGAGAGAAGACCGCTTCGATGAAGTGGGAGCCGTATTCCGAGGAGGGAAACCTCGACTGCTTCGCTCGGGACTCCCCTTCGTGGTCCGTGTTCATTCCCTCCACTCCCCGGCAACGATCCCACGGCAAAATAGACACTCGCTTTCTCCGCCGGGCGAACCGTCAGCGAGTCACGGATACCGTTCCTGACGCGATGCGTGGGGACGGAGAGTTGCAACTACATTTGCTGTAGGAAGAGCGAGCTGCTTTACGCTATCAGACAGTCGTGAATACACCGTTCAGCCTTTTTCTCGCGCTCCGCTACCTGAAGCCGAAGCGCAGTTTCGTCTCCATCATCACCGTGCTGTCGATCACGGGCGTGGTTATCGGCATCGCCGCGCTCATCGTGGTCATCGCAGTGATGACGGGCTTTGGGCTGGAGCTGAAAAAGAAGATCATCGGCTTCGAGCCCCACGTTCAGGTTTCTCAGCGCGGCGGGCTGCTTCAGGAATGGGAGTCGGTCCGGGAGATGGCGCTGAAAAGCCCCGGCGTCGTCGGGGCGTCGCCCATTGTCGCCGGGCCTGTGATTATCGAAGTCGCCGGCGATTCGCCGCAGGTGCAGACGGCGCAAATTCTAGGCGTCCTGCTCCCCGAGCACGAATCGCTGATGGATATTCGCAGCTTCGTCAAACAGGGCACCTTTGACCTTGAAGGCGACAAGTGCCTGCTTGGGGCCGGGCTGGCGCACGATCTCGGCGTGACGGTGGGCGACAAGATTACCGTGAACGCCCTCGGCAGCCATTTGCGCGAGGCGTTTAACGAACTCAAGCGCGCCGAGAAGAACGACCCAAACGCGAAAACCATCGGTGAGATTCGGCAGTTGATTCGCCCGATGGAGCTGACCATCACCGGCCTCATCGTCACCGGGCGGATGGACTACGACATGGCCTACGTCATCCTCCCCATCGAGCTGGCGCAGCAGGCGTATGGCTTCTCCGGCGATGTCCACGCTGTCGCCTTGCGCACTTCCGACCCCTATAAAGTGGAGGCCACCACGAACTCCCTCCGCGCCAGCCTGCCGCGCGACCTCGCCGTGAGTTCGTGGATGGATACGAACAAGGACCGACTCGACGCCGTCGCGAACGAGCGGACGATGATGATGTTTGTGATGATGATCATGGTCGTCGTCGCCGCCTTCTCCATCACGAACACGCTCATCACCGTCATCGTGCAAAAGAAGCGTGAAATCGGCATCCTCAAGGCACTCGGTGCCTCCCGCTGGGCCATCATCGGCGTCTTCCTCGGGCAAGGCGCAATTGTCGGCGTGCTGGGCAACATCATCGGGGTCGCAGCCGGCTTCACCGTGCTCGCTCTGCGCAACCAAATCCGGGAGTTCCTCGCGCGCTTCGCCGGGATCGATATTTTCTCGGCAAAAATCTACCTTTTCACCGAAATCCCCGCGCAAATCACAGCGGGCGACATCGCGGTGATCTGCTCCGCATCCTTCGTCATCTGCCTCGTCGCCGCAGCCATCCCCGCCTTCTTCGCCGCCGACCTCGACCCGGTGAAGGCGCTGCGCGAGGAGTAGGAATTGTCACCGGTGGCGAGGTCAAGGCTCACGGCCCTCCTTTCAATACCCCACAACCTCCAGCCCTTGCACCCGCCCGAAATGCGCCGCGTTGTTCGTGACGACCGGCATGGAGTGCGCGAGTGCGGCGGCGGCGATCCATACGTCGTTGGAGCCGATGATTTGACTCGCGGCTCGTAGGTGGCGCGTGACTACGGCGTAGTGGTGGGCAGTCGCTTCGTTCATCGGCAAGATGTCGAATTTCCCGAGCATATCCGCGCAAGCCAGGTGGTGGATGTCTCCAAATCCTTCTGCGAACTCACCTGCAACGGTCCATGAGAGACAGGCACGGGCGGCGGCGTTGCTTCGGAGAAAGGCGTGCGCTTTTCCTGAACCACGACGAAGCTCCCGCTCAAGGTCAATGAGGAAGCAGGTGTCGAATAGAAAACTGCTCACGACCAATGGTTATCAGCGGGCGAATCTTGGCGTTGGGCTGCCTCGATGCGTTGAAGCACGGACTCGTCTGCTGCGGGGATGTTGGGAAGCGCCGCGAGCAAGTCGCCACAGGTTTTCGAGCCATTTTCCCAGTGGGCACGCTTGATGACTTTGGAGAAAGAATCCTTGGGGCTAAGGCGAGCGGCACGGAGGCGGCGATATGCGTCGAGGTCTATGGAAATGGTCTTCGTAGCCATGCGGGAAAGATGCACGGAGGGCTGCGTATCGTCAACCTGTTCAACTGGCGTGCGAACCATGCTGAACAATGATGCCGAAGCTCAGTTCAGATACCGGAAATCTGCTGTCGCAAAGAGCGCGCGGGCTAGGCTGAGCCATGCGGCGCGCATGTCGGCGGCGTCTTTCATGCCGGGTTGGGCGGTTTCGCCTTTGCTCCAGTTGGCGGGGAATTTTTGCAGGAAATTCCATGCGGCGGATTTCTCGTTTGCCGTCGGGTTGCGCCCGAGCGTGAGCCAGTAGCAGTAGTTTAGCCGTTGGTCGAAACCGGCGTTCGAGGGGAACGCCGCCAGCACGCGGTCGGCGAGATTGCCAGCGCAGCGGGAGACGAACTCGTTGTTCAAAATGTAGAGCGCTTGGGCGGGGACGTTTGTCTTTTCCCGGTCGCCGGTAACTTGATTTGGATCGCTGAAGTCGAACACCGCCAGCGCATCCGGCGGGAGGTCCCGGGCGACGGGGAGATAGACGCTGCGGTAGCTGACTGCGCCGCCGCTGTTGATGAGCTGGTCTTCGCTGATGCCACGGAAGCGCGGGCCGCCGATGGGGCCGTCGCCGTTTTTGGAGATGAGCGAGCCGCTGGGCGATTCCAGCTCCAGCTTGCCGCTCGCGGCGAGCATGGCGTCGCGGATGCACTCGGCATCGAGGCGGCGCTTGCTTGCGCGCCAGAGCAGCGTGTTCTCTGGGTCTGCCGCGAATGTCGCGGGCTGATACTCAGATGAAAGCTGGTAGGCGTGGCTGAGGACGAGATCGCGGGCGAGCCGCTTCATGCTCCAGCCGTAGCCGCCTTGCGCGGTGGGCGCGGCAAATTTCACGGCGAGAAAATCGAGCAGGGCTTGGTTGTCGGGCGTTTTGCCCGTCGTGCCGAAATTGTCCACGCTCTCCACGATTCCACGCCCGAAGACCCAGCTCCAAACCCGGTTCACCGCAACTCGCGCAGTGAGTGGATTCGTCGGCGAGACGAGCCAATCGGCAAGCTGCTTCCGGCCGCTCTCAGCCGCAGGAATGCTCGTTGGATTTACCGAAAGCGCGCCGGGGAAACCGCGCGGCACCGAGTCAGTCGGCTTATCGGCATCGCCGCGCGCGTAGAGTTTAGCGTCCTGGACGCTCGCAAACTCCGGCGGGCGACCGATCCGGGCTTGTGGCCCACGCCGCAAGAACTCACCGAGCCCCCTCCCGAATGCCGCACCCTTGGACTGCGGTAAATCCTGCACGCCCATCGCCAGCGCCTTCGCTTGCCCGCTTTCGTCGAAGCCCTTCAGCTCCGTTTCGAGCTGGCCGATTTGCGTCACCACGATCAGCGGGCGGAGCTGCGCCGCACCCGTCCGAGCAGGCTCCGGCTTGCCATCTCGCCGCGCCTCGAAGCGCTCCTTAATCAAGTCGGCCTGCTCCTTTTTCAGCGCAGCGAGGCGCGTCTCTTTGTCCTTCCGCTCGGCGGCGGAGAGCGCCTTGCCGTCAGTCTTTACACCGCTGGCGATGGGCAGTTCGACAAGCTCGGACGAGTGCCGGTTTTGGATGCCCGTCGCCGTCCCGTAGCGCGTGTCTGTGCTCAGGAAAATGCCCGCCAGAGCGTAATACTCGCGCTGAGAGATGGGGTCGAATTTGTGGTCGTGGCAGCGAGCGCACGACACCGTCATCCCCATGAATGCCTGCGAGACGACATCCACCTGCTCGTCCGCAAGATCGAGGCAAAACTGACGCGGATTTTGCTCATTCAACCCCTTCGGCCCGAGCGCGAGAAAGCCCGTCGCCGTGAGCTGCGTCGCCCGCTGTGCCTCGCCCTTCGAGGGAAGCAAATCCCCAGCGATTTGCTCGCGCAAAAACTGATCGAACGGCTTGTCTTCATTGAATGCCGCGATGACGTAATCGCGATACCGCCATGCGTGCGGAAAAGCGGTATTCACATCCTTCCCCGACGACTCTGCATACCGCGCCACGTCGAGCCAGTGCCGCCCCCAGCGCTCGCCAAACTGCGGCGCGGCGAGCAGCTTATCCACCCACTTCGCCAGCACCGCCTGCTGCAACTGGCGCGACGCCGCTGCGCTCTGCCAGTCCTTGAAAAAGTCGCCCACTTCCTTCGGAGACGGCGGCAATCCGATGAGGTCGAAATAGATCCGCCGCAGCAGCGCATCCGGCTGCGCATCGGCTACTGGACGCAGGTTCTTCGCCTCCAGCCCCGTCATTAGAAACCGGTCCACATCACCATACGCCCATGCCGCATCCTTGGGCGGCGGCACGCTCACTTTTTGCGGCGGCTGAAAAGCCCACCACTTTTCCGTAGCTTCGGCGTCGTACTTTTTCACCACCTTCGCCGCGCCATCGCGTGGGTCGGCAGCTCCCATGGAGACCCATGTCTCGAAGTCTTTGATGACGGCATCCGGCAGCTTGCCGCCCTCCTTTTCCGGCGGCATAGCGAAGTCCTTATTTGAATAGCGGATCGCCTCGATGAGGATGCTCTCCTTCAAATCTCCCGGCACCACCGCCGCCCCACTGTCGCCGCCTCGCCGGATGCCCTCACGCGTGTCCAGCACAAGCCCGCCCTTCACTTTCTCCGTCTTTTCCGAGTGGCACTTGTAGCACTTGTCCGCAAGCACGGGACGTATCTTCTTCTCAAAAAAATCGAGCTGCTCCGGCGTGTCGGCGTGGAGCGGAACAGCAGCGGCAAATGTAGCGAAGAGAATTTTCACTTTCATAATGGTCATCAAACATCCGAGATCCGCATGAGTTGCGCAACTCCAGCGAGTTTCCTTCGAGACTCAAGACGTCAGCGCCAGAGAAGGATCGAACCGGGTGTCCTCGTTCGTGACGTTAGGCTACTCTTTGGAAACGGCAGAGAGCTTCCGAAGATACGCCGCCAACTGCCATCGTTGTTCCGATGTCAGCGTCGCTTCCCAAGACACCATCGGCGTCCCGCTGATGCCAAGCGAAAGCACACGGTAGATGTCGTGAGGCTCGTCGCCATTGCGATAGAATCGAGCCCGGAGATCGGCAGGCTGCGCCGGGTTTCCGAGATCGTCCTTGAG
Organism: Prosthecobacter debontii; assembly: GCA_945905735.1. Taxonomy (GTDB): domain Bacteria; phylum Verrucomicrobiota; class Verrucomicrobiia; order Chthoniobacterales; family Chthoniobacteraceae; genus SXWH01. The sequence goes on along the minus strand of CAMDQC010000098.1, from coordinate 13,677 downwards.
CGCCGCGGCGGCTGGCCCATCCCCTGCCCCGTCCTTCCCATGACATGCCACACAGTGCGTCTGGTAAAGTGCGGCCCCGGAATCCTCCTCCAGCTTCCGTTTCGTGGCGTCACCAAACCACGCCGGCGTCACCGGAAATTTGATCGGCGGTGCATAGTTTGCTGGATCTTTCCATTTTCGCGAAAACCCTTTGATGTACTCAACGACCGCGTTGAGTTCCTCTTGGCGAAGATTCGTAAACATGCCCATCGCGGTGCCAGTGATGCCATCGCGCACCGTGCGCTTCAGGTCATCATTGGTCGGCATTTTCCCAACCGGCGTCGTGCGGTATTTAAATACCCCAGTGCGGAACGAGCGCGGCTTGATCGAAAGCCCGGGAGATAGCTCCCCTGTTCCGTCGCCGAATTGCCCGTGGCAGACGATACAGTTTTGCTCAAAAACGAAGCGCCCCTCTTCAAACAGCTCCCGAACAGGAAAATTGGGCTTCCAGTCGTTCCCGCAACTGGCGGCGACTAGGAGCCAGGCGACGATGAGTCGAATGTGATTCTTCATGAAATGCGGATATCGAACGGATGCGACCATGCCGTCGCCTGCCGCACCTCGCACTCCGTTTCTTGCTGAAACCCATCAGTATATTGTCCTACCCATTCGCAACTGGGTGCTACGAAGGCTCCAGCAACATTGCTCCGGCATCGTTTGACGGATGGAGTCCATCGCGCCATCGTTGACGTTTATTAAGGGAGCAGCGACAGCCCAGCTTGCTAAGAATACCCGTCCCGACAGATTCCTTTTCTCGCATGACCGTTCGCATTTCAGCACTCGCCCTCGCCGCCGCCGCATCGCTCGCGCGCGGAGAGACGCCCGACTTTAACCGGGACATTCGCCCGATCCTTTCAAACAACTGTTTTCACTGCCACGGTCCGGACGACAAAGAGCGCAAGGGCGGGACCGACGGACTGCGGCTCGACACTGCGGAAGGCGCGGCGGCGGACCTGGGCGGTTACCCGGCGATTATTCCGGGGAATCCCGAGAAGAGTGAGTTCATCCGGCGAATCATCACGGATGATTCCGATGATTTGATGCCGCCGAGCAAGGCTGGCAAGAAGCTCACGCCGCGTGAGGTGGGGCTCTTGCGGGAGTGGATCAAGGGCGGAGGAAAATACGAGAAGCATTGGGCTTACGAGCCGCCGGCGCGCAAAGCGGCACCGGGAGGGATCGACTCGTTCATCAGCGCACGGCTGGCAAAGGAAAAGCTCGCGCTTCAACCCGAGGCTGATCGCGCCACGCTCGCACGGCGGGTGGCTCTCGACCTCACGGGGCTGCCGCCGTCATCGGAGGAAGCGGACGCATTTCTCAAAGACGCCGCGCCGGGTGCCTACGAGCGCTTCGTCGATGCACAGCTCGCGAAGCAGGCGTATGGCGAGCACTGGGCGCGGATGTGGCTGGACCTTGCGCGCTACGCGGACTCCGCCGGATACGCCGACGATCCCTCGCGGACGATCTGGGCGTTTCGGGATTACGTGATCCGGTCTTACAATTCGAACAAACCGTTCGACCAGTTCACCATCGAGCAAATCGCCGGCGACCTTCTGCCCAATCCGACCGATGACCAACTCATCGCGACGGCGTTTCATCGGAATACGATGACCAACTCCGAGGGCGGTACGCAGGACGAGGAGTTTCGAAGCGCCGCAGTCGTGGACCGCACGAATACGACCATGGCTGTGTGGATGGGCACATCGTTCGCCTGTGCGCAATGCCACACGCACAAGTTCGACCCAATCTCGCATCACGAGTATTTCCGGATGTACGCGTTCTTTAATAACAGCGAGGACGCGGACCGGCGTGACGAGGCTCCGCTGCACAGCTTTCTAGGCGAGACCCAAAAGCAAAAACGGTCGGAGTTGGAGCAGCAGATCGCAGAAGCTGAGGCTAAACTGAAGACGCCGCCGCCCGCTCTCACCGCTTCCGCGGCTAAGTGGGCGCGCGAGTTTCCGGCGAGTCTGAACTGGCGGGCCGCGCTTCCGGTTTCGGCCAAAGCAGCTTCGGGAATTGCGCTCACCGTCGATGCCGAAGGAGCCGTGCTCGCCGCGAAAAACGATGGGAAGACGGACACCTACACGCTGGAGTTGGGGGCGCAATCGCTCCAGGCCGCTTCCGCGCTGCGCATTCAGGCACTGCCTCACGACTCGCTTCCGGGCAAGGGACCGGGGTTTGCGAGCGGCAATTTTGTGGTGACGCGAGTGCGCGCCGAGATCGTCCCGGCGGCCTCTACGCCGGGGCCGGTCGCCCGTTACGTGCGGATCGAGTTGCCGGGCAAGGGGAAGATCCTTCAACTCGCGGAAGTGCAGGTTTTTTCCGCCGGCGAGAATGTCGCGACCAAGGGACAGGCGACGCAGAGCAGCACTTATACGGATGCTGCGGCGAAGCGTGCGATCGATGGAAATACTGCGGCGCTCTACGAGAAGGGCTCGGTCGCTCACTCTGCGGAATCGGACAATCCATGGTGGGAGGTCGATTTGAAATCCGTCCGCCCGCTTGACCGCGTGGTGATTTGGAGCCGCGCGGAGATTCCCGAGCGGCTCGACGGATTCCGGATCGTGGCGCTCGATGATAAACGTCAACCGGTTTGGGAAAAGACGGACAACAAATCCGCTTTGGAAATCCCGTTCGATCTCACGGGTCGCCGGGAGGTCGTGTTTAGCGACGCCATCGCGGACTTTACGCAGGCGGATTTCAGCGAAGCTGGAGTCGTCACCGATGCCGTGGAGGCCAAGGGGAAGCGCAAGAAGCCAGGCCCGCAGAAGGGCTGGGCGGTCGGTGGTACGACCGGAAAGCCGCACTCCCTCACGCTCGTGGCGGCGAAGCCACTGGAGCTCCCGGCAGGCGCAAAGCTCGTGGTGACGATCGAAACGAAGTCCGCTTTCCCTTCGCACAATCTCGGGCATTTCCGGATCGCTGCGACGAGCGATGCCCGCGTCGCCGAGGTGATGGAAGTGCTCGACAGCGCGCAAACTGCGAGGAAGAACAACGAAGGCTCTGAATGGGCGCTGACGGATCTCCCGGCGACAGAGCGTGAGACATTTTTGAAGAACTTCTACGTTCAGGAGAAAGCGCCCGAGATGAAGCCGGACCGCGACAAACTTGCCGCGCTCCGCAAGGAACTTGGTGACCTGAAACCCGACACCGTGCCGGTGATGCGCGACCTCGCCGCGGGCAAAGGGCGCAAGACGAATATCCACATCCGTGGTAACTATCTCTCCCTCGGCGATGAAGTGACAGCCGGGGTCCCGGCCGCTTTCCATCCGCCCCAAGCGGGCGCGCCGATGAACCGGCTCACGCTGGCTCGCTGGCTGGTGGACTCGAAGAACCCGCTCACCGCCCGCGTGGTGGCGAACCGGTATTGGGAGGCGATTTTTGGCATCGGACTTGTGCGGACAAGCGAGGAATTTGGCGCCCAAGGTGAAGCGCCAGTGAACTCGGAATTGCTCGACTGGCTCGCTGTGGAACTCATGGAGAAAAAATGGGATACGAAGGCCTTTTTGAAGACGCTCGTAACCTCCGCTGCATACCGGCAATCGTCGAAGGTCACACCGGAGGCGCTGGAGCGCGACCCGGAAAATCAGCTCGCATCGCGAGGGCCTCGCGTGCGGCTCAGCGCGGAAATGGTGCGCGACCAGGCGCTCGCGGTGAGCGGTCTGTTGAGTGGGAGAATGTTTGGTCCGAGTGTCCGCCCGGCGCGCCCGAACGCGGGACTCAGCGCGGCATTTGGCGGCGGTCTCGACTGGCAGACGAGCGCCGGTGAAGACCGGTTCCGGCGCGGCATTTATACGGAATGGCGGCGGACTTCGCCGTATCCCTCGATGGTGACTTTCGACGCGACCAGCCGGGAGATTTGCACCATCCGGCGCAATCGCTCGAACACGCCCCTGCAAGCTCTCGTCACGCTCAACGATCCCGTTTACGTCGAAGCCGCGCAGGCCCTCTCGCGGCGCATTGTCGCGGCGGCGTCCACGCCCGAAGATCGCGTCCGCGCGGGCTACCGCTTCGTCCTTCAGCGCGGAGCGACCGACAAGGAAATCGCACGCGTCGCCCAGCTCGTCGCCGAGAGCCGCGAGTACTTCGCCAAAGACGCGAAGAAGGCCGCCGACATGGCCACGAACCCGATTGGCGCGGCGCCCGCCGGTGCCGACCTTACCGACCTTGCCGCATGGACCGCGGCTGCAAATGTCCTCTTAAATCTCGATGAGACCTTGATGAAAAAATGAACCTTTCCAATCTTCTCCACACCACACGCCGCCAGTTCCTGCACAGCGCAGGACAGTTCAGTCTCGGTGCCATCGCGCTCGACGCCCTTCTTGGCAACAACGCCGAAGCCGCCACCCCGAATCCCATGGCTCCGCGCAAGCCGCACTTTCCCGCAAAGGCAAAGCGCGTCGTCTATCTCCACATGTCCGGCGCACCGCCGCATCTCGACATTCTCGACTACAAGCCGGAGCTCGTGAAACGCAACGGCCAGCCTGCGCCGGATCAGTTTGTGAAAGGCAAGACCTTCGCCTTCACCAGCGGCACTCCGAAGCTCATGGGCACGCCGCGCACCTTTGCGCAGTATGGCAAGGGCGGCACGTGGCTCAGCGACGCCGTGCCGAATTTCCACCGCATCGCCGACGACATCTGCGTGGTGAAAAGCATGTGGACCGATCAGTTCAATCACGCCCCCGCAGAGCTGCTGCTCTACACCGGCTCGCCGCGGCAGGGACGCCCTTCTATGGGCTCGTGGGCGACTTACGGGCTCGGCTCGGAAAATGAAAATCTTCCCGGCTTCGTCGTGCTCATCTCCAGCGGAGTGCAGCCGAGCGGCGGGGCCAATTGCTGGAGCACCGGCTTCATCCCGTCCGTATTTCAGGGAGTGCAATGCCGCTCCAAAGGCGACCCCGTTCTCTACGTCAGCGACCCCGCCGGCATGGACCGCGACCTGCGCCGCAAGACGCTCGATGCGCTGCGCGACCTCAATGAGGAGCAGTCCCGCGAGCTCGGGCATCCCGAGACCGCCACGCGCATCGCGCAATACGAACTCGCCTTCCGCATGCAGACCAGCGTGCCGGAGGTGATGGACATCGCCCGCGAACCGAAGGCCGTGCTCGATAACTACGGCGCGCAGCCGGGCGATTCATCCTTTGCCAATAACTGCCTCCTCGCCCGCCGCCTGCTGGAGCAGGGCGTGCGATTTGTGCAGCTCTTCGATTGGGGCTGGGACTTCCACGGCACGAACCCCGGCGAAGACATCCGCGACGGACTCACGAAGAAAATGCAGCGCACCGACAAACCCATCGCCGCGCTCGTCGAAGACCTCAAACAGCGCGGGATGCTCGACGACACCCTCATCGTCTGGGGCGGCGAATTCGGACGCACCCCGTTCCGCGAAGGCCGCACGGCCGGCGGCGGAGTCCTCGGGCGCGACCATTTCCCCGACGCGTTTTCGCTCTGGATGTGCGGCGGCGGGATCAAGCCGGGCATCACCTACGGCGAAACCGACGAACTCGGCTTCAGCGTCGTGCAGGACAAAGTCCACATCCACGACCTGCAAGCGACCATCCTGCACCAGCTCGGATTCGATCACACGAAACTCACCTACCGATTCCAAGGCCGCGACTACCGGCTCACGGACGTGCATGGGCACGTCGTAAAAGGCATCCTCGCGTAGGGCGCGGAGGCGGGAGCGACTGCCGCGCATAGTGAATCCGCACTCGCTTTGTCGCTCACGTATCCGCATTCATTCTCGGCACTCACTCATGCCCACCTACGATTACGTCATCGTCGGCAGCGGAATCGCTGGCCTTAGCTTTGCCCTCAAAGCTGCACGCCACGGCACCGTCGCCATCGTCACAAAAAAAGAAAAAGCCACGAGCAATACCGCTTGGGCGCAGGGCGGCATCGCGTCCGTCACCGACCAGACGGATTCGTTCGCTGCGCATGTAAAGGACACGCTCATCGCGGGCGCGGACCTTTGCGATGAAGCCGTCGTGCGCAGTATCGTGGCCGATGGGCCGGAGCGCATCCGCGAGCTGATGGACATCGGCGTGCAGTTCGACCACCACGCCGATGGACAGCCCGACCTCACCCGCGAAGGCGGGCACAGCGCACGCCGCATCCTCCACGCACGCGACGCGACGGGACGCGAAATCGAGCGCGCACTGCTCGACGCGGTCGCTGCGGAAAAGCGCATCACTTTACTCGAAAACCACATGGCCGTGGACCTCATCACGCACCGCAAGCTGGGCCTCGGCGCAGTGGAAGACCGCGTGCTCGGGCTCTACGTGCTGTGCGAGAAAACGGGCGCAGTCCTCACGCTGCGCACCGACCGCGTCATCCTCGCGACGGGCGGCTGCGGGAAGGTGTATCTTTACACCACGAACCCCAACATCGCGACGGGCGACGGCGTGGCGATCGCGTGGCGCGCGGGGGCAAAAGTGGCGAACATGGAGTTCATCCAGTTTCACCCGACGTGCCTTTTTCACCCCAGCGAGCGGAACTTTCTCATCACCGAAGCCATCCGTGGCGAAGGCGGGAAACTCATCGGGCGCGACGGCGTGGAGTTCATGCCGCGCTACGACGCACGCGGCGCGCTGGCCCCGCGCGACATCGTGGCGCGGGCGATTGATGCGGAGATGAAGCGCACCGGCGCGACGTGCGTGTATGTGGACATCACGCATCGCGGCCCGGAGTTTATCCGCGCGCATTTCCCGACCATCTACGAGCGGTGCCTCGCGCTCGGAATCGACATCACGAAGGTGCCCATCCCCGTCGTGCCGGCGGCGCACTACCAATGCGGCGGAGTGCAGACCGACGACCACGGAGCCACGAGCCTCACCGGCCTCCACGCCATCGGCGAAGTCGCCTGCACCGGCCTCCACGGCGCGAACCGCCTCGCCAGCAACAGCCTGCTCGAAGCAGTCGTCCTCGCCCATCGCGCCGCCGCCGCGCTCGCCGAGTGGCAGCCGCCCACCGAGCCCCACATCCCCGACCTCCCCGGGTGGAAAAGCGGACGCGCCAATGACGTGGACGAGCTCGTCGTCATCTACCACAACTGGGATGAAATCCGCCGCCTCATGTGGGATTACGTCGGCATCGTGCGCACGGATAAGCGGCTTCAACGCGCCTCCACGCGGCTCCGGCGCTTGGCGGAGGAAGTGGACGAGTTTTACTGGGACTTCAAAATCACCACCGATCTTCTAGAGCTGCGCAACCTCGTGACCGTCGCCTCGCTTATCGTGGACAGCGCCCTCCTCCGCAAAGAAAGCCGGGGCCTGCACTACAATCTCGACTACAAAGAACAGAGCGAAGTCTTCCACAGGCCGACGGTGCTTGTGCGCTGAACCCCGCATTGGGGCGAGGCGCATCGCCGAGACAGAATGTTCACCCGAGTCGGTGTTGCTATACGGGCGAGTGCCCTTATAGGGGAGCTCGACACAACCACCATGAACTCTTTCTCGTCCTTTCTCCGGCTCGTCGTCGCTCTATTTCTCACAGTCGCTGCGCACGCGCAGACACCTCCGATTCGCATTTTACCAATGGGCGATTCCATCACGTTCGGCTCGGGTGGGACGGCGAATCTCGGCGGGTATCGCTCTAAACTTTATACGTCGCTCACCACCGCGGGCTACAATGTGGACTACATCGGCTCGCTGAGGACGAATAGCTCGGGCATCCCGGACCAAGATCACGAGGGGCACGGCGGGTGGAGGATTGATCAGCTCGATACGAATGTGCCCGCGTGGTTCAGCTCGTTTGCGGACCCGGATGTGATTTTGCTGCACATCGGGACGAATGATTTCGGGCAGGCGCTGGATACGCCGAATGCGATCAATCGCATTGATGCGCTCATTTTGAAAATGGCGACGCTGCGCCCGTATGCGCACATCATCGTGACGAACCTCATGGAGCGCGATTCTGCGCGGAACACCCTGATTCAGGCGCAGTTTAATCCGTTCATCCAAGCACGAGTGGACGCCCATGCGACGGCGGGGCGGCGGGTGACCTTCCTCGATATGCGGGCGGCTTGCCCCATCACGGATATGCCGGACCAGCTTCACCCAAACCAAACGGGCTACGACAAAATGGCGGACGCGTGGGTGCCTGCGATTCAGGCGGTCATCGGGACTTTGGGCGACGCGTTTGCGCCGGGGATCTATCAGGCGGTGGGGAATGGCGATCTCACGCACGCGACGATCACTTTCAGCAAGCCGGTGACGGATGACTCGGCGGCTGCGGGGAACTTTTCTATCGCGGGGCTGACGGTCACGGGCGCGGCGCTGGATGCGACGAAGCGCGTGGTGACGCTCACGACTTCGCAGCAGACGCGCGGGGTGAATTATACGGTGACGGTGAATGGCGTGGTGGACCGCACAGCCGGAGCAAACGCGCTGGCGGCGAACAGCACGGTGTCGTTTTTCGGCGCGACGCAGCGCGGATATTTGAACAACGTGCCGGAGTCCGTCGGCTACACGCTCGTGCAGTCGCTGGACGTCCCGGCGATTGCGAACTACGGCACGGTGGCTCCGGTTTACAGCGTGGATAACCGCGCGTTGGTCGGGCCATTTAGCCGTGTGGCTTACTACGTGGAGCTGCAAAGTGCGGCGGGTGATTTGCAGTATTTGTGGGCGTCGATGAATGCGTTCACAGCAGACGTGAATAAGCTGGGAGTGCCTACGCTGGGCAGCGGGGCGGTATTCCAGCAAGGCGTGGGAAACCTGAACGTCGTCACGAATGTCGCGGGCGTTTCATCGGGCTCGGGGCTGGCGGGAAACTTGGAGTTCTGGCCGACGAACTACAACGCAACCAACGGTGCGGGCGTGGCTGGCGCGAGCGATACGACTTACGATTTCGGCGACACGCCGTCGGCGGGCACTTACGGCTCGATGCAACTCCACAACGCTGCCACCGCGCAGACGCTCTTCGCATTTAATAACTGGGGAGGCACCGCCACGGCGACTAACGCTGACCTCGGCATCGGCAATGGTAGCACCAACCCAGACTGGACCTTCGCGAACAACGCCGCGACTTACACGATCAAGACCATTCAAGTCCTCGTGCAGACGTCAGGCGACACGACGGCGCCCGCGCTGACTGCTGCGACGGCGAGCTTCGGGCGCTCGAAAATCACGGTCACTTTCTCCGAGCCCGTCTCCGCAGCGTCGGTGAGCGCGCTGAATTTTTCGCTGAGCAACGGCGTTGTCGTCCTCGGTGCGACGCTCGCGGCGAATCAGCGCGACGTGATTCTCTCGACGACGCTCCAGCCGCTCGCGACCGCGCTCACGCTCACAGCGAGCCAAGTTCGCGATACTTCGCCCAATGCGAATCGCATGACCAGTGGCTCGATTTCCGTCGCGACCGCAGCGCTTCCTGCGGAAGTCATCACGAATATCGGCGCGGCAGCGAACGGCTACGAACTCGTCTATTCCATCGACCTACCGACCACTGGAAATCTAAACGCGCTCGGCGCGGCGGCGTATCGCGTGGATGATTCTGCGGTGCCCGGCATGTTCACGCGCGTCGCGTATTATCTGGAGCTCCAGACGGGCAGCAGGCCTGTGCAATACGTATGGGCGGCGATGGATGCCTTCACCGCTTCGCGTGCAAAGACGGGCGTCCCCACACTGGCGAGCGGCGAGATTTACCAGCGCAATGTGACGAACCTCACCGTGCAGTCGAACGTCGCAGGCGTCGTGAACGGCACGACGGCGACCGGCGGCAATATCGAGTTTTGGCCCAACAGCTACTCGGTCGCGAACGGCGCAGCGGTTCCTGGCGCGAGCGCCACGACCTACGATTTCGGCGACACTCGCACGACCACGGCGACGACCGGCTACGGGTGTATGCAGGTCCACAATAACAGTGCAGCGCAGACGGTGTTTGCTTTCAACCGCTTCGGGCAGGATGGCAGCGTTCTCGATGTGGGAATTGGCAATAACCCAGCACCCGTGAGCAACGGCGTGGACTGGACCTTCGCCAGCAACGCCCCGAATTTCTCCCGCCGCGTCCTGCATGTCATGGTGCTACCCGGCGTGACCACGGCCCCGGCGGTGGTCGCCAACGTCCCCGAGGCTGCAAATTACCAGCTCGCGTATTCGATCAATCTTCCGACGACGGGCAATCTCGTCAGCGGCGCGGGCTTCACAAATTACACCGTGAACAACGGCACGGAGCTGAGCGCCTTCTCGCGCATCGCTTATTATATGGAGCTGCAAAAGACAGGCGACGCCGTGCCGCGCTTCGTGTGGACCTCGATGGACGCCTTCACCACGAACCCTGCGCGTATCGGCATCCCGACGCCAGCGAGCGGCGCGGTCTTCCAGCAGAACGTCGCCAACATGAACGTCGTCTCAAACGTCGCGGGCGTCGTGAATGGCACCGGAATCGCGACAGGCAATATCGAGTTTTGGCCCACGAACTACTCGCAGGCAAACGGCGCGAGCATCCCCGGCGCGAGCCCGGCAAACTTCGACTTCGGCGACACGCGCAGCACCACCGGCGCGCACGGCTCGATGCAGGTCCACAACTACGGCGCAGCGCAGACGCTCTTCGCGCTGAACAACTGGGGCGCCGCCGCCAACACTACGAACATTCTGTCTATGGGCATCGGCAACAACACGAACGCGGCCCAGCAGGATTACACCCAAAGCAACAACGGCACGTCGTGGGACATCAAGCGCGTCCTCCACGTCTATGTGCTGCCCGTAGGCAGCGATACCACTGGCCCGGTGATCGCTCGCGTCGTCGGCTCGACGACACTCAACCGCCTCGTCGTGACCTTTGATGAACCCATCGCCGACACCTCCACAGTGCCTGCAAACTTCAGCATCGCCGGTCTCACCGTCACCAGCGCCACGCTGCTCGCTGGGAATAAGGAGGTGGCTCTCGCGACCAGCGCGCAAATTCCCGGCACCGTCTATACCGTCAGCATCACCGGCATCCGCGACCGCAGCGCCGCAGGCAATCTCAGCCTCGCCGGAGCGTCCGCGAATTTCACCGCCTACGCCACGCCCGCCGTCGTCGCAGGCGTCGCCGACGCCGCTGGATACGACCTCATTTATCGCCTCGCAATCCCCAGCGCCACGCCGCAGTGGAACCTCACCACCATCCCCTACAACCTCGACGAGGCGAAGTATGGCGAGCGCACATTTGACCGCGTCGCCTACTTGCTAGAGCTGGATGGCAACTGGGTCTATGCGTCGTTCGACCGGCACACCAATGCGCTCACGAAAATCGGCGTCCCCACGCTCGGCGTCAGCGCCACGCCGTTCCAGCAGATCGTCAGCAACATGAACGTCGCCTCGAATGTCGCGGGCATCGTCACCGGCAGCGGCATCACCACGGGCAACATCGAGTTCTTCGGCGGCGACTATTCCGCGCCCAACGCGCTCAGCATCCCGAACGGAAGCGCCACGCTCTTCGACTTCGGCGATACGATGGCCGCATCGGGCGGGCACGGCTCCATGCAAATCCACAACCACGCGGCCAGCCAGACGCTTTTTGCCTACAACAACTGGGGCGCAGTCAGCGCGCAAATCAGCGCCCTCGGCATCGGCAACAACCCCACCGCAGGCAGCGCCGGACAAGGTGGCACTCAAGCCCCAGACTGGACATTCACCGCCAGCGCCAGCGCGTACACCGTGCGCAATCTCTACGTCCTCGCCCGCCCCGGCGGCACACCCACCGGCACAGCGCCAATCGTGATCGCGAACCCGACTTCGCGCATCGCAAATCCCGGCAGCGCGACCACCTTCGCTGTGCAAGCGAGCGGTGCGGGCAGCTACCAGTGGCGGAAAAATGGAACACCCATCGTGGGCGCGACGCAGCCGTGGCTCGACCTCTCCGGCATCACCGCGAACGACGCAGCAAACTACGATGTCGTCCTCAGCGGCCCTACCCTCGTCACCACCACCAGCCTCGCCGCCACCCTCACGCTCAACACCGCGCCGACTCTCGCGGGCTACACCATTTTCGCGCAGCGCAACGTCGCCGCAGACACCGCCGCGAGCGCCATCCTCACACGAGCCAGCGATCTCGAAGGCAGCGCGATTTCGCTCAACGCAGTCAGCGCCACATCCACATCCGCCGGCACCGTCTCCCTCGGCGCGGGCAACGTCCATTACGTCCCGCCCACCGGCTTCGTGGGCAACGACACATTCACCGTCACCCTCACCGACGCGATGGGCCTCAGCGGCACCGGCATCGTAAACGTCTTCGTCTCCCCCGATGGTCAGCCACCCGTCTCCGCGAGCGTCGGCTTCCAGCAAAACGGCAACATCGCCGGGCTCTTCATCGGCATCGTGGGGCAAGCGTATGAAGTGCAACGCAGCACCAACCTCGTCACGTGGACCGTCCTAAAAACCGTGCTCCCTGCCGCCGACGGCACCATCCCGCTCCTCGACGTAGCACCGCCGAGCGACAAAGCATTCTACCGCATCAAAGCGACGCCGTAGTCTAGCCCTGCTTCCGCTTCTTCTCCGCTTTCGCGAGCTTCTTTTCCTTGGGCGTGAGGAGTGGTGCTTTCTTTTTCTCTTTCTTGGCGTCGTTGGATTTCATGCCCGTTGGGTCTAGCGCGCTCTCGAAAAAGGGCAACGTTTTTGCGCAGAGTTAGTCGCTGGGATATTGCAAGTTTCGCCTGCTCTGCCGCAAAAAATTCCCGTGCCCTTCGCTGCCAAACCGCTACTCTCCGCGCCATGTCCACACATAAACAAATTCGCACGATGCTCACCGCCGAGGAATACCTTGGGCAGGAGAGAGTCGCTGAGTTCAAAAGTGAATACGTGAATGGTGACGTAACGGCGATGGCTGGCGGGAGCAGCAATCACAGCGAAATCGCGACCAACGTCATTGGCATTATAAAGCAACAACTCATCGAGCGGCCATGCCGTGTCTTCAATTCCGACCTAAAAGTCCGCATCGATAAAGCGAACAGCTTCCGCTACCCGGATGTCTCCGGCCTGTGCGGCCCCATTTTGTATCACGACAAGACCCGCGACGCGTACTGCAACCCAGCCGTGATTTTTGAAGTCCTCTCACCCTCCACCGAGTCGTTTGATCGCGGAGAAAAGTTCCGCCTCTACCGGCTGCTCGACTCGCTTTTTGAATACATCCTCGTCCGACAAGACCGTGTGGAAGTGGAGGTCTGGACTCGTGGAGCCGACAGCGTTTGGACCTCTGTCATCTATAACGAAGCCATCGACAGCATCCGGCTAAAGACGCTCGATTGCTCGCTCACCCTTGGGGACATTTACGACAAGGTGGAGTTTGGTGTGGAGTAGCATGACCACCGAGCCTGCCATCACTCCACGCGAATACTGGTGCTTCATCAGCTACCGCCACGCGGATAACAAAGCGACGGGGCGGCAGTGGGCTTCGTGGCTGCATCACTCGCTCTCCCCGCTTGCACCACGCAACCTCCATTCATTAGCGTCGCGCCGTTAGAAATGCCGAGCACGACACTCCATCCACCATTCGAGGCTTATACCATATTTCTAAATTAACCCGAGTTCCGCAGTTCGCACTCACCGCGAAAAAACTTTACTCTGACGGACTCCTGCTGCGCGGGAACGCCGTCTCTGTCGGAGCGCGGCGCGGGGCGATGTAGTGAAGAAGACCCCGTTGCGAAACGCTGTCCGAAGCTGGGAT
>CAMDQC010000097.1 GCA_945905735.1 Prosthecobacter debontii | reverse complement strand
GAAGCGCCCGGTGACTCCGGCGGCGAGGTTCGTAGCGGTGAAGTCGCTGGCGCTAAACGTCGTGCTGCCAAACGTGGCGAGGGTGTAGGTCTGGTTCATCGCTCCTGTGTTGGCGAAATCGACGGCGAATGTGCCGCTTGCAGAATCCTTTACCAGAGCGCCGTTACCGAGGTTGATGCGGTCGCTGGTGTTCGCCGCGCCGAGTTCGAGCCGCGCGATGCCGCCTGCGCGCCACGATAGGGCGGCGACGGTGAGCGTGGCTATGCTGCTGTCGCCGGGAGAAATCTGTCCGCCTCCTTCTAGGAGCACGGCGGTCGTGCTGCCGGAGCCTGCGAGCGTCGCGCCCGTCATCACGTCGAGGCCGATGGCACTCGTCGCGCTGCCGGTGACGACGAGTGTGCCTGCGTGGATGATCGCTGCGCCGAGGAACGTATTCACGGCGGTGAGTTCGAGCGTGCCTGCGCCCGTTTTCAGAAAATCGTTGTGCGTCGTGCCGGTCAAGACGCCGGAGAGCACTGCGCGGTCGAGCGTGGATGCGGCATTGTCCGGCACTCGGATTTCACGGGCGTTGTAGTTGATGTTCGATTCGCCGGAACTGAGGCTGAGGTTGTCGATGAGCGTGATTTTCGCCGCTGCCTGCGCGCTGCCGAGGACGAGCGCAAAGCCGCTCTGCACGAAGCCTTTTTGCTCCCACAGCACATCGCTGACGCCCGCTACGCCGAGGTCCACACTGGCATCCGCATCGATCGCCGCGAAGCCGCCGCTGCCGCGGTCTTCCGGGAGCGTGTTTGAGGTCGGGGTGGGCGTGGCGACATACTCCAGGCCGCTCCAGTTCACGGTCCCTGGTCCCGGCGCGTTCGAGATGAGGAACGGCCTCGCAAACGTGCCGCCGCCGATGATGCCGAGCACGCCGCCGCGAAAGCGAAGTTCGCCGTTGGGGAGTGTGGTTCCGGGCGTGGCGTAAAGCGTGCCGCTGTTGATTGCGCACGGTTGCGTGCCAGTCACGTTTGTCGTCTTCGTGAGGGCGAGGATTCCGTTGCCGGACTTCACCAGCGGCTGCGTACTGCCCACTCCACTTGCCAGCGTGAGTTTCGCTTTTTCGACGTTGATAAATCGTGGGCCGCCTCCGCCGAGTGTGCCGCCGGTGATGGTGAAATCGTTCGGCCCAGCAAGCGCGATTGCGGTTGTAGTCAGGGTTGCCGCTGCACCGAGCGTCATCGTGAGCCCGCTGCTGGCAGGGAGGATACGGATGCTATTTTGCGCGTAGTTCGCGGGCGTGATGGTCGCGGAGGTTGTGAGCTGTGAGTTCACGGTCGAGTCTGTCGTGCCGGGCACGAGCGCCGTCGTGGCGACGGCGGCGATCCCGTTCGCGCCGTGTGTGGCAAAGGCGACGCCGTCCGTCTTTTGCACCGTCGCCCAGCCAAAGCTGGAAGTCCCCGCAGAGCTGGAGAGTAGCGAACTGGCAAGCGTCGGCGTGGTGGCAAGCATGACGCGCGGATTATTACCGGCGGTGCCGAGATTCAGCATCGTGCCCACGTCGTCGATGGCCGAGAACTCGACCGTATTGAGCGCACGCGCAAACGAGGCGTCGCGTTGATACCCGGCAATCGTGAGCACTGTCGCTGCACCTGCTCCGGCGCGGTGGACGACCTGCACATTGAGCTGGCCGGAGCGTCCGCGATTGATGGTGCCGTTTGTGGAGGAAAGCTGAAGCCGCCCCAGCGTCTCTGTCGTCCCTCCCGCATTGCCTGAGAGCTGAAAAAGCCCGCCTCCAATATTATCCAGGCCGGTCGAGGCGTCGCTGCCATCGCGCAGGCGGTTGTTGTTGTTCGTCGTCACATTTTCCAGCCGGAATGTGCCGCCGCCCATCACGATAGCTCCCGTTGTCTGCGCGGAGAGGGATGCCGCTCCGTCAAATGTAAGGCTGCCTCCCACGGCGACATCTTTACTGAGATTCAGCGTCCCCGTCAGCGTCTGCGTGCCGGGGCCGCGGACGACCAGCGCGCCGAGATCATTGCCTGTGCCCGTCGGCAACCCGAGGCGAATCGTGCCCGCGAAAGTTCCACTGCTAAACGCGGAAACGACGATGTCTTCGGTGTTCGTATTCGTCCCGGCGACTTGGGATTCAACCATACCACCATTGCCCGAGAGCGTGCCGAGTCGAAGCTCCGAAGAGCACGTCAGCGCTGCACCGGTAGATAAAGAAACCGGGTTGGCGCGCAAAGCGGTGCGGCCAGAGTCGGCGTTGTTGTTAAACCGAATGATCCCTGCGTTGATCTGCAACGGGCCGAACCATGTATTTTCTGACGGCGCAGAGGATGTCGTGGCAGGTGGCACAATCGGCGGCGGAAACGTCCCGAAACGAAATACGCTGGTTCCTTCTTTAATGATGGTGCCAAAGCCGGAGAGTTTGCGATTGAACGTCACCGAACCGACTCCGTTGCCACCCAAGCGAAGGGACGCTGGAACGACGATGGGCGCGGTAAAGGTGAAAGCCCCGGCACCGTTCTGAATCAGTTGGGGGCTCACTCCGCCAAACGCCAGCGTGTTTCCCGCGATGATGTTCGCCGGATCGGTCACTAAAGCCGCAGCATCCGTGGCATTCAGGGTGATGGAGTTAAGGGAAAACGGCACTGCTGCCGTGTCGTTAGTCGTGGTGTAATTGGGGGCGACTCCCAACGTCGTCCCGACATCTCCGGCAAACACTATGCCGTCTGCCGGGCTTGTCCCAGAGGGTGCTACAGCGCCTTCCCAGTTTGCAGGCACGCTCCAATTTCCCACTGTATTTCCCCATTGAAAAGTCGCGGAAAAAGCATGGCCGCACGAAACGCCGAGCAGCAGCGCGACGGCGAATGAGGGTTTGGATAGAATGGAAGATTGCACGAGATTGTGGATGGTAAGTTTGAAGCGGAAATGCCCGCGTTTCATAACGTTCGTGCCAATTCTTGCTGCGAAGTGGCGAAATGAAGGCAAACGTCACGCGGATGTTTCAATTGGCGCATCTCGCTGCTTCCCGCTATCTGGCGTCCGTAACAGCGCTGGAACTTTACCCGGCAAAACGGAGCGTTCTCGTTATCCTGAAAAGCCGCAGTTGAATATCCACGGAAGGACACGGAAAGAAGGCCTTACGAACAGGACCTCATTCATCCAATGGGTGAAGAGGTGAATTCTCGGAATGGATTGGTTTCCGTGAACTTCCGTGTCTTCTGTGGCCCAACTGCTTTTTAGGATGATTCCATTTCCGCATCTCGCTTTCGTCGGACTAACCTCGCTCGCCCTTGGCGCGGATGTGGAGCTGCTTTCCGTGAAAGGACTGCACAACGCATTTCGCGTCACCCCGCAGATCCTCTCCGGCTCGCAGCCCGAGGGTGACGAAGCCTTCGCTGCCTTGGAGAAAATGGGCGTCAAAACAATCATCAGCGTCGATGGCGCAAAGCCCGACATCGCCGTCGCGCGCAAGCACGGGCTGCGTTACATCCACCTACCCATCGGCTACGAGGGAGTGTCTGCCGCGCGCGTCCCCGAGCTGGCCAGCGCAGCGGCGACGGCGGGCGGCGGGCTCATTTACGTCCACTGCCACCACGGAAAACATCGAGGGCCAGCCGCAGTGGCGGTCATCTGCGAGGCCACCGCAAGCTGGTCCCCGCAAGACGCAGACGCATGGCTGAGAAAGGCGGGGACGGCGGAGGAATACACCGGGCTCTTTCGGGCTGTGCGCGAGTTTCGCCCCGTTACCAAAGAGCAGCTTGCCAAAGTCGGCGTGCTGCCCGAGGTCGCAAAAACGCCAGCTCTCGTGGACACGATGGTAGAAATCGACGACCGATTCGACGCGCTCAAGGCCGGGCAGAAAGCCGGATGGAAAGCCGACGCCACCCACGAAGCGACCTTACTTTGGGAGCATCTCCGCGAACTTGCTCGGACCGAAGACACCGCCAAACGTCCCGCCGACTATCGCGCAAAACTTACCGAAAGTACGCAGGCAGCAGACGCCCTCCGCACGGCCCTCCGCACGCCATCGCCCACTGCTGCCGATGCCGCAATGCAGCAAGTGAGCGAAAACTGCGCAGCCTGCCACCGCGGCCACCGCAACGAGAAGAAGACTCCGTGATTCCCTCAGGGCTCACGCATCTAAATATCACCGGTAAGAGGTAAGAGCGCGAAAGGAGCGGGGCTTTCCTAAGCCCCGTTGCCACGTCAGTGGCAAGCGCCGTTGCCGCTATCGCGACACGCACGGGGCTTAGGAAAGCCCCGCTCCGATTCGCATTTCCCGCGCTTTTATCAGGGGAATTGTGATGCGTGAGCCTTGATGATTCTCTCGTAGCGGCTGCTGCTACCGCTTCTTTTTGAGGAGTTTTTGTTCCTCTTCAGTGAGCGGACGATTTTGGGAAGGCGCAGGCTGAGTGGGCGCTGGCGGGCGCTGTGGCGCGGCTTGAGGCGGACGTTGTTGGGGCGCTTGGCGGGCTGCTTCGGCCTGGCGCTGGCGGGCTTCGTTGGCGGCGCGGTTTGCCATTTCGGCTTGTGCGCGGCGTTGAGAGTCGGCGGCTGCGGCGCGGCGCGCGTTGTCTTGCTCGGCTGCGTTGCGTTGTCTTTCCATCGCGGCGGCTTGCTCGCGGCGGGCGTTGGATTCGGCTGCGGCTGCGGAGCGTTGTTGGGCTTGGCGGGCGGCATCTGCTTGTTTGCGCTGCGCATCCTCTGCGTCGGCGGAGCGGCGCTGTTTTTCTACGGTCATGCGGCGGGCGTCGTCGGCTTCGCGTTGCCTTGCAGCTTGGCTGGCCCTTTCGCGAGCGATTGCGGCCTCGCGGGCGTTGTTGTCGTCGGCTTGTTCGGCCATCTTTTTTCGGAGAGTGCTGTCGTCTTTCGGCGCGGCTGGACGTTCGATGACGGGCGGGCGTTGAGGTTTGATGGCGGCGGGTTTGTCGTTGTCGTCATCGGGCCTGCTGGGGCGAACGATGGGCTGTTTGAGAAGCGTGGGCTTCTCGTCCGTGGGCGCGGCGGGGCGCTGCGGCTTGATGGCGACAGGCTTGTCGTTGTTGTCGTCGGGTGTGCTTGGGCGGACGATGGGCTGCTTGAGAAGGGTGGGCTTTTCGTCCGTGGGCACGGCTGGGCGCTGCGGCTTGATGGCGACGGGCTTGTCGCTGTCGTCATCGGGTTTGCTAGGGCGAACGATGGGCTGTTTGAGAACCGTCGGTTTTTCCTCGCGGGCGTCCGGCACCATTGGGCGGGCGATGGGCCGTTTCAAAGTGCTCGGTCCATCCTGCTTATCGTCGGCTGGGCGGCTGACGTTTGCTTTGAGCAGGGAAGGGCGGGGGAGTGTGGGGTCTGCTTTTTTTGGCACGACGGCTATGCTCTCGGGGCGGAAGGCGCGGGCGGGGGCGGAGGCTGGCGTCGCGTCGTTCACTTCGCCGCGCATTTTGATGAGCAGCTTGTCGCGGACGCCGTCTTTATCCATCCCGGCCCAGCCGCGTGAAACGACGGGTGCGGCGTAGGTTTTTGCGATGACGGGTTTGCGGGTGAGGACGTTATAGTTGCTCTCGGCGCGCTGGGGTGCGGCGACGTAGAGGGCGTTGCCGCGTTGGGCGTTGATGAAGACGTTGCCGCGATTGCCGTTCACGTAGATGTTCGTGGTGTTTTGCACGAGCTTGAGCGCGGGGAGGGTGTGGGCGCAGCGCGGGGAGATGTAGTCGTAGTCGAGCCCGCCGTTGAACACGTAGCCGTTGTCGCGATTGTAGGTGATGTTGGTGATGTTCGTCGTGAAGTTGATGATCGTCACATTCCGCGAACGCGGTACGACGACGTGGCGAATGACGGGCGAACCGAAGTCCCGCGAGTGGCAGAACGAGTAGTGGGCGGGGCCGATGTCGTAGTGCGTGTCGGCCCATGAGCTGATGCCGACGCTGACTTCCCAGCGAGCCTCCGGCGGGAGCGGTGCCCAGCCGACGTAGTCGTCGCTTTTCCGCCACGACACCCACGCGGGGCCCCATTCGTAGCCGGGGACCCAGCACCAACCGGGGCCGTCGAGTTCCACCCAGCGACCGTAGTGGTAGCAGATACCGCCCCAGTCTTCGTAGCTCACCCAAGTCCACCCGGCGTCGGTGTAGCTCCAGTATCCATCGGTGTAAGGGCTCCAATCGCGGTCCACGCCGGTGGGCTTCCAGACGAGGCCGTAAGTGCCGGTTTGGTTCCATTCGCCGTAGGGCGAGAGGGAGTCGTGGAAGGAGTCGAAGCTCAGCCGATCATTTGCCCAAGTGGGCGAGGCGAGGAGCGAAGCGGCGCAGGCAAGGACGAGTGTGTGTAGTTTCATAGGTTCGGGAAAAGAGACGCCGCTAGTGCTTGCGGCATTCAATATTATTCCGTGGAAATGTTCGCGCTGAAACGTTGGCGTGGATAGATGGTGACCATGATCTTTCACTCGAAATACCAACGATGAGCCGGCTTTTTCTCCGGCTTGCTGTGGCATTTCTGGCCTTCGTGATTGTGGGTTCGCTGGCGCTCGTCTTTTGGCTCGGCGCGGAGGAACGGCGGCAATCGCAGGAGCTCTTTGCGGCGATGGCCCGGACCAATGCGAACTTCTTGCGCACCGGCGCTCCGCTTACGGAGCGCACGGAACTGAGCTTGAGCGAGGTGCTGGGTGTGGATGTTTATTTTGTGCAGGGGGAGAGGTTCAATCGCAGTCCCCGGTTCTTCGGGGGGCGCATCGCGAATCTCGCAGGGCATTCCCTCGGGGCTGTCGTAACGTTGGCGGACCTCGAAGGTGTGGCGATTCCGGTGACGGCGGAAATGAATCTTGTGCTCGTGCGCCCGATGCCGAAAATCCGAGCGCTTTCAAACGGGCGCACATACGCCGTGCTCGGTGCTTTTTGGGTGTTCTCACTGGCGTTGGCAGCGGTGCTTGCGCGGGGAATCGTCGGTCCGCTCCGCTCGCTCGCAACGCGGCTTCCGCATATCGGCGAAGGCGGCGATGACTCGATTCCGGAGGCCGCACGCACCGACGAAATCGGTGAACTGGCCCGTGCGTATCAGAACACACGGAATCAACTCGGCTACGAGCGCCGCGCTCGCGAGCAAGCCGAGCGCCTCGCCACTCTGGGCCGCATGGCCACAGGGCTGGCGCACGAAATCAACAACCCCGTCTGCGCCATCAAGCTCCACGCGCAGCTTCTCGAAACGGACACACCCAACGAATCGCTCACCACCATCCTCGGCGAGAACGCGAAGATCGAAGCGCTGGTAAATCAGTGGATGTTCCTCGCCCGCCCGCAGCCCCCGGCAGTCGCGCCGTGCGACCTCGCGGCACTCGTGGCTGAAGGCATCCGCACGGTGGCTCCTGCCGCTGCTCACGCGAAAGTGAGCATTATTTCCGAAGTGGCTAGCGTATCCGTCTTGGGCGACCGCCGCCGCCTCGGCCAAGCCATCACGAACGTCATGATGAACGCCATCCACGCCATGAGCAGCGGCGGCGAACTGCGCATCACCAGCGCAGACTCCGCGCTGATTTTCGCCGACACTGGTCCCGGCTTCTCCGCAGCGGCACTCACACGAGGGACAGAGCTTTTTTATAGCGAAAAAGAAGGAGGCATGGGCATCGGCCTCAGCGTCACCGCCGAAATCCTCAAAGCCCACGGCGGCGAACTCCGTATCGCAAATACCGCGCGCGGCGCAGCCGTGACGCTCGCGCTGCCGACCCATTTATGATCCTCATCATCGAAGACGAACCCGCCCTCGCCACCGCCCTTGCCACCGCCTGCCGCCGCCTCGGACACGAAGCCGAAACTTGCGCCAGCGGTCGCGCTGGGCTGGAGCGACTCAGCGCCAGCAGCCTCGCCATCCTCGACATCGGGCTCCCCGACATCAGCGGCCTCGCCGTGCTGGAAAAGGCACGGGCACAGGCTCCCGGCGTCCCCGTCATCATCATCACCGCCCACGGCAACCTCGAAAACGCCGTCGCTGCCCGTAAGCTCGGAGCCGCCGCCTACCTCGTTAAACCTCTCGACCTCCGCGAAGTCCAGCAGACCATCCAGCAAGTCCTCACCACCGCGCCCGCCGCGCAACCCGCTGTCGCCCCGCGCCCCCAAATGATCGGCACCGCGCCCGCTATGCAGCGCGTCTTTCTCGGCATCGCCCACGCCAGTACGAGCGACGCGCCCGTCCTCCTCTCCGGCCCCACCGGCGCGGGCAAGACGCTCGCCGCCCGAGTCATCCACGACCACTCCCCGCGCGCCGCCGCGCCCTTCATCACGCTGCACTGCGGCTCGCTCCCCGAGCACTTGCTAGAGAGCGAACTTTTCGGCCACGAAAAGGGCGCATTTACCGGCGCGACCAGCGACCGACAGGGTCACATCGAGCGCGCCGCTGGCGGCACTTTGTTCCTCGACGAAATCGGCGACATCGCCCCCAGCGTGCAGGCTAAACTTCTCCGCTTCGTAGAAGAGCGCGCCTTCACCCGAGTCGGCGGACGCACCGACATCCGCGTCGAACTTCGCCTCATCATCGCCACCCACAAGAACCTCCGCGACGAGGTGAAGGCGGGACGCTTTCGCGAAGACCTCTTCTACCGACTGCACGTCCTCGAACTCGAATTGCCGCCTCTCCGCGAGCGCCGCGCCGACATCCCCGCGCTCGCCGCCAACTTCCTCCGAGCCCCACTCAGTCTTGCGCCCGAGACTATCGCCGAACTGGAGCGCCACGACTGGCCCGGCAATCTCCGCGAACTCCGCAACGCCCTCGAACACGCCGCCGCCGTCTGCACCGGCCCCGTCCTTCTCCCTCAGCATCTCCCGCCGCACCTCCGCGAACTCCCTGCAAAAGACCCCGACGCGCCTCTCATCGCCGCCCTCGCAACTTGGCTCGACGCGCGCCTCGCAGAAAAGGCCACCTACCGCCAAATACACGACGCCATCGAGAGCATGGCCCTCCGCCACCTCCTCGCCCACTTCGACGGCAAGCCCACCATCCTCGCCCGCGAAACCGGCATGAACCGCGTCACCCTCCGCAAGAAGGTCGGGCGCGAAATTGATTAGACGAGTTTGCCTTCGATCACGAGGTCGCCGCCGATCCGCCGATACGTCGGGGCTGCAAGCCTCGGGGCCACGGCTGAGGCCGCTACGCCGCGCCCTTTCACCACGTCGGGGCCGCCGCAGAGGATGGGCGCGAGGTAGAAGGTGACCCGCTGGACGAGCCCGGCGTCGAATGCCGTGCCGAGGAGTTCGCCGCCGCCTTCGATGAGGACGGTGGTGCAACCGCGCTTGCCGAGGTCGCGAAGGACGGCGCGGAGTGTCTTGCCGCGATAGACGAGGGTGCGGGCTTTGTGTTCGTCGGTGAAAAGGTGCGCGCTTTTCGGTAGATCGCCGGAGCGGGTGAGGACGACGCGGAGGGGCTGCCGTCCTTTGATGCCGCGCAGGGTGAGGCGTGGGTTATCGGCGCGCAGGGTTTGTGCGCCGATGAGGATGGCGTCGGCCGTGGCGCGGAGCTTCATCGCATCGCGCCGGGAGGCTTCGCTGGTGAGCCATTGGCCTTCGCCGGGCGGGCGAGTGAGGCGACCATCGAGCGACATCCCGGCCTTGGCGATGACGAGCGGCAGGCCCGTCGTCACCCAATGGATGAAGCCCGCATTCAGCTCCGCGCATTCATCGGCGAGGATGCCGTGCGTGACGCGCAGCCCGGCCTTTTCCAAGATGCCGATTGCCCGCCCGGCGTGGGCGGGATTTGGGTCGGTCGCGCCGAAGACGACGCGGCGAAAACCCGCTGCCACGATGGCCTCGGTGCAAGGCGGCGTGCGGCCCTGCGTGCAGCACGGCTCCAGCGTGACGTAGATAGTCGCGCCCCGTGCATCGGTGGGATTTTTGAGCGCGCTGAGTGCCTCGATTTCCGCATGGGGCATCCCGGCTTTGCGGTGCCATCCACGGGATAAAATGCGACCGTCTTTCACGATGACTGCGCCGACTGCCGGGTTCGGCGAAGTGAGGCCGATGCCGCGTCGGGCCTCGCGTAGTGCGGCGCGCATGTGGCTTTCATCCTCGGCGAGTTGGCGGTTCATCGGGGCTAGAGAGCCGTGATGGCGTGCCCGTCGTCAATCGTGAATCCGGCTCGACACCACCGCCGCGCCCTCGCATTTAGCACGGGAATGAAACGCATCCTTTCCGGCATCAAACCGACCGGCGCACCGCACTTGGGCAACTACTTCGGCATGATGAAACCTGCCATCGAACTGCAATCGCAGGGCGAGGCATTTTACTTCATCGCCGACTACCACGCGCTCACCACAGTGCGCGACCCGCAGGCGATGCGCGACAATACGCGTGGCGTCGCGCTCGACTTTCTCGCGTGCGGGCTGGACCCGAAGAAGGCGGTGATTTTCCGCCAGAGCGACGTGCCCGAGCACACGGAGTTGGCGTGGATTCTCTCGTGCGTCACGCCCATGCCGATGCTGGAAAACTGCCACGCGTTCAAAGACCACGTCGCCCGCAACCAAGTGCCCGTCCACGGTCTCTTCGCGTATCCCGTGCTCATGGCTGCGGACATCTTGCTCTACGACTCGAACATTGTACCCGTGGGCCGCGACCAGAAGCAGCACGTCGAAGTCACCCGCGACATCGCCGCTGTGATGAACCGGACGTTTGGCAAAAAGGAACCGCTCTTCGTGATGCCGGAAGCCAGCATCCTGCCGCAGATGGCGACCGTCATCGGGCTCGACGGGCAGAAGATGAGCAAGAGCTACAACAACACCGTCCCGCTCTTCGACGCCGAGAAGCCGCTGCGCAAAAAGATCATGTCCATCGTCACCGACTCCACGCCCGTGGAGTCGCCGAAAGACCCCACGCACAGCAGCATCGTCGCGCTCTACCGGCTCTTCGCCAGCGAGGGCGACGTCGCCACGATGGAGGCAGACTTCCGCGCAGGCGGGCAAGGCTACGGCGTATTCAAACAGCGGCTCTTCGACGCGCTCTGGGAGCACTTCCGCCCGATGCGCGAAAAGCGCGCTGAGCTTGCTGCGGACCCTTCGTACGTGGACGGCGTCCTCCGCGATGGTGCCGAGCGCGCGCGGGCCGTCGCTGCAAAAACGATGGCCCGAGTGCGCCTCGCGACGGGGCTGCGGTAGCCGCGGGTTGACGAATCCACCTGCGCAGACGATCACCTGCGGTATGATCGAACTTCTTGAATCACGCATCGCACCAGCCGGTATCGTTTCCATTTCCGTAAAGGCCGGGGTGCTTAGCATCAGTGCGCCTATCGGCGATACGGATGCACAGACGATCACGATCACCAATCCCTCGCCGGGATCATTCACCATCACGCCCGATGCGGGCACTCAGTTGAAGCTCGGCTCTGCTGCTGCGCTCGACGCAGGCACGGCGCTCACCTTGGAGGCGATCACTAGCGATCTCAAAGTCGCTCTCGGCGGAGGGGATGACACCATCGCGCTCACCGGCAGCACCGCGCTGCGCAATGTGACGCTCGACGGCGGCGACGGCGCGGACACGATTCGCGTGAGTGCCTCGACCGTCGGCGGGAACCTCACGCTGCTCGGCGGAGCGGGCGCAGACATCCTCGTGCTGGAAGGCGAGAGCGTCCTCGTCGGCGGCACTGCGTCGCTTTCCGGCGGGGATGGGGACAACACATACACCCTCTCCTCCACGGCGCTCTCCGTGGGCAAAAGTCTCGTGTTCACCGGCGGCACGGGCAAAGAAACGATCAACGCCACAGCCATAGACAGCGCCCGGATCGTCATCGGCGGCGCATTGACCATCACTCCCGGCGGCGGGCAACTCGCGGTATCTATCACCCCATCCAGCTCGCTCACCATCGGCGACGCACTCACGATCACCGCGACCGGTGCCAGCACGACGACGCTCACGCTCGGTGCAAACGGCAGCGCATTCATCAAAGGGAACGCCACCTTCAAGCTCGGCAGCGCCTCCAATACTGTCACCCTCGCGACAGGCAGTAGCCTCTCCATGCTCGGCGGGATCAAATACACCGGCGGCGGCCTTGTGGATGATCTGACGATTCAAGCCAGCACGATTTCCCTCCTCGGCGGACTCTCCGCTACGCTCGGCGCGGGGGTGAACTCCGTGGACATCAGCGCGAGCTCCGGCATCTACGTGGGCCTCGGTGTGACGGTCGCCGGGCTGAACGGCACAGACACATTCGAGTGGAGCGGCGGCGGGATCGTCGTCGGAAAGTTCTCGGTCAATCTCGGCATCGGCATTGGCCAGTCGGCGCTGATTACCGGCGGGCTTTCCATCGGTAAAGGGCTCGCCATTTCTTCCATCGGCACGGGGAACTCCGCTGCGAACATCACGCTCAGCCAGCTCTCCATCTCCGGCACGAGCGCCATCAGTCTTGGCAATGGTGCGGACGTGGTGAACATCGACGGCGTCCACTTCCTCGGGAAATCGACCATCTCGACCGGTGCGGGCGCGGACTCCGTGAAGATCGAAAGAGCGGGCAGCGTCGGTGTCACCACCTTTGGCGGCACGGCGAGCATCTTCCTCGGCGACGGGGCTGACACGCTGGAAGTCAGCAGCGCATCCGCCAGCGACATGACACGCTTTGCCGTGAAGTGGTTCGCCGATGGCGGCGCTGGAGCGAACGTCGCGACGCTGTCGGCCACGAATGTTTTCGAGCCGTTCGGGCATCAGTTTAAGAGCCTCTAAGCGCGTGTTTCATCCAGTTGGAAAGCACCCACTGGCACCATAGAAAGAGTCGGTCGTCGGCTTTGCCTGCGCGGTGGGCGGCGAGCTTTTTGGCGACGAAGGGCGTGGAGTCGAACTCGAACTTCCCTTCTCGCAGCCAGCTCCCGATGGGCATCCCGAATCCCTTTTTCGGGCGGTCGATGATCGCGTCGGGGATGATGCCTCGGACGGCTTGCTTGAGGATCCATTTGGTCGTGCCGTCGCGCAGTTTCATCTGCCACGGGATGCGGCGGGCCAAGTCCACGACTTCGATGTCGAGGAAGGGCGAGCGGGCTTCGAGCGAGCAGAGCATGGAGGCGCGGTCCACTTTTGCGAGGATGTCGTCGCGCAGGTAAATGTCCGTCCACCATTGCAGCGAGCGGTCCACGAGGCTCGGCTGTTTGCAGCGGTCCCATGCTTCGATGGCTTCGCTGAACACGTCTTCCGGGTCGCAGGGTTCGCCGGTGAGTTCGGCGATTTCGGAAGGTTCCAGCGCGGACATCCAGACGGGGTTCCACAGCGCGGGCTGGTAGCTCGTGCCGCGCAGGAAGCGCTTCACTTTGAAGTCGAAGCTGACGTTTGCATGGGAGACGGGGAGGCGGGCTGCGAGGAGCCGTAGTGCTTGGTGGACGGGGTGGGGGACCCAGCGTTGCCACTGCTCGGCGGCGCGCAGTGCTTTGAATGGATCGTAGCCGGCGAAGAGTTCGTCGCCGCCGTCGCCGCCGAGCGCGACGGTGACGTGTTCGCGGGTGAATTTGCTGAGGAGATACGTGGGCAGGAGCGAGCTGTCGCCGAGTGGTTCATCGAGCCGGGAGATGAGCGAAGGGAGAAGCGCGCGGCTTTTATCGAGGTCGAGCGTTTCGTGGTGGTGGAGGCAGCCGAGCGTGTCGGCGACGAGCTTTGCGTGGCTGGATTCGTCGAACGACGGGTCGGTGAACCCGATGCTGAACGTGTTCAATTTCCCCTGCGGGACGTGCCGCGCTGCGAGGGCTGCGATGGCGCTGGAATCGATGCCGCCGCTGAGAAATACGCCGAGCGGAACGTCGGACATGAGGCGGCGTTTGGTCGCGGCTTCGAGCGTGTGGGCGAGTTGCTCGGCGACGGCGTCCTCCGTTCCGAGCGAGATGTCGGGCTCGATTTGGAAGCTCCACCACTGCCACGTTTTGAGGGAGTTCGCCGCGAGGTCGTAGGAGAATGCGTGGCCGCCGGGGAGCTTCCACACACGCTCGACGATGCTGCGCGGAGCCGGGATGTAGCACCACGCGAAGTATTTTTGCAGCGCGACGTGGGAGATGGAGCGCGGGCAAGTCGCGTGCTCCAGCAGCGCGGGCAGCTCGCTGGTAAAGCCAAACGTCGCGCCTTCGTGGAAGTAATAGAGCGGCTTTTTCCCAAAGCGGTCGCGCGAGCCGAAGAGCCTGCGCCGCACGGGATCGTAGATGACGAAGGCCCACATGCCGTTCAGCTTTTCCGTGAAAGAGTCGCCCCATTCCGAGTAGGCGTGGAGGAGCGTCTCCGTGTCGCTGTGGTCGGTGTGGAAGCTGTGGCCGAGCGCAGTCAGCTCCGCGCGGAGTTCGGCGTGGTTGTAGATTTCGCCGTTGAAGACGATGCCGAGCTGGCCGCACTTCGCGCAACCGCGTGTCCACATCGGCTGCGCGCCAGTGCTCAGGTCCACGATACTCAGCCGCCGGAAGCCGAGGAAGACGCCCGTACTTTCCTCGTGCCAATGCCCCGCATCATCCGGCCCGCGATGGGCGATGCGCGCGGTCATCCGCTCAAGTGTCTCGCGGTCCCCGAGCCCCGCAAACCCTGCTATTCCGCACATGTCGGCTGCGAGTGATGAATAAGTGGCATTGCGCGATATGAACGATCTGCCGCGGTCGAGTCAGCCTTCAATTCAGGCAAGCGCCATATTTTTGCGCGACGGGCTATTTAGCGGCGGGAAGGCTCGACAAGACGCACGGTTCGGGGAAGAAAGGTGCCCCATGAGATTTGCAAACCAAGTAGCCATTGTCACCGGAGCGGGCCGAGGAATCGGGCGTGCCATCGCCCTCCGCCTCGCCAATGAAGGCGCACGCATCGCCATCGTATCGCGGACGGAAAAGAATAGCGTCGCCGTCGCCGAGGAGATTAACGCCAAGCACCTCGGCCTCGCGAAACCTTACGCAGTGGACGTTGCAGACCACGCGGCAGTGCAGAAGCTCTGCGGCCAAATCCTCGAAGACTTTACCCGCGTGGATGTGCTGGTGAACAATGCAGGAGTGACGAAAGACGGCCTCTCCATGCGGATGTCGCCGGAGGATTGGGACACCGTCATCGCGACGAATCTCAAGGGCGCGTTCAATTTCTACCAAGGCGTCGTCCGCCCGATGATGAAGCAGCGCAGTGGCCGCATCATCAATATCGCCAGCGTCTCCGGGCTCATGGGGAACGCCGGGCAGGCCAACTACGCCGCCAGCAAAGCGGGGCTCATCTCTTTCACCAAAGTCATCGCCCGCGAACTCGCTTCCCGTGGCATCACTGCGAACTCCGTCGCGCCAGGATTCATCGCCACGGATATGACGGATGTGCTGCCGGAGAAGATCAAAGAGGAAGTCATAAAACAGATTCCCGTGGGCCGATTTGGAGACGGCGAGGACATCGCGGCAGCCGTCGCATTTCTCGCCAGCGGTGAGGCAAAGTATATCACTGGGCAGACGCTCTCGGTGGATGGCGGCATGGTGATGATGTAGCGTTATGCAACTCTACCTGCTCCGCCATGCCGATGCTGACACAGTCGCCCCGAGCGACGACCAGCGGTTCCTCTCCGAAAAAGGAATGATGCAGGCGAGCCGTGTCGCCCGCTACTGCGACGCGCACGAGATACGTCCACGCTATGTCCTCACCAGCCCTCTGCGCCGCGCGCACCAGACGGCTAATGAGGTCGCTGGGCATCTAAAATCCGAACTGGTCGCCGTCCGCTGGCTGGCCTGCGGAGCCACGCCGACGGGCATCCTAGAGCGACTCGATGAGTATAAATCCGCGCCTTCTGTGATGCTCGTGGGGCACGAGCCTGATCTGAGTGGCTTCGCGGGATTTCTGCTTGGCTCGACCCACTACGGCTGCATCCATGTGCGAAAAGCGACGCTCCTTTCCATCGATTTGCCAGAGCTAAAAGGCGGATGTGGGCGGCTGGAGTTCTCCATCCCCGCACGGCTCATGTAGCCGCCAAGGCTCGCAATAGAGCTGGATTGGTGGCGTGACAGTGTCTGATCGGGCTTTGAGCCAGCGAGATAGAACGCTTATTTTTCACCGTCCGGTGGAGGCTCGGGCAAGTAGCGGGTCAAGAGTGCGCCGACCAATGCGTAGGCCCCTGCGACACAGGCACCTACGATGGCGATGCGCGATGGGTCCGGCGGAGTCGATGCCGATAGCGAAATCGTAATCCATGCCGCAGCGGTGCCGAGAACCCGTCCGCCAATGTTGGCTGCGAAACTCTCGCCAGTTCCACGGAGATGCACCGGGAACACCAGAGGAATGTAATTCCCCCAGAAGCTGAATTGGGCTACGGTGAGCACTCCCGCGACGAAAATGCCCGCTTTGATCATGCCGAGGCTGTCGGCGGCGCCGAGCGAACCGGAGATCCACCAGAAGAGCAGGGGAACGTATATGAGCGCGGGAATCTGAAATACGCGGAAAAGCGTTCGGCGGCTGACGATTTTCACTGCCAGAACTGCGAGAAGGAATCTGCCGAGAAGCCCGCCGATTTCCTGCCAGAAAGTGACGCCGGCAACGAGTTCGTCGCTCGCGTTTCCGGCAGCCTGCCGCATTTTGCGCTGGGCGACCGGCTCGGGGTCTCCCGCTGCTTTGGCAGCTACCATCGCTTCTTTTCCCTTGGCTTTCGCTTCGGCGAGAATCGCTGCGTGGCCGGCTTCGGATGGGGTGTTGAGGCGTTGTGCGCCGATGATTTGCGGGAGCTGCTGGATGGCTCCAAATGCGATGCCGTAGCTCGCGGCAAATACGAGCGTGGTGAGGATGGTGGTTTTGCGAAGCTCGGGGCTGAAGAGTGCCGCGATGCTCGGGCGCTTGAGCGTGCCCTCGCTGCGTTTCTTCTCCCACGCAGGCGACTCGGGAAGGAATGGCCGGATGAGGATGAGTGGAAGGGCAGGAAGGACCCCGGAAATGAGCGTGTAGCGCCACGCTTCGTGGCCGCCATAAATCGCCGGAAGCGACAGCGCCCACTTTGCGGCGAGGATGTTTGCGGCGGCGACGAGGAGTCCGCCAAATGATGAAAATGCCTGTGTGTAGCCGAGCACTTTTTCGCGCTGACGAGCGTCAGTAAATATCTCAGCCAGCCAGGCGACCGCAGCGACAAACTCCACACATACACCGATAAACACGAGGCATCGAAAAATGAGGAGCTGACCGAGCGAATTGGAGTATCCTGCCGCGCACGCTGCAAACGCATAGAGCAGGATGCTGAAAGTCAGCACACGACGGCGTCCCAGCAAGTCCGTGAGATACCCTCCGAGAAGCCCGAAGACGCCGCCAGCCAGTGCCGGAACGAAGAAAAGCGTGCGTGCCCATTGGATATACATTGCGCCGCCTGGAGCCCATAGTGCCTCGGCGGCGGCTTTGTCGGTGCCGCTGGCGATGAGCGCCTCGACGAGCGGTCTGGAAAGCGTGAAGAGCGCTGGTTTGATGATGAGCGGGAGCATGAGCAACTCATAGATATCAAAGGCAAAGCCGATGGCAGCGATGGTGCAGATGAGCCACTGTGTGCGGGTGAGGCCGACGGGTGAGTTGGTATTCATGTCGTAAAGTTCGGCGGTTATTACGTAAACGTAGTATTTCGCAAAGCGTTTTTACGGCTCGCGGGCAAAAATCTACGGCGTCTCTTCGATCCGATAAAATGCTTTATCCGTCGGAGGAGCAGGGTCGAGTAGCGGGATGGTGCCATCCGGCGAGGGAAGCACCGATTTGAAGAGGGGCCAAGCGATGAGGTCGGTGCTGCGTTGCACGTCATACGACTGCCCGATATTGCCGATGAAAAGCCCATACACATCGCCCAAGCCGTTGGCTACGTCGCCGTGGGCATCGCCGTGTTGGCGCTCGTGCTGGGCTATTTCCTGCCCGAACCAAAGGCCGAAGTTCAGAAATAAGGTGCCCAATCCCTTCCATCCGCCATATTTCTCGCGGCTGACGAGGCTTTTTGCTTGAGGGTTGCGCGTAAATCCTTCACGCCTATGGACTATGAACCAGCCCTCGGAAGGAGAATCCTTCGGATCAAGTGGAATGCCGGGAGTAAATCGAGCTGCCAAACTAACTGGCGGCCCGACCAAACCGATTACTATGGCCACAATTGCGAAATTGGCAGGCGTCTCACAAGGCGCCATCTCTTCCCTGCTCAATGATCGCGACTACGGAATTCGGGTGAGCGACAAAACTCGCGATCGGGTCTTCAAGGTTTGCCGTGACCTCGGCTATGTGCCGAACGACCTCCGGGCGGAAGTCCGCATGTATCCAGAAACCGGGGACACCTGCCTCCTCGTCTCCGACAAACTCCCCGGCGGCCTCTCCAATCCTTTCGCAGCGCGCGTCGCCAGCGCGCTCCTCAGTTCCAACGACCATCACGGGATCGTCGTCGCACTTTTCGCCGAAGGGCAAGAATACGGGCCGGAAGACCCCAGCCTCCCCACTGCCATTCGCAACGGCACGGCGTCGAAATTCATCTGCGTCGGGACGACAAACGCATCGCTCTGCCGCATCACCCTGCGTCGCGGCTACCCCGTCGTCGTCGTCGGGCACGAGTCCCATGCCCCCGGTACCTCCAGCGTCCTCCCCGACTACACCGCCGCTGCCAAACTCGCACTCAGCCATCTCGCCGAGCTCGGGCACAAGAATATCGGCATCGTCAGCGGTCCTTTTGGTAGCCTCGATCCCCGACTCGCGGAGCTCAATCGCGCGATCGGTATCGCTGCTCAAGAGAATGGCATCCTCATTTCTCCGCAGGACATCTTTCAGGGCGACCTGACTTTTGAGGCCGGATGCTCTGCCGTCCAATCTCTCGGTTCCCGTCAGCCGTCCGCGTTGCTGTGCCTCAGCGAAGCGGCTGCATGCGGAATCGCTGCGGGCGCACTCCTACGGGGCATTTCCGTTCCAGGGAATCTCAGTATCATCTCGCTATCCGACCACGCTGAGCCTTTAGCGAGCCCCATCGGGATTACCACGGTGGTTTCATCCGTGGTCGATCTGGCAACTACCGCTGCTGCTGAGGCCGATCGTCAAGTCCGCGAAGGGATTCCCGCCACACCCCAGCGCACGATTCGCCCGGTCACACTCATCAAGCGCGAATCCACTGCGCCGGTGAAGAAATAGCGCGGCGATTACTTCACCTTTTCCTTCAGGCCCTGTGGGCTGAAAACCTCGGCCAGCACCTTTTCCCCATCCATCACCCGCACGCCATAACCGACAATACGGTCCCCTGAACCCTCGACCTTCTTCACCTTGGGCGTCGAATTCTTTCCGCCCTTACCCCCTTTACTCTTCTCAATCTCAACATGATCTTCGGTGTAAGAGGAATTCACCGACTCGCTCTCTACGACTTCCATTTTCCCCGCAGCCACCGAAGTCTTGCGCTCGCCATGTTTGAAAATATCCGTGTCTCCGTCCTTAATCCCTTTTGCAAAAAACCAATACTTCACCACGAGAGTGTCGCAATTTAACCGCGACAGATTCTGAAGCGAAATCTCCAGCGATCGCATCTGCGTCTTCGACTCGTGTGATTTCCCCTTTGAGTCCGTCTTCTGCCGCTGCTGCAC
>CAMDQC010000096.1 GCA_945905735.1 Prosthecobacter debontii | reverse complement strand
ACTCCGCGCAGCAATGAAGGCACCCTTGCGCAGGTTTTGGGATGGCCCCGCGAGCGTTTTGCGCCTCATCGGTCGCTCGTGGTTACAGGTTCAACTAAACGCTTCGCTCAGAACCAATGTGTCACGTTAATTTAGAAATATGGTATAACCACATGAAAACCAGCCTCGCCTTTTTGTTCCTTTGTTTTTCCCTCGTCTGCACGCCATTTTTACGGGCGCAGGAAGTCCTGCCCGACCTTGTGCCCATCGCGGATCAGGCTGAGGAATATCTGTATGGCTGGACGATAGATACGACTTCCAACCCAGGGCGCACACTTCTGCGGCTGAACAGCACCATCGGGAATCGCGGGGCGGGTCCGCTGGAGATTTGGGGCGGCGATGTGGATGAGGATTCGCTCAGCCAAGCCGTCCACCAACGCATCTATAATCTGAACGGCACGGTGAGGGATCGGCTCGCCGGGCATTTCGAGTATCACTCGGCGCACGGGCACATTCACTTCGAGGGATTCGCCACTTACAATCTCCGCCGAGTGACGACTGGCAACGGCGTGGGCACCATCATCGCTTCGGGTGGAAAGACGAGTTTTTGCATCCTGAATCTCACGGAGTATTGGCCAAATCTCTACGCCGCCGCGCCGATTCGCAATGGCCGTGGTGGCGATGGGTGCGGCACGCTGCAAGGGCTTAGTGTGGGCTACGCGGATATTTATCATGCGAGTCTTCCGGGCCAATTCATTGATGCCTCGGGTGTTCCGAGCGGGACGTATTGGCTGGAGATTATCGCGGACCCGGACAACCACCTCTTGGAATCCGATGAGACAAACAATGCGACGCGGATTTTGATCAACTTCACGAATCCGCGTCCGCTTTTGCCAAATCGCTCGCCCGTCATCACGAGCCCCGGCAACCGCAGCACTCCGCGTGGCAGCGATGTAAATCTCAGCGTCTCCGCGTTCGATGCGGACAATAATCCGCTCACCTATTCCGCCACAGGGTTGCCGGATGGGCTGTCTATTGATGCAACGACGGGCTTCATCTCAGGCACGGTGAGCCTCACGGCGGCACCGAGCTACAATGCCAGCGTCATTGTTTCCGACGGGCTGCTTTCCACGAGCGCATCGTTCACTTGGGCGACGACGATTCCGCTCACCGGCACGGGGCTGCGCGGCGATTATTTTAACGGCACGAACTTCCAGACGCCCGTCCTCAGCCGCACGGATGCGACGGTCAATTTCACCTGGGCTGGCTCGCCCGCGACTGGGGTAAATGCGGACGCTTTCTCCGTCCGCTGGAGCGGCAAAGTGGTGCCGGGCTATTCGCAGACTTACACGTTCAGCGTGACCTCCGACGACGGCGTGCGCTTGTCCGTGAACGGCCAACAAATCATCAACCGCTGGACCACCGGCAGCGCCACCGCGACCGGCACCATCGCGCTGACGGCCAACCAAGAAGTCCCCATCGTGCTGGAATACTTCGACTCCACGGGCGCTGCCTCCGTGAAACTCTCTTGGCAAAGTGCGAGCCTGCCGAAGCAAATCATCCCGAAAAACCGACTCTTCCCCGCCATCGCCAACGTCGCCCCGGAGGTGTTCCCGCCCGCAGCGCAAGTGGGCGTCGTCGGCGAAAATGCCTCGCTCCACATCAACGCCGCCGATGCCAACGGCGACGCACTTTCCTACACCGCCACGGGGCTCCCAGCGGGCCTTTCTATGAATGCGACCACGGGGCTGATTTCCGGCACGTATTCCACAGCGGGGACCTTCAGCGCGACCATCACCGCGAGCGATTCCCGCCTCTCCACAAGCGTCACGCTCCCGTGGACCGTCACCCCCGCCGCCAACGGCTCGGGCCTTCATGCGAACTACTTCAACGGGCGCGATCTGGAGACGCCCGTCTTTGACCGCATTGACGCCACAGTGAACCAAAACTGGGGCGCTGGCTCCCCCGACCCACGCATCGCGGCGGACAATTTTTCCGTCCGCTGGAGCGGCGAGATTCTCCCGCAGTTCAACGAGACCTACACCTTCAAAGTCATCTCCGACAACGGCGCGCGGCTCTGGGTAAATAGCGACCTTATCATTTACCAATGGGACCCCATCACCGGCCAGCCGCCAGCGGGTACTTTCAGCACCGCCCTGCAACTCCGCGCAGGCGTCCGCGTCTCCATCCGCCTTGAGTATTTCGAGGCCACGGGAAATGCGAGCGTCGCCCTGCTTTGGAGCAGCCCCAGCCAGCCCGAGCAAATCATCCCCATGTCGCGCCTCTTTCCCGTCGTGGACCAATTTACCGACAACTTCGACGACAACACTCGCGACGCCGCGAAGTGGAAAACCGGCACGCTCCTCGGTCAATTCGTCTCCCCAGCCGGGCAAGACCTCGCTGTTCCCGTCAGCGAAACCGGCGGACGCGTCGTCATCACCCCGCGCGCGAACCAAGGCGGCGACCACTACAACGGCTACATCTCCGCGCTCCCGTGGAATCTGGACAATCTCTTCCTCTCCGTCGAAGTCACGCAGACCGCCACCAACGGCGCAGACACCATTTTCGCCATCTGCAAAGACCCCGCCAATTTCCTCATGATGGTCGTCGAAGACGGCGTCCTCTACCTCGACCACTGCGCGCAGTATGTACGCGACATCACCGCCATTCCTTACAGCCCCACGCTTCACCGCTTCTGGCGCATCCGGCACGGCAGCGAAGAGCACGGGGATGAGCACGACGAGCAAATCTGCTTTGAGACGAGCCCGAACGGCATCACTTGGACCATCCAGCGCGCAGACCATCCGCGCTTTATCGTCTCCGCAGTCTATCCCGAGCTGACCGGCGGCACCGGCGCGAGCATCGCAAACCCCGGCACCGCCTCTTTTGACAACTTCCGCTTCGGACGCCTCACCACACTTCCTCACGTAGAAAATCAACCGCCCGTCCCCGTCGCTGGCGGCCCTTACACAGCATTGCGCGGCGTGCCCATCGCCTTCAACGCCTCCGCCTCTGGCGACCCAGACGGCACCATCGCAAGCTACGCTTGGAACTTCGGCGACGCTACCTCCGGCACCGGCCCCACGCCCAGCCACGCCTACGCCGCCGCTGGAAACTACACGGCTACGCTGACCGTTACCGACAACGAAGGAGCCAGCGCCAGCGCCACTGCCGCCGTCACCATCACCGCCCCCGCAGTCAATTTACCGCCCACCGCAAACACCGGCGGCCCCTACTCCGCCACCACTGGCCAAGCCTTCACGCTCGACGCCACACGCTCCACGGACCCCGACGGCACCATCGCCACTTACGCATGGACTTTGGGCAATGGCGCCACCGCCACCGGCTCCCGCCCCACCGTCACTTACGCGGCGGCGGGCACTTTCGCCATCGCCCTCACCGTCACCGACAACTCCGGCGCAACGGCCAGCGCCAGCAGCACCGTCACCGTCACCGCGCCCGCAGTCAACCAACCGCCCACCGCAAACACCGGCGGCCCCTACTCCGCCACCACCGGCCAAGCCTTCGCGCTCGACGCCACACGCTCCACGGACCCCGACGGCACCATCGCCACCTACGCATGGACTTTGGGCAACGGCACCACCGCCACCGGCTCCCGCCCCACCGTCACTTACGCGGCGGCGGGCACTTTCACCATCGCCCTCACCGTCACCGACAACTCCGGCGCGACTGCAACCGCCAGCAGCACCGTCACCGTCACCGCGCCCGTCGCGTCACTCCTCAGCGACGACTTTAACGACGCCATCCGCGACGCCACAAAATGGACCCCCGGCTCCCTCATCGGCCAATACCTCGGAGCCGCTGGCTACGACCCCACACTCCCCGTCGCCGAGACCGCCGCAGGCCGCCTCCAAATCACCCCCCGCACCGGCATCGCAGGCGACCACTACGCAGGCTACCTCACCGCAGCCGCCTTCAATTTCACCGGCCTCGCCGCCGCCGTAGAAGTCCCGCAAGCCTCCACAAACAGCGCCGACACCATCCTCGCCGTAGCCAAGGATTCTCAAAACTTCGCCTTCATCGTCGTAGAAGACGGCGTCCTCTATTTCGACCGCTGCACGGCTGGAAACCGCACCGTTTCTGGCATCCCCTACAGCGCCACAACCCACCGCTGGTGGAGAATCCGGCACGACGCCACCACGAACCGCCTCCACTTCGAGACCAGCGCCAACCGCACGACTTGGACGAGCCACCGCAACGACGCCATCACCTTCCCCATCACCGCCCTCCGCATCGAACTCAGCGCCGGGACCTTCGACACCATCGCCACCACCGTCCCCGCCCAATTCGACAACTTCACCCTCGCCCGCCCCTGAGTAATCGGGTCACTTCCCGATGCAATAAACCGCCTTGCTGCTGCGCAGGAAAATCTTTCCGTCGCTCAGCGCAGGCGAGGCGTAGGTGGGTTCGCCGAGTTCACTCGTCGCCACGACGGCGAAGTTCTCCGCTGGCTTCACCACGCGGCAGATGCCGTCGTCGTTGAGAAAATAGACGAGCCCTCCCGCGCTCACGAGCGAAGCGTGCGTGCGGCCAAATCGCTCGTTCCACACGATGTTGCCCGTCTTCGCGTCGAACGCGTGGGCGAAGCCGAGGTCGTCGTTCAGTAATAGCCAGTCGCCTTCGATGATGGGCGATGGCACATACGCCGCGCCTTTCTTTTGCTTGTGGTGCCACGCGAGTTGCCCCTCTTGCACCTGCCCGTTGACGGACGCCGGGATCGCCAGCGTGTGGTACGTGGGGAATCCCGCCGTGAGGTAAAAGTGCGCCGTCTTTTCGCTATAAACCGGCGACGCCACGAACTGCTCCGTCGGCCCGTCGTAGTTCCACAGCAGCTTGCCGGTATCGGGGTTGTAGCTCGTGAAGCACTTGCTGCCCGAGAGCAGCATCTGCGTGCGCCCCGCCGTCTCGCGGATGAGCGGCGCGCAGTAGCTCCGCGTCTTATTGGGCCGTTCGATGCGCCAAAGTTCACGCCCGTCGTCCCGCGCCAGGGCGACGATGTAGCCATCGCCATCGTGGTCGCAATTCACGATCACCTTGTCTTTGAAAAGGACCGGTGTGGCGCAAAAGCCATGCACGCTGCTGAAGACGCCGGGCCGCTTTTCCCACCGCTTCTTCCCGTCGAAATCATACGCCGCCACGACTGCCTTATCGCCATCGAGGAACGTGCAAAACACCCGCTCGCCATCGCACGCGGGAGTGCTGCTGGCGCGGCTATTCTCGCGGTGCAGCCGCTCGAAGGGCGACGCGAGCACGACTTGCTGCCAGAGGATTTTCCCGGTGGTGCGGTCCATACAGATGAGCACCCGCTCGTTCTTCTCGGCGATGGCGGCGACCGTGAAGAGCCTCCCCTTTTGCACGACGACGGAAGCGTGCCCTTCGCCCGGCAGCTCCGTGCGCCAGAGGACGTTTTCCGTCTGGCTCCACTTCGTCGGGAACGTCGTCTCTGTGCTGCGCCCATCGAGCGCTGGCCCTCGCCATTGCGGCCAGTCGGCAGCAGTCGCGGCGACGGGGAGAGCGAGAAGGAAGAGTTTTGAGAAGTGCATGGCGCGGTTCGTATAGGCGCGGCTCATCGCCCCGGCAAGATCGGGGAACGTATGCGCGATGCTGCTTGCCGGAGCGCGGCTGGGCTGGGATAGGAAACGGATGTTCGTTTTCGCAACCACGCTCAGCAGTTTCGTAGATTGGCTCCGTGAGGACTCGATCGGGTGGTCGCTGCTCGGGTGGTCCGCCACAGCGCTTTTCTTCGCGCGCTTTGCGCTCCAGTGGTGGAAATCGGAGAAGGCAAAGCGCGTCGTCATGCCCGTCTCGTTCTGGCGCTTTAGCCTCGTCGGCGCACTGCTGAATTTGCCCTACTGCATCCACCTTTGGCGCGAGCCGCTCATCGTCGGGGCCATCGTCTCGCTCGTCGTCGCGACGGGGAATCTCGAGCTCGCGCTGCACCAGGGCAAGCCGCGCGCACCCTTCTGGAAAATCGCGCCCTACCTCGTCCCCATCTTCTTCGCCGTGTGCGTCGCCCGCCAGCTCTGGCACGACGCGTGGAGCTGGGAGACGTTTGGCTACGCGGGCGAGATTCTCTTTTCCTCCCGCTTCCTCATGCAGTGGATCGCCTCGGAGAAAAAAGGCACGATCACCGTCCCCGGCTACTTCTGGTACCTCAGCCTTGCCGGCGGGACGGTGCGGATGTTTTACGCCATCCACATCTGGAAA
Source organism: Prosthecobacter debontii (assembly GCA_945905735.1). GTDB lineage: Bacteria > Verrucomicrobiota > Verrucomicrobiia > Chthoniobacterales > Chthoniobacteraceae > SXWH01. The sequence continues at coordinate 13,556 of CAMDQC010000096.1, read as the reverse complement.
ATGCCCCTCCTCATCCCCACCATCGTCTCCGTCCTCATGTCCGCGCGCAACGCGTGGCTTCACCACAAGGGCAGAGACAAGGCTGCGGCCTGATTACGTCGCCGCTTTCGCCAGCGTGGCCGTCGTGCTTTTCCCCGGCACGAGCGGCAGGATGCGGATGGCTGCGCCCGCCTCCTCCAGCGCGCTGCGTTCGCCGGGGTCGAGGCTGGCGACGGTGTAGTCCCCTCCTTTTGCATAAATGTGCGGGCGAATCGTCCGGACGACCTCAGTCACCCTTTCCGTGTGAAAGATGACGACAAAATCCACACACTCTAACGCAGCCAACACCTCCGCGCGGTCGTCTTCGCTGTTGATGGGCCGCGTCGGCCCCTTCAGCGCACGCACGCTGGCATCGCCATTCACCGCCACCACCAGCGCATCCCCAAGCGCCCGCGCTTCGCGCAAGTAGCGGACGTGGCCGACGTGGAGCAGGTCGAAGCAGCCGTTGGTGAAAACGAGAGCCTTTCCAGTTGCGCCAAGCTGCTCGCGAATAGCGGAGAGCTGCGCTGCCGTTTTGAGTTTTGCGAGCGACATGAGCGCGCACGCTGGCCGTGTGCAGGCCTCGCGGCAAGCACGCAAAGCGCTAGGCGAGCGGGGCCGAAAGAATCTTCACGGGTTGACCGTCCCCTTGATGCGAAGGAACTGCTTGCCTGCGCTATAAGGCGACACACTTCGCCAAGTCTGCGTCAATGTGCCATCCAGATTATCCGTGCTGCTCACCATGACGACGCTCGGCGAACTACCCCAAGCACTGAGATCGTCGCTGGTTTCGACGACGGTCGCGAGGTCCGCCGCCGGGCGGTGGCGGAACGTGATGGCGAGATACGTCTGGCCGCCGTCCGCGATGAGTTGGCCAGTTGGGAGTGCGGCGTTGTTGCGCACAAGCGGGTTCAGCGAAAGCGCGTATTCGAGTGCGTTTGAGATGCCGTCGCCATCGTCGTCTCCATTGGCGGCGAGGGTGTCGTTGTAGCCGTTGCGCCACTGCCCGAAGGTCATTTGCGCGGCGGTTTGCGCGGGGCTTCCGCCGATGTCTGCGCTCGTCGTCCAGTTCGCGGCGAGGTTGTGGTCGATATTTGGTGCAGGCAATTTGAGCACGAGCGACGGGCCGTTTCCATCCGCCGCCACGGGCCACGGCGCAAGGTCGTCGTACGTGACGCTGAATAAAGTCGCCGTGATGTTGTTCGCCGTTAGCGCGAGCGTCACGAGTTCGCCGCCATTGCTCAGTCCGGTCTGGCTGCCTTCGCTCAACCCGAAGACTCCCGCGACCGCGCGGCCTGTACCGTAGCGGGCTTCAAATGCCGCAACGCTCCGCACGATCACGCAGCGAGCGCCCGGCGCGAGTGTGTAGCCGATGGGGAATTCAAACACGATACCGGCGGTGAAATTGGCGCCGGTGAAATCGACCGTCGTGGTCCCGACATTCATCAGCTCGATGAATTCAAACATGTCCGGGTTTGTGCTCACCGCAGTTTCCACGGTCCGCACTGGCGGCGCGGGGTTGTAATGGATTTCGCTGACGACCACATTCGCTGCGCTCGGCGGTTGCGAGCCGACGGTAAAATACGCGCTGTTCATACCACTCCACTCCAGCGCCGATGTGCGCGCACGCGTCCGCACTGAGCCGGATGCGTTGAGGGCGATTCCCGCGGCGGCGCTCGACTTATAAACCTCAATGCGCGCATCGAAACTCAGGTCGTCCTCGCTCGCGGAGGATTTGTGGACCTCGACGGCGAGCACGTTGTTCCCCTCAAGCAAACTCGCGACATTGATCACGATCTCGTTGTAGAGCGTGCTCTCGCCGGTTCCAGTGATGTCGCTCAACGCGAGTGTAAGATTGGTAATCGGCGTGGTGGGCATGTTGCTCCGACCGATTTCGGTGCCGTTCAGATAAACGACACAGCCATCATCGCGCAGGATAAATACCTTCGCCGTCTGGATGGTCGCTTTGTTCGTGATCGTGAACGCCTTTCGGAAATACGTCGTGATGTTGCGGCTTGCCGTGTTGCCGCCAAAGCCGATCACCGTGCTCTCGTCGCCATCGCCGTAGCCGAGCTGCCCCGCACCGGACGCCCAGGACGTATCGATGAAGGTCGAATTTTTCCACGTAGAGGGCGCGGACGGAGCCACGAGATACTTCCATGTTGAGTTGTTCGCGATGGGGAACTCGGTCGTCAGTCCGCCATTGTACAGCTGAGCGCCAGCCGCCGGCGCTCCGGTCGCACTCATCGGGTCACTGCCATCGAGCGTGTAGTAAATCACCGGTTCTCCATGCGAGAGGTAGAGCTGATAGCCCGTCGGCACCGTGCCGCCGTTGAGGCTGAACGTCGGCTGGTCGATGCTCGGATAAAGCTGCACGCTTCGGAACCGCGCGACGTCGATTGGAAGAATCGCGTCCCAGTATCCCGTGCCCGCTGCGTTCATGTAGTTCATGTTGGTGAGCCACGTCGTCTCGCGCTTCTTGATGCCCTGTCCGGCCGCATCGCCCCATCGCGCGCTCTCGGAGACCATCGCCTTGTCGATGCGCGTTTGCAGCAGAGCCCATCGCGCTTTCTGGCCAGTCGGCGAAAGCGGACCGTTATTCATCAGCAACTCGTGAATACGCTCGCGGAACTGCGACTTGAACGGCTCGGCGCGGCGGAACTTATCGTAGATTTTCGCAGGGCCAAACGTGAAGCCCGCGTCGCCTGTATCGCCGATGAACGCAAACGGCAGCGCACTTCCGCGACCGCTGGTCCGCGTGAGCGAGTCGTTCGAAATTTCCTGATCCCACGCGACGAAACGGAAGCCTTCGCTCAGGTCGCCGCGCCGCCGCCCGACCCAATAGTTGTGGTCCGGCCAGTCTTCCGCGCCTGCGGCGATGTGGGCGATCATGTAGTCGCGGAACGACGGCCAGTGGATATAGATTGGGAAAGCGAGATTGCGCGTTCCGTCGGGATTGTTGCCGAGCAGCTTCTGGCAGCGGACTTCGTGGCTGATCGCGGTATCGTTCACGATAGCCACCATGGCATTCCACGCAGCGCCGTCGCCGTCGTTCACTTCCTGGAAATCCTTGAGCACATCCCACTCCGCTTCCTCGCCGCCAAACGTGCTCGAAAACCACGCCGCATTGGGCCGCTCCGCGAGATTGTAGAGGCCCCAGTAGAGGCCGTTGAGATAGAGCTGCGCATAAACGCCGCGGCAGTTTGGATGCCCGAGATCATTCAGCAAATCGCGCATGTACTGGTCGCGCATGTAAGTCGCCTTGTCGTTGTTCCACCGCTCCTCGCCGTCCTCCACGTTGCCATCCACGACCGGCATCGAGTCCGTCGAGCATCCGCGCAAGAGGAGCTGGTCGAACGACTTCACTCCGCCATTGAAAACGTCCTCCTTTAGCCGCGGATAGCCGTAGTCGCTCCGGAAATTCAGCCGCAGCGGATGCTTCGGCGTGAAGCCGTGCCCGCGGCTGGAGTTTCCGTGCGGACGCATGCCGCCCTGCGCGTGCCAGCCGGGCGAGCCGTCGGGATTGATCCACTCGATGCTCACCTTCCGCTCACCGCCGATGCCGCGCTGCTCCGTATCCCAGTAGATACCCGCCGGTGCCGTGGTGGAGAAAAGCGACGCAATCGGCGCTGTCACGCTGATGGTCGGGAGCGACAAGAGCCCGTCCATCACGCTGTAATTTGGGAGGGTCGTGTTCACCACGTTCGGGTCCATCGCGTAGTCACCCGTGCGGCCGCCACTCCAAGTCGCCGGATATCCGGCGGGCAGCGCAGGCTGTGTGAGCACTTGCGTTGGAAAAATATACGTGTGCGAATCCACGTTCGTGGAGCGCAGGCCCGAGCCGGTTTTATACGCGACCGCGCGGATGTAGCTCGTGCTGGAAACCGGGATCGTCACCGACGGAGCCGTCGTGGCATTGGGAGCGGGGACTTGTGTGCCGTTCGTGGGCGACGGGTCGCTCCCGTCCGTCGTGTAGGCGATGGTTGCGCCGAGCGTTGCAGACGAAAGCGCCACGTTTTGCGGCGCGCTGTACAGCCCCCGTTTTGGCAGGAAATTCGTGTCCGCCACAAAGCCGAGGAAGCCCGTGTTGTTCGCCGTGCCGGGCGTTGGCGGGTCCATGTAAATCGCCGTACCGTATGAAAGCGTCGCCGCAGTCAGTTCGGCATTGAGCAGAAATTCCGTGCTGCCCGCGCTGTCGTTGAGCGCATGAATGGCAAGGACGTGGCTGCCGTTTGCGAGCAGCCCGACGTTGGCCGTGATGTCGATATTCTCCAGCACCTGCGCGTCGCCCATCGAGCGGTCACTCGCCGCTGCGGAGTTCCAAGTCGGCGACGCGGGGGCATTGCGTCGCGCGACTTCCACACCATCGATGTAGGCCACGAAACCATCGTCGTAGCGAACCTTGAGCGTCGCTGAGTTGAACGGCGTCACGCGATTCACCGTAAACGGCACGCGCAAATACGCCGAGGCATTCACATTCCGCATGGCCGTCTGCGTGTTCGTCGTGATGAACGGCGTGAACCCAGCCAGCGTGTCCGGTGCTGTGCCGCTCGCGAGCGTCGCGATGGCCGCTGCGCTCAGCGTCTCGTTCCACAAAGAGACGTCGTCGATTTGACCTTCGTGGTACTGGGAGGCCCCGACATCGTTGGAGAATCCAATGTTGATTTTCTGCTGCCAGTTGAAGTCCGAAAAAGCCTTCGTCCCCGACGCCACTTGCAGGCCATCCACATAGATGCGCTGCCCGCTGATCGACGTGCCGAACGTGTGAACCACATGGTGCCATTGGTTGTCCGCGTAGTTCTTTCCCGTCGAAGCGATGATTTCGGTATTCCACGTTCGAACGCCGATGTTTCCACCCGTGAGATACACGTGCCGGTCGTGCCCGCCCACGCCCAAGTCGCTATCCACCACCGCAAAAAGACCCGTCGTCGCCTGCGTCGTCCGGAACCAGAACGAGCACGCGTATGCGGTCTCCGAGACATCAAGGTCCGCCGAGACAAACGTATTCGACGCCCGAGTGAATTGCAGCGACTTCCCTTCGCCGATCGCACCGGGGAACGATGTGTTGTAAGTCGCACCATTCAGCGTCGCCACCGGCCCCGTCGCGATGGTGTTCGCCGTCGTGTCGTCGAATGTCCAATACGCGATCGGCAGCCCAGAGCCCGTACCATTTACCTGATACCCGATGCGTGCCGTCGCAGCCGTCCAGCTCCCATCGGCAAAAGCCTGCGCCGTCCAAGTCGTGCCCAGCGTTCCATTTGCCGGCACGAAAAACTTCGCCGTCGATGTCGAGGCGACCAAGTCCTGCCCATCCACCACCGTCCCCTCGCCGAAGCTGATGTCCGCACGCTGCGCGGGATACGACGCGAAGAGCGATGGGAACGAACCATCCGGCTTTCGCAGCGCGAGAAACCCGCCCGCATTATTCGCGAGCGAGAAGTTCGTGTGCAGCTCCGCCGCAGGATTCTGCCGATCTTTTCCTGAGGCAAAAATCACCCGCCGCTCGCCCGCATTGAGCGTCATATTTGGCAGCGGCCACAGGAACGGCTGCTGATTGTCGTCGGTGAGAAACCAGCCCGCGAGATTCACCGCCGCGCCGCCATTATTATGAAGCTCGATCCAGTCGGAGCTCTCGCCATCCACATCGAGCAGGTGCCCATCGTTCTCGGCGACAAACTCGGAAATGATCACTTCCGAGTGCACGAGTGAAGTCGCGGCGAGAAGAGCAGCCGCGATGGATCTGAGTGGTTTCATAGAAATGCACCGCACCTCTAACCCTGACGATGCCAACCTGCAACCGGCGATTCGCGCAGGGCGCACGGATCCAAATGCGAGGTGAAGATTCGCTCTTGACCCATTAAACACTGAGGACTAAAGCCAATCAGTGCGAGTTAAGCATCCCCTTCGGGCCTGCTGGCTCGCCTCACAAAACAACAAACAAACAAACCCATGAAACAAATCCTGTTCAGTCTCACACTCGGCCTCGCTCTCTCAGTCGGGCCTTCCGCATTCGCACAAGCGAAGAAAAAAGAAGCCGCTAAACCTGCCGAAGCGCCCGCCGCTCCTGCTGCTGATGCAAAGAAAGACGACGCGAAAGCTGCTGCTCCAGCAGCTGACGCGAAGGCCGTCAAACCACTGCCAATGAACGCCCGCGCCGACGAGATCGACGCTGCTGGTAAATCGTTCACGCAGAAGAATAAGGACGGCAAACTCGTGAAAAACATCGTTACGGCGACCACCGAAATCAAAAACGGTGACGCTGCCGCGAAGTTCGAGGACATCAAGGTCGGCGACACCGTCGGTGGCCTCCGCACCAAGAAGAATGCTGACGGCACCGAATATGAAGTGGTGAAGATCACGAAGTTCGGCCCAAAAGCAGAAAAGAAGGACGATGCCAAACCCGCGAAGAAAGAAGACGCGAAGCCTGCTAAAAAGGCAGAGTAGTTTTTCTTCGATCCATATCTCAGAGCCGGTGTCCGCAAGGGCTCCGGCTCTTTTTTTGCCCACGCTGGAGGGGCAACATCGCCAGCGCGCAGGCTCACCGTCGCCAGTTGGCGGTGGGGTTTTTTACGTGAAACGTCTGGCGGCTAGGGCTGGTCCGGGTGAAAACTTGGTAGTCGAAAGGCTCTACGCGATGGGCACCAGAGGCGAGCATCCGGGCTTTGTGCCGGACGAGGATGGCGGGCGCTAGGGCTCTCACCCACCAAGGGCGGGCGGCGGCGATGGCGGCGTGCTCGGTGGCGGTGATGGGGGAGAGACCGAGGTTCTCGCCCGTCTCGCCGAAGGTGGCGATGAAGCGGCGGAGGACGCCCACTTTCGCCCCGCGCTGGAGCATCGCCATGAACCACCACCAGTCGCCGGAGGACTTCCACTGCGTGTCGAAGGGCTGCCAGACACGGCGACGGAAAAAGAGGGCGCAACTCGACACGGGGAATCGCCACCAGCATTGGCTGACTTCGGGGACGAGCGAGAAGCGGTGCGCGAGGTAGCTGCCAGTGCCGTCCACGATGAGATTATCGGCGAGGAGGACATCCAACTCTGGCCGCGCTGCGAACTCTGCGGCGACTGCGGCGAGCGCGCCGGGGAGGTACTGCTCATCGCAGTTGAGCCACGCCAGCACATCGCCGGTGGCTCGCGCGAAGCCACGGTTGAGGGCGTCGTAGATGCCGCCGTCTTGCTCCACAAAAAGCTGCGCCTTGGCCTGGCCGCGCACCCATTCCTCCAACTCGGGGCCCGTGCCGCCGTCTTCGATGAAGTGCTCCTTTTCCACGGCCTGATCCTCGATCGAGCGGACGCAAAGGCGAAGCCAATCGAGCTGCCGGAGACTTGGTGTGACGATGGAGAAGCGCACGCTGTTACAACCCGATGCTCAGCAGTTTTGCTCGGAGGGATTCCGAGCGGAATGGTTTTTCGATGAAGCCGGAGAGTCCTTTGCCGGTGAAGCGGTTGACGGCTTCCTGTTCGCTAAATCCACTCATGAGCAGGACGCGCACGTCGGGGTCTATGGCGCGGAGGTGGCGGAATGCTTCTTCACCGTTCATGTGGGGCATGGTGAGGTCCATCAGCACGGCGCGGATTTCACTGCGGCGGGCTTTGAACTTCTCCACGGCTTCGCCGCCGTCTTGGGCGAGGATGACCGAGAAGCCGAGCGCCTCCAGCAAACGGGCGCTGACGGTGCGGACGGTCTCCTCATCGTCCACGACGAGGATAAACCCCGAGCCGCGAAATGCGGATTCACCTTCGGCGGGGGCGGAGAGCGGCGCGGCGTGGCCTTCGGCGATGGGGAAGAGGAGCTTGAACATCGTGCCTTTCCCCTGCTCGGAATAGACCTTCATCGCGCCGTGGTGACCGCGCACGATGCCGAGTACGGCGCTGAGGCCGAGGCCGCGCCCAGTGAATTTCGTGGTGAAGAAGGGCTCGAAAATCCGCGCCTTGGTTTCTGCGCTCATGCCGGACCCGTTGTCGGCGACTTCGATGAAGATGTAGTCGGCCTCCGGGAGTCGCTCGGAGAGCACAGTGCTGTCGAGATACTCGGCATCTACACGGACGATCCCGGTGGTGAGGGAGATGGTGCCGCTCTTTTCGCCAAGTGCTTCGCTGGCATTGATGACGAGGTTCATCACCACTTGGCGAAGTTGCGTAGGGTCGGCTTTGATGGGCGGCAGGTCTTTGCTGAGGTTGAAGCGGAGGACGACGTTCTTCGCGATGGAGAGGTGAAGGAGTTGGGTCGTCTCGCGGACGAGGGCGCTCAAATCGAGCAACTGCACGACAAAGCGTCCCTTGCCCGAGTAGGCGAGCATCTGCTTGCACAAATCGGCGGCGCGCACGGCAGTATTTTCGATCTCGGTGAGGAAGGTCTGCACTTTGTCTGTGGCAGAGAGGCTCATCTTCGAGAGGCTGGCGTAGCCGAGCACGCCGGTTAGCAGGTTGTTGAAATCGTGCGCGATTCCGCCCGCGAGTACGCCGAGACTTTCCAGCCGCTGGGTCTCTTGGATTTTCCGATCGAACGCCGCCTTTTCCTCCACGGCCAAGCGGTGCTCTGTGATGTCCGAGGCGATGCCCGCGACGCGCTCTGCCTCGCCACCTTTTCCACGGATGATGAAGCATCGGTCGCGCATCCAGCGCACGGTGCCATCGGGGCGGACGATGCGGTATTCAATCTCTTCGCGCCCGTTTTGCTCGTTGGCAAACGCCGCCTCCACACGCTCTTTGTCTTCGGGATGAATCGCGGCAATCCACTGTGTATTCGCGCCCAACGCGGGGTCGATCTTGACGCCGAGGATCCGCTCAAATGCGGGCGTGATGAAGAGCATCCGATGCGTCTGGAGGTCGTAGGACCAAAATATCTCCTCGATGTTTTCGGCAATCTGCCGGAAGCGCTGTTCCGTCGCCGCGAGCATGGCATCGCGATGCTCTAGCTGCGTGGCCATGTCGTCGAACGCGCGGCCAAGGTCGGCGATCTCATCGCCGCCCGCCAACGCAGCGCGAGTGGTGAGGTCGCCCGTTGCGAGTTGCTGGGAGGTCTTCACCAGATGCTGGACGCGCGACGTCAGCATCCGGTGAAAGATGAGCGCCATCAGCGTGCCCAGCGCAAAAAAGACCATGCCGCTGTAAAACATCCCGCGCTTGGTCGCGGCCGCTGCGATGGCTTTCGACGCGGAAATGTCGATGACCAGCAGAACCACACCGACTCCGCCCTGCTTCACCCCTGCCGCAGCATTCACATACGGAAAAGGGAACGCGCCGATGATCTGCTCGCGGTCTGGAGATAGATCCACGCGCCCTCCGCCCGATGTGCGACTTTGGGCGATCAGTCCCGCATAAGGCGCCGCGATACTCTTTGGAAGCGGGAGCCCTAGCTGCTCCTGTCGGCTTGCAAACATCACCACATCCCGCGGACCTAGCACCGTGATTTGCTCCACATCGGGGAGCGCCGCAGAGAGGCTCACCTCGCGCCGTACGCCCGTAAGCGAATCCATCTCCACGAGGAACGCCGCCATGGACGCCACCTTCGTGCCGAGGGCGTGCGCTCGGGTCCGCGCGCTTGCCTCAATCGCGCTGTCTTTCGTGTGCCGCTCATAAATCGCTGCGAAAAAACCCACGAAGGCGACAAAACAAAAGACGATGATCGGAACCCAAATCCGAAGTGGCGGCGGGAATCTCATAGCGAAAAACTCCCATCGCGCAGGACCGAGACATCCACTCCGGGCGGCAGAAATTTCTGCTCTTCGAGAAAGGCCGCAATCTTCCGCAGCTTCTCCGTCAGCGCGGTATCTCCCGGTGCCAGTAACGTTCGGTTCTCCTCGGTCGTGTAGAGATGAATCAACTGGATCGCCTTGCCAAACTGCTCCGCCGACAGCCCCTCGCGTGGCGCCATACGCGCTAGAGCGTCGCTCGGTTGGGTGCGGATATATTCGAGCGCGCTACGCCAGCCCTTCACCGCCAGCGCGATGTTTGCGCGCTGCGCTTCGATCCCCTCGCGCCGGAACACGAGCACATCGGCGATCTCACCGTTGAGCGCACGGCTGTCGAAAATCTCTCGCCCTCCGCGAGCGACCAGCCTGCTACGATACGGCTCATACGTCACCACCGCGTCCAGTTCCCCACGAAGAAATGCGCCGTCGATTCGGTCTGCCCGCAGAGAGATGGAGCGGACATCGTCGATCTTCATCCCTTTCGTCTCCAGCGCCCGCGCGAGCACAAATGTACCGACCGAGTTCGTCTCCACGCCGACGCGCTGCCCGCGCAGTGCTTCGATGTCGGTGATGGTCGGTTTTGTGATGATCACGTCTGCGCCGTCCGAGTAGTCGAGCATCAGCACGATCCTCGGCTCGTGCCCGGCTTGCGCGAGGCGCAGCACGTCATCGAGCGTAACCGTCAGCCCGTCGATCGCCCGATTTTTGAACGCCAAAAGCGCCTCTGCCACCGTGGGGAACTCCAGCAGTTGCACCCGCTTCTCATCCAGCGCGCCCAGCGATCTCGCGAGGAAAAAAGGCTCGTAGCCGGGGAAGGTGAACGTCCCAATCCGAAGTCGAGGAACGGGGTCCGGCGAGCATCCGCCAGCGAGCAGTGCTGCCGTGGAGATGAATGCGCGCCGGGTGATCGCGTGGGACGCTGTGGCGAGTGATGTGGGATTCATATTAAATCGCCCCTGATGCTACCTACGCCGCACGATCCGGCAACGGCAAATCACCCGAGCTTCAAGACGCGCCCGCTGCCCGCCTCCGGCATCCAATCGAGATGCGTGGTCGTGATCACTTTCTGCGCAGTGGGTGGCAGCGCGGCGAGCAGCGCATTGCGGCGAGCGGGGTCGAGCTCGCCGAAAATATCGTCGAGCAGCAGCAGCGGCGGCGTGCCGAAATGCCGCTCCAGCAGCCGCGTCGCACCGAGCTTCAGCGCGAGAACGAGCGTGCGCTGCTGGCCCTCGCTGGCGTCGTCGGCGGGGAGTTGATTGAGGAAAAAGCGCACTTCATCGCGATGCGGGCCGATGGTCGTCTGGCGCAGCCGGGCGTCTTCCACTTTCGCACCGGCGAGGGCGGCGGCGAAGTCCCCTTGGTCGCCGGGGACGTATTCGAGGCGAAGGCTCTCGCGCTGCCCACTGATGGCGAAATGCGCGGCATCAGCGTCGGACTGCAACTCAGCGAGGAGGCCGTGCCGCACCGTGCGCACATAGTCGCCGTGCTGGAGCAGCGGCCCATCAAACGCCGCAATTTCCCGCCATCGCTGCGACGGCTGCTTGAGCAAATGATTGCGCGAACGCAGCGCGTGTTCGAACGCGCGGAGCGAAGTGCGGTAGCCTGCATCCCGCTGCGTGCCGATGAAATCGAGGAACTTCCGCCGCTTCTCCGCACCGCCGCGAGCCAGCTCGATGTCCTCATTGCCAAACCACACGACGCGTCCGAGTTGGAGCCAATCCTTACTGTTCGTCTGCTCCACACTATCGAGCGCCAGCTTCTTGCGCTGCGTGCTGTAGTAAAACTGGAGATGCCGCTGGGCGAAATATCCATCCACCACAAAGCCCCGCCGCTCGTGCTGCACCACGCGAGCCAGCGAGGCGACGCGCGGCGATTGCAGCCGGAGTAGAATGCACGCGGCCTCCAGCAGCGAAGTCTTCCCGTGGGCGTTGGGGCCGATGATGAAATTCGATCCGCTCTCTAGCTCCCACTCGAACTGCTCGAAACAGCGGAAATGCCGGACCTTCAGCGACGTGAGCATCGCTCAATCCGCCACACGCGGCAGGTCCGGCTCGGGCGCAGGGCGCTTAGGTTTACGCGGGGCAGCCGCAGCCGGCGGAGGGCTGGTGCGGTCAATCTTCCAGTCCACAGGGTCTTGCGTTTTAGGTGCTTCTTTTTTCTTCTCCTTCGACTCGCCGAGAACGGGGAATTGGTTCTTCAAAACAAGCACCTCGATGTCCGTGAGCCCGTTCGGGATGGAGATGATGCCGTCGCTCACCGTGCGGTCGATCACCATATCAATGACTTGGTGCATCCCCGCTTTCGTGCCGATAAAGAGCACCATCGCCGAGCCGTGGTTTGTGCTGCTCATCGTCTCCAGCCGGATGCGCCCGCTGTCGTTCAGCTTAAAAGCGCAGCCCCATGTGCCGTCCGCGGTTTTCCACGGAAAGATGGCCTTGATGTTGCGCTCGGAGAACTCCGGGATGCGGGCAATGGACGCATCGCGCTGGCCATACTTGAGCTTCACGGGGACGGCGAAGCTGCTCGTATCATTCCGATTCGTCTCGGCGTGAAAACGGACAGTCACCTTCGGTTTGCTCGACATTCCGAGCGAGAGGGCAGCGAGCGCACAGAGCGCGAGACGAGCAGTGAGTTTCATTACCGCCGAGCATGACGGGGCAAAAACGATTTGCAACCCACTAGCCAAGCACTCACAGGGTTCACGCATCTTTAAAACGCTCCAGATGCGCAACAACACAGCCCAAAGGGCGAAGCGAAGCAGAGGCAAATCACCGCCGCGCAGTCTTAGCGGAGCACCAGATCATTCGTCAGCCGGATGCCAAGCCGCAGCGCCCCATCGCGCACGGTGGCGAGCGATTTCACCCAGCGCGAACTCCCCTGCCGAGGCATCTCGGGTGCCTGCCATTTCGTGGCGTCGAGCTGGTCGCCATCGAACTCGTCGCTAAAGGTCAGCTTGAATTTACTGAGGTCGAGTTCTTGCCCGTGGGAGACGGACGGTGTGAGTGCTGAAATGATGGGGAGGATTGGTTTCATGACGGTGTTTAAAGTGCGCAGCTTGGCAAGTTCCCTCAAACTGAATGGCGCCGTCGTGGGTGTCTGTTATCCGACTGAATAAATCTTCTCTTTTGTTCTTTTGAACTTTCGCGGCGGACCACCGGACGCTTCGGCAGCGGAGCACGCTATTTATCCGGACGGCAATCACACCCACGTCCGGAAATTCGCCGATATTTTATTGGACAGATTTCCGCGATTTCGATTTCGTTCCGAACGTCATCAAAAGCACGACCCAATGTCCGCGAACTTCCATGAACTGACCGCCAACCACATCGGTTGTGCCTGCCCCGATACTGCGGGAGGTGAGGGAGTCGGGAAGTCGAATAGCGACGGGTTTGTATCGGGCGGCAATCGCCAGCCCAGCTTTTGCAATGTGCAGGTTGGGTTTGCAAACGTGGCCTGCGGGCGGTGGGACGGCAGCGAACTTTCCTGCAACAGAGCCATTCGTTTTCGAACTCGGTCCGCACAAAGTGGCAACGCGATTGCGCCTCTCGACAATGAGATTATCGGCCCCGTGCATGGGGTTGAAGGCTTTGGCAATCGAGTCATCGCCGTTGTCAACGGGGGTGGACTGGCTGGAAATGGCCAGAGCGCCGCTGTCAATGAACGTGCGCTGGCTGTCTAGGACCTATCAGAAAGTTTGTGTGGCCAGGCAAAAGAGAGGACACAAACGAGTGAGAAAACCAAAAAGCAAAGAAGAAGAGAAAACGAACAAAGCATTGGATGAACTGATAGCGGTGCACGGGCACACGCCGGAGGCGATCTTCGGAGAGAAGGGGCTTGTGGCGC
>CAMDQC010000095.1 GCA_945905735.1 Prosthecobacter debontii | reverse complement strand
GTAGCTGACATCATCAACAACCTTTCGGTGACGGCGTAAAAACATGCCGCACTATCCCAGCTTCGGACAGCGTTTCGCAACGGGGTCTTCTTCACTACATCGCCCCGCGCCGCGCTCCGACAGAGACGGCGTTCCCGCGCAGCAGGAGTCCGTCAGAGTAAAGTTTTTTCGCGGTGAGTGCGAACTGCGGAACTCGGGGTAGGAAGGGCCGCTCCCGGCACCACGCGCCCACGCTGCTCGTGCGAGGCGATCTCGCTCGCGGAAAGGGCCCGGTTATAGACCGCGACCTCGTCGATCGCGCCGCGATGATTCAATTGGCTGCCCGCCCAGTGGCTCCCGATGAGCCAGGCATCGCGCGGCATCAGGGTCCATGCCGTGCTGCCGGTGGCGGACGAAACCTCGACGCCGTCGATCCACGCACGCACCGCGATCGTGTTCGTACCCGCCGCGTTCCCACCGGTCTTCGTGATCACGGCGTAGATCTTCTTGCCGTAGTGGTCCGGGCCGAGTTCGACCGAGACATTGGCAGGCGTGATGCCAGCCCCATTGATGCCGAGGCGGGTGCTGTTCTCGATGAAGGTCATGAGCGGTGCTCCGCTGTCGCCGGAGGCCCCGTTGTTCGAAAAGATGCCGCTCCACTCCGACTGGACGGTATGGGTGAACCATGCCTCGATCGTCCAGTCGTTATTGAAGGTGCCGGCCATCCCGCTGCCACCGACCTGCGCGGTGCCTCCGAATTCGACCGCGCCATTCGCGTCCCCGACAATCAGGCCAGCCCGGGCCAAGGCGTTCAGGTAGGTGCCATTCTGCGCGCCGCCAACCGCTGAGGAATCCACTGCGGTGCCGGAGGCTGGGTTTTCCCCCAGCCGCCAGTAGGCGACCGGTCCCGCCGCCTGGACGAGCGGGGCGTAGGGTTGACCTGCCGGACCCACAAAGGGCGACGTTCCTGCGGTCCACGCGCTGTCGTTGTAAGCGGGCTGCCGCCAGGCGGTGCCCAAGTCCGTGCCGCTTGCTTCGTAGCGCCACGCGTCACCAAACACCGCAAGGGTATGGTCCACATAGACGCCGGCGCTGGCGGGCTCCCTTCGCGGATGGTAGTGGATTTCCGAAATCACCACCTCGTCGCGCAGGACGAAGGTGTTCGTCGTGCCGGGCGTGAGGGCGGAAGGCGTGAGCCACTGGGTGCCGTCGGCGGAGCGTGCGCGCCCGGTCGTCCGCACCCGCCGGGCGTCGAGCAGTGCGGTTCGTCCGGGTGCAAAGAGAAAAAGCCTCGCATCCGCGGGAGGTTCGAAGCCGAGCGTGGCCGCGTCCACCATCCGCAGGGCGCCGGGAGCGAGGATGCCCGCAGGCAGCTCGAAGCTGCCCGGCGTCGAGGCGGCGAGGATCAATCCGCCCAGTTCGACCGGTGCCGCGCCAGAATTCCGCAGCTCGACAAAGAAGCCCGGGCCCGCCGGAGCCAGTTCGTTCAGGACGAGCCCCGGGGCGGGCGGCGCGGCGGGGAAATTCCCGGCACCGGGAGTGCCTCCGGTCTGGGCACTGGCGAGCCAGCTTGCGGGATCCCGGCTGGCCGAGTCCGCGCGAACTTTCGCGAGGGTCGCGCCGGATCCATCGGGTCCGACCGGCCATTCGCCCGAGTCGCCGTAGGCCAGCTCGTCCATGATGCCCCCGCTCCGGTTCCGCAGGCGGAGGGTTTCGCCACCGTTGTCCAGGCTGCCGCTCCACGGCCCCAGGGCATTGGCCGGGGATCCGGCGGTGGCGGAGACAACAACGAACCCGCCCGCCGGGACGACAGTGCCTGCGGGAAAAATGAAGTTCGCGCCACCCGTGACCTGCCAGCCGGAGAGGTCGAGGTCCACCGAGAGCACGTTCCTAAACTCAATCCACTCCGGCCCGCTCGTTGCTTCGGGATGGTACATGACCTCGTTGAAGACCGCCGTCGCGTCCGCCGCACGCGCGTCGCCTGCCATGAGCAACGGCGCGGCCATCGCCAGCATGGCGGCGGGTCTAAAGATCGCTTTGGGGGTGAGGAGCTTCCTGAGATGGACCAGAATCTCCGGCCACAGGACGGTTAATCTAAGATATGGTGGCACGGTTTTGGGAACGTCGTGAGGTTCATCGGTTATGTCAAGGGTGAGGGTTTGAGAACGGGGCAGGCCGTTTTCGAAGTTTGCTCATGATCATCGCGGGCACGTTGCTTGCAGCGTTGCGTACCGCCACACGGACCAATCCTCCGACGTCCGTTCGCGTTCATTCACTGCCGGCGCTTAAAACGCAAAAGCGAAAGACGATTCACGAAAATCGTGAGACGATAGTGCCAGTGTTTGCGCACGGAGGCGTAGCGGGACACGGACCGGATGTGCGACGCTCGGAGAAATGAGCACACTTACAAATTACCGTTTTTCATTCGGGCCCTGGAACATCAGCGAAGGCGCGGATCCCTTCGGCGTCGAGGTGGGCAAAGCATTTCCGCACGAAGAGAAGTTTGCACTTTAATTGGTGTAAAAACGGGATTGTTCGTCAGGAGCATCGGCATCCTCACTCTATCATGAAAATAGTCATCGCTGCAGCCAGTCTGCCCCTTTTCGGCGCTCAGGTTTGCGCGGCCGACTTCAACCGCGATATCCGACCGCTGCTGCAAAAGCATTGCGTGGAATGCCACGGCGAGAAGAAGCAGAAAGGGGAACTGCGGCTCGATGCGAAGGTCCATGCATTCAAAGGCGGACACGACGGGCCTGCAATTGTCGCGGGGAACGTGGATGCGTCTCCGCTCTTCCAGCGCATCACGAGCACGGATGATGACGAGCGGATGCCGCCGGAGGGCGAGCCACTTTCCGCTGCGCAAATTGCGTTGATCAAAAAATGGATCGAGGGCGGTGCCGTGTGGCCGGAGAACGATGCGGACAAGGCGGCGACAATGGACAAACGCTGGCAGCATTGGTCGGTGCAGGCGGTAAAAGCCGCCTCGGCTTTAGCGGAACCGTTGGGGCTAAAACCGGAGCTGCTTTCCATCGACACTTTCATCAACGCGTCGCTCTCCGCAAAAGGATTTGCGATGTCGCCCGAAGCAGACCGACGCACGCTCATTCGGCGTCTGTCGTTCGATCTCATCGGCCTGCCGCCCGCGCCGGAACGCGTGGAGCGATTTGTCCGCGACAATGACCCGCAGGCTTACGGGAAGCTGGTGGATGAGTTGCTCGCTTCACCGCACTACGGCGAGCGCTGGGCGCGGCACTGGCTCGACATCGCCCACTACGCCGACACGCATGGCTTTGAGCGCGACCAGCTTCGCCCCAACGCATGGCACTATCGCGACTACGTCATCGATTCGCTCAATGCAGATAAGCCGTATGACCGGTTCATCCGCGAGCAGATCGCGGGCGATGTCTTCGCGTCAGATGACGCACAGTCGGTCATCGCCACCGGGTTCCTCGCAGCGGGGCCGTGGGATTTTGTGGGCAATGTGGAGACGCAGAGCGACATGCTGAAACGCGCTGCACGCGCGGGCGATCTCGATGACATGGTCACGCAGCTCATCACGTCCACGATGGGCATCACCATCAACTGCGCACGCTGCCACGACCACAAACTCGACCCCATCACGCAGCAGGAATACTACAGCCTGTGGTCGGTATTTGCCGGCGTGAAGCGAGGCGAGCGGGAAGTGAGCGCGGCGGAATCACGGCGACTCGCGGATGAAAAGGAACGGCTCGGCAAGGAACTCGCACAAACGCGTACACAAATCGCGAGACTCGCAGGCGAAGGCCTCGAACTCGCCAAGCTCATTCCCGGGGACTCCGGCATCGACATGCGCACCGGCGCAATCACCAAGGCGAAGCAGGACTATCATCGCGACATTCCCGCCAACAAAAACGTATCCGTCCCATCGGTCCCCTCAGTCCTATCCGTCTTCGTCCCAAATGGCCCGGCACCCATTCCCGCGACGAGCGGTCATTTTTGGGACACTATCGCAAACCGCCCGCTGAACTCGCAGCGCAGCACCAAGCTGGGTGACACGGATTTCGCCGCGAAAGGCCACACGACGCTCGCCATGCACGCGAACAGCGGTGTCGTCTTGGACCTTGCCAAGCTACGCGAGCAAACCGGTGGCGCAGCCATGCGACTCACCGGACTCGTCGGGTTCGGCGCCGCGAAAGAAGCTGCTGATACCCGCGCAGATTTCACGGTTTTTGTGGATGCCGAGTTGAAATTCCAAAAGCTCAAGCTGCGCAAAGACGAGACCGCTGCGCTCGACATCGAAGTGCCCGCGACGGCGAAAACGCTCACGCTCATCGCGACCGACGGCGGCGACGGCATCAGCCACGATCTCCTTTTCATCGGCGATCCGAAACTCATTCCCTCAGTCGCCGAGACACGCCTCACTCAGGCCGATGCGGCGGAGTTGAAGAAACTCCATGCGGCAGCCCAAAAGCTCGAAGGAGAAATCAAAGCGCTTCCTGCGCCTGCGAAAGTCTATGCGATTGTTTCCGAGGCGAAGCCACCCGTCATCAAAGTGCAGCGTCGCGGCAATCCCGAGGACGAGGGCGCGGAAGTCGTGCCCGCCGCATTCACATGGGCAAAACACGCGCCCGTCGCGCTCGGCGACAACGCAGCGCCGGAAGGTCAGCGCCGTCGTGCGCTCACCGAGTGGATCACGCATCCCGACAATCCGCTCACTCGCCGCGTGCTGGTGAATCGGCTCTGGCATCATCACTTCGGTCAGGGACTCGTCACCACGCCGAGCGACTTCGGACTCGGCGGCGACAAGCCTTCGCATCCGGAGCTGCTCGACTGGCTCGCGGGCGAGTTTTTGAGAGGCGGCTGGTCGCTCAAGCACATGCACAAGCTCATCGTCACGAGCGCGGCGTATCGGCAGCAAAGTGGCTTCGGCTCTAGCCGAAATAATGCGGCTAAAGCCGCAACTACTGTGGACTCCGCCAACCGTCTCCTCTGGCGGCAAAACCCACGCCGTCTCGACGCCGAGTCGCTCCGCGACGCAGTGCTCGCAGTGAGCGGAAAACTGAACCTCGAACGCGGCGGCCCCGGCTTTCGTGACTTCACTTACACCGAAGCCTACGCGCCCATTTACGATTACATCACGCCGGACAAACCGGAGCTTTGGCGGCGCAGCATCTACCGCTTCATCGTGCGCACCACGCCGCACCAGTTCATGTCCACGCTCGACTGCCCCGACCCGGCGAATCTCACGCCCGCCCGAGTGAACACGATAACCGCTCTGCAAGCGCTCACGCTCAGCAACAACGACTTCATGCTCCAGCAAGCGCGGCATCTCGTCACGCGCCTCGAAACCGAAACCAACTCCCGCGAAGCCGCCATTCGCCGAGCCTTCGCCCTTGCCTTGCAGCGCGATGCAACCGTCGCCGAACTGCAAGCCGCAATGCCGCTCGTCGCCGAGCAAGGACTCTTCGCGCTTTGCAGGATGCTCATCAACGCAAACGAGTTTATCTACCTCGACTAGCCCATGAACTCCGCCTTTCCGTGCCATCAGCAAAAACGCTCAGTCACCCGCCGCGACTTCCTGTGGGAACTCGGCGGCGGTCTTGGCGGCGTGGCGCTCGCCGCGATGACGAACGACGCGCACGCCGCGACGAATCCGCTCGCAGCCAAAGCCGTGCATCATCCCGCGAAGGCCAAGGCCGTCATCAAAATTTTCTGCCCCGGCGGGCTCAGTCACGTGGATTCGTGGGACTACAAACCGGAGCTGGCGAAGCGGCAGGGCAAGCCTTTCGATACCGATGGAAAAGTGCAGTTCTTCGCGTCGAAGCCCGGCAACTGCCAGGGCAGCTACTGGCCCTTCCGCCAGCACGGACAGTGCGGACGCTGGATGAGCGACCTCTTTCCAAAGCTCGCGCAGCGCGTGGACGAAATCGCCTTCATCCACTCCATGCAGAGCAAATCCGCGCTGCATGGTCCGGCGATGTTCATGGCGAACAGCGGCTTCATCCTGCCCGGCTTTCCCAGCATGGGCGCGTGGGTCACTTACGGCCTCGGCAGCGTGAGTGAGGAATTGCCCGCGTTCGTCGTGCTGCCCGATCCGCGCGGACTTCCACCTGGCGGCGTCATCAATTGGGGCGCGGGTTTTCTCCCTGCGATCCATCAAGGCACCACGCTGAACACCGATCCCGAGAAGCCGCCCATCGCCGATCTTTTTCCGCATAAAGACTTCGCGCACCTTCGCGGCGCTTCGGAGCAGTCCAGCCGCGATTTCCTGCAAACGCTCAATCGCGCCCACGCCGCCGAGCGCGCGGGCAACACGGAACTCGAAGCCCGCATTGCCGCCTACGAACTCGCCGCCCGCCTGCAACTCAGCGCTCCCGAGGCCACCGACCTTCGCGGCGAAAGCGACGCCACGAAGAAACTCTACAGCCTCGAACACGAAGACATCGGCCCCTTTGGTCGCCAATGTCTGCTCGCCCGTCGGCTCGTCGAGCGCGGCACGCGATTCGTGCAGATCTACTGCGGCGCGGAAAACACCACCGCCAAGAAAATCCGACCGAACTGGGACAGCCACGAAGACATCGTGCGCGACCACGGCTATTGGGGACCCATTCTCGACACGGGTGCCGCCGCGCTGCTCGCCGACCTGAAATCACGCGGCCTGCTCGACAGCACGCTCGTCATTTGCACCAGCGAATTTGGCCGCCAGCCCGCCGCGCAAGGCAAAGGCCGCGACCACAATCCCGGAGCCTTCACCGCGTGGATGGCCGGCGGCGGGACCAAAGGCGGCGTGTCATTCGGCGAGACCGATGAGCTTGGATTCAAAGCCGCCGCGGACCCCGCCTATTGCTACGACCTCCACGCCACCGCGCTGCACTTGCTCGGGTTGAATCATGAGAAACTGAGCTTCTACAATAACGGCGTGCAGCGCCGCCTTACCGACGTTCATGGCCACGTCATCAAAGGAATCCTCGCGTGAGTCCGGCGAGAGTTGATGCTGGGAAACGTGCGAATGAACTGACAATCTGTCAGCGATGAAATCCAGTCTCGGAAGCTACGCGCTTGTATTGTCGCTGTGCCTCGGCGCTTGCGCTGCTGCCGCGCCGGTGGACTTCGTGCGCGATGTGCGGCAGATTTTTGAGAAGCACTGCATCGAGTGTCATGGGGAGAAGAAGCAGAAGTCCGGCTTTCGGCTGGATGTGAAGGCGGAGGCGTTGAAGGGTGGCGACAATCACGGGCCGGATATCATTCCCGGAAAAGCGAAGGAGAGTCCGCTCATTCATCTCGTCAGCACGACCGACGAGGATGAAGTGATGCCGCCGAAAGGCGCACGGCTCTCGGTGGCGGAAATCGACACGTTGACACGCTGGATCGATGAAGGTGCCGCGTGGCCGGATGGCGTGGACCGTGTGAAGCTCGCAGACAAGCGCGACCACTGGAGCTTTAAAGTGATTTCGGCTTCAGTCGAAAAGCCGCAACCACTTTCCATCGACGCGTTCATCGACGCGAAGCTCGCAGAGAACGGTCTGCGCCGTTCGCCGCCCGCTGATCCGGTCGCAGTGATTCGACGCATCGCTTTCGATCTCACCGGTCTTCCGCCGACGCCGGAGCGAGTTTCAGCGTTCGTAGAGGAGTGCCGCGACGGTTCGTCATTCGTCATTCGTCACTCGTCATTGCAACGCCTCGCGGACGACTTCCTCGCTTCGCCGCGCTATGGCGAGCGCTGGGCGCAGCATTGGCTCGACGTCGTGCGCTTTGCCGACACGCACGGATTTGAAGTGAACACCGAGCGCCCAAACGCGTGGCCATACCGCGACTACGTCATCCGCGCGTTTAACAACGACACGCCGTACGACCGCTTTATCAAAGAGCAGATCGTCGGCGATGCCATGGGCGAGGATGCGGCGACGGGATTTCTCGTTACAGCTTCCGCATTGCTGCCCGACCAAATCGGCAAAGACGCGCCGTCCATGCGACTGGCGCGACAGGATTCGCTGGACGAGATCGTGAACAATGTCGGGCAGACGTTCCTCGGGCTGAGTGTCGGATGCGCACGCTGTCACGATCACAAGTTCGACCCGATCACGGCGAAGGATTATTACGCGATGCAGGCGTTCTTCGCGGGCGTTCAATACGGCGAACGGCCAATTCGCGATCAGCATTCAGAGGAGCTGAGAAAGACGGAATTAGCGGAGCTCGAATTGAAGAAAACGAAGGCCGGAACGGGACGCGTGATATTTATCGACGACGAAGATTCCGCCCGCACGACATCGCTGAAAAAGAAGAACGGCCACGGCGAAAATCCCGCAGGCAAGGGGCGAGGCTATCGCGATGATGAAGGCGGCGCGGATTGGGTTCCGAACATCAGCCGCGGTCGCTACACGTGGTGGGACAACGTGCCGGACGCCGACACGTTTACTTGGAACCCCGGCGTCGAAGGTCGCTTCCGCGTGTGGCTCTCGTGGGGCGTGCATGGCAGCGGCGTGCACACGCGCGATGCCCGTTACGTGCTCGACCGCGATGGCAATCTCGCGACGCGCGACGACCAGACCGAGATCGGAAACGCCGACCAATTTCGCTTCGCAAATATCACTGAAGGCGACTCCGAAAAGACCCCGCTGTGGAGCGGATTGCGAGACGCGGGAGTGCAGGAACTGCGGGGCGAAAGCCGGATCATTCTGCGCGGCGGAAAGACCGGCACGGGCATCACGGCGGATGTTCTCGTGCTCGAAGAAGGCGACGGTTTGAAAGGGGCGGTCGCCGACTTTTCCCGGTTTGAGAAACGCAAAGCCGAGCTGGCGCGAGGTCCGGTTGTCTTCGGCGGGATATTCACCGAACCGGAGGACATCCGGCTGCTCAGCCGCGGCGATCCCGAGCAGCCGAAAGACGAAGTGCTGCCCGCCGTGCTCAGCGCGTTTGGAGAGCTCACGCTGCCGAAAGCCACGCCTGAGCAGAAGCGCCGCAAGGCGCTTGCCGACTGGATTGCCAGCCCGAAGAACCCGCTGACAGCACGAGTGATGGTAAACCGAATCTGGCAGGGACACTTCGGCACAGGGCTCGTGGAAACGCCGAGCGATTTCGGACACAACGGAATGAAACCCACGCACCCCGAATTGCTCGATTGGCTCGCCGCGGAGTTCATGCGGAGCGGCTGGAGCGTGAAGCACATGCACCGGCTGATCGTGATGTCGGAGACATATCGGCAAAGTGGCTTCGGCTTTAGCCGAACCGATGCGGCTAAAGCCGCAGCCACTTTGGACGCCGATATCCACCTCCTTTGGCGCTACCCCGGCCGCCGCCTCGAGGCCGAAACTCTCCGCGACTCCATGCTCGCCGTCAGCGGACAGCTCAACCTCGGGATGTATGGCCGCGGCTTCAATCTCTTCAACCAACGCGGCGGCCTCAGCGGATTCAATCCCGTCGAGACGCTCACGCCGGAGAACCAGCGTCGCATGATTTACGCGCACAAAGTCCGCCGCGAACCCGAGGTCGTCTTCGGCGCATTCGACTGTCCCGACGCCGGCCAGAGCACCGCCATCCGCCGCGCCAGCACGACGCCCATCCAGGCGCTCAACCTCTTCAACAGCCGATTCACGCTGCAAGTCTCCGAAGCCTTCGCTGCCCGCTTGAAAAAGGAAACCGGCGACGACCTCGTAAAACAAATCAACCGCGTCTATCAAATCGCACTCACCCGCAATGCCAGTGCCGGCGAGCTTTCCGACGCCGAACCCGTCGTCCGACAACACGGCCTCGCCGTCCTCTGCCGGGCGATCTTCAACAGCAACGAGTTTCTGTTTGTCCCATGAAACACCACGCCGAACATCTTTCCATCTCCGGGCGCGCTTTGCTCGACCGTCGTCAGTTTCTGTCGAACAGCGCGACCGCGCTCGGCTCGATCGCGCTTACGAATCTGCTAGGGCTCGATGGATTGCTCGCGGCGGAGAGCGACGGACCGATCATCAATCCGGCGAGGCCGTATGCGCCGCGGCAGCCTCATTTTCCCGGCAAGGCGAAGAATGTGGTCGTCATCTTTTGCGCGGGGGCTGTGAGTCAGTTGGAGACGTGGGACTACAAGCCGGAACTCATCAAGTGGGACGACAAGCCTCTGCCCGGCGGGCCTGCCGTGACGTTTCAAGGACCGGCGGGGAATCTCGCGCGGCCGCAGTATGAGTTCCGCCAGCGCGGCAAGACCGGCAAGTGGGTGAGCGAGATGATTCCGCATCTCGCGGAGCTGACCGACGACATCGCATTCGTGCATTCGCTCACGAGCAAATCGAACACGCACGGCCCGGCGGAGAATTTTCTATCGACGGGATTTGTGCTCGATGGTTTCCCGTCGCTTGGCTCGTGGGTGACGTATGCGCTCGGCAGTGAGAGTCAGGAACTGCCCTCGTATGTGGCGATTCCCGATCCGCGTGGAGTGCCGCAAAACGGCGCGAACAATTGGGGGCCCGGCTTTTTGCCAGCTGCGTTTCAAGGCACTACGATGTCGTCGAAGAACCCCGTGCGCCATCTCACTGCGCCAGGAGTCTCGGGCGATGCCGACCGCGCCGCGCGCTCGCTTTTGCAGCGTATGAACGCCCGCCATCTCGAAGCAAATCCGGGCGATGGAAAACTCGCCGCGCGCATCGCCAGCTACGAGCTCGCCGCGCGGATGCAACTCAGCGTGCCGGAGATCAACGACCTAAGCACCGAGCCCGCGCACATTTTGAAAATGTATGGCGCAGACGACGCGCAGAATCCCGACAAGGCCGCGTTCGCAAAAAACTGTATCCTCGCCCGCAGGCTCATCGAAAAGGGCGTGCGCTTCGTGCAGCTTTTCAACGGTGCCTACGCAAGCGGCGGCAAACTCAATTGGGACGGCCACAACGCGCTCAAGGAGCAATACGATGTCCACGCCGGGATCCTCGACCAACCTGCCGCCGCACTGATTCGCGACCTCAAACAGCGCGGATTGCTCGAAGACACGCTCGTCGTCTGGTGCACGGAGTTTGGTCGAATGCCGTTTTTCCAAAAAGGCGCGAAGGGCCGCGACCACAATCCCGACGGCTTCACCTGCTGGCTCACCGGCGCAGGAGTGAAGCCCGGCGTGAGCCACGGACGCACCGACGACCTCGGGCAAAAAGCTATCGAAAACATCCACCCGCTCTACCACTTCAACGCCACCATCCTCCACCTGCTCGGCCTCGACTACGAGCGCCTCAGCTTCGAGCACAACGGCATCCAGCGCCGCCTCACGAACGTCGAAGGAAAGCTCATTCCGGAACTGCTGGCGTAGCTCCAACAACGACCCGAGACGTGCCATGACACCACCAGCTCGCGGCGCGCGAAAGCGATCATTTGCAATTCCTACTTTCACGAAAATCCGGCAACCCGAGCCCAGCCACGACCGCGACAACAGGCAGCCCATCTCACTCACGCGATTCGATGAAGGCGTGAACTCGTCAGCGCGCAAGCGGCTGCGAGAAGGATGGTCGTTTTGAGTATGTTCATTAGTTGTTGGTTGTTTTTGAATGCGCCATTCAAGGCACGCCGCCCCTTTAGCCACGGCCATGCCAACTCGCGCGCCACGCATGAAAATGGTCTGGAGAGTTTTCGCAGCTTTGGATGGATGCGATTCGTCACACTGGAAACCCCTCTCGCTATGGCTTTCCGCTGTCGGATCAAAGTCACATGAGGGGGGGGGCTTCAAAGTGGACGCACTCTCGCATCTCGCGGGTTCCCCGCCCATGAAGGCTGCCGAGGCTCAGATGCTGGGAGCTTCCCACGGTGACTAAAATAACACAGCGGGAATTGCGCGCCGTGGCTCACGCGAAGCGCACTTTTTCTGCTCACACGCTCTATTGATCTGCGCTTCGCGAATGATGAATCACGCAGAGGGCTGCGTGCGCCACAACAGCGACGCACGCCGCATTATTCTCATCAAATGCGGCGTTCGTGTTTGCGGGAATGGGCTCCGCTTGAAACAACGCGGGCAGGCTACTTTTCCGCCGATTTTTTCCCTGCGCGAGCGGCGAGCTCTGGGTCCCAGTCTGGGTCGTCCCACCAAGGCTTTTCACTGAGGATATAGACGCCCATCGTGTCTAATGTGACGACGGGATTGGCGAGGATTTCGTTCACTAATCCGGCGATGGTTTCTTCCAGCTTTACCTCCGCAGCGGCTTGCTTGGCGGAGTCAATGCCTGCTTGCGCACGCGCACCGAGTCGGGCGCGAAGCATGGCGAAATGTTCTGTGGCTTCCTTCGTGGCTTTCTCTTTGGCGGCGGTGAGTTCTGCGCCCTTTTTCACGGCGACGAGGGCGCGCTTCCCGGCAGTGTGGCAGGCTTTGCGCCAGTCTTCTTCGCCGAATTTTTCACGGAGATGCTCGGCGCGTTCTTTGCCCATGTTGCGGTCGGCTTTGAAATGATACCCCTTTTTGCAGGGCTCGATGACTTTGGATGGCGGGTCGTTGCCGACATCATCGCACCAGAACTCCACGCTCTGCTCCGGGAACCATCCGCGCACGAGCCGCAGCAGGCCGCCGCGCCGGACGCTGTCCCATTCGACTTCAGCGAGGGCTTTTTCTACGGCCTTCAGGTCCACGGAGACGCGGACGAAATTGCGGAAGATGAGCTTCGGGGTTTTCACGCCGGGTACCGCGCGCCACATGGCCCAGGCACGTCCGCGATCATCCCATGCCAGCAGGTCGCGGCAGCCATCCACGGCGGGGTGGCCGGGGCGGAGGAAGTCGAGCGTGAGGTCTTCGATGACGACGCTGCGATGCACGGAAAACTTCGTGGCAAACATGGATGCGAGCCCTTCGAGCTTGTCTGCGGGGATGAGCGGGTTGCTGTCGCGCTTCATGCGATACATGAAGGAGTTCGTGTCTTCGTCCCACCGTTCTTCGAGGCCGAGATTGCGTTGGAGATAGCCGCTGAACGCAGCGCCAAAACCCTCTGCCGCATTGTCCGCCGCGTCGAGATCGAGCGAGAGCTGCGATTGCGGGCTGAGGCTGTGCATTCCATCAATCACGTCTTGCTCTTCGATGCTGGAGCGCTCTTTCGTCACGGCTTCCGCGAGCGCAGGAATCGCGTCGAGCAACGCTTGCGGTCCACCCGCGAAGACTGCTTCGCGCAGGCGCGGCAACTCGGTGTCCACGAGGTGCTGGAGGTCGGAGATGCTGGCACGGTAAAGCCCGAAGCCTTCCGCGAGCACCATGCGCCATGTCTCGTCGAGCGCGATGCTGTCATCCTCGCCGGTGGTGAACACGACGCACGGGATGTGACCCACGCGGTCAATGCGGTCGAGCCGTCCGAGGCGCTGCTCCAGCCGCATCGGAGCCCACGGCAGGTCGTGAAAGAACACGGCTTTTGCAAACTGGAGGTTGAACCCTTCCTCGCCCGTCGCATCGGTGATGAGCACGCGGGCCAGCGGGTCGCCTGCAAAATCCGAGAACAGCTCGCCGACTTGCGAGCGTGCGGCGGAGGTGCTCGCCAGCTTCACGCCTTCGCTGCCGAAGAGCGGCGCGAGCCGTTTGCCGAGGTCCGAGCAGAGTCGGGCAGTGGGGCAAAAGACGACGTATTTCCCGTCCTTGCCATCCTTGTGTGCGCGGCGGCGCAGCGACTCGGCGACGAGGTCGAGGCGTGCCTCGCCCATGGCCCAGGCGGCTTTATCGTCCACGAGCGCGGCAAGCAGCTTCACTTCGTCCTTCGATGCCTTCGTGGTTTTCACCACTTCCTTTACTAAATCGGATAGCTTCTCCGGCTCAGCGGCAATGGCCTCCGAGAGCCGCACATACTCGGCTGCGGCGGTGGCGCGCAGTTTGTCGCCGACTTCGATGCGCTCGCTGGCGGCCTCGCGCCATGCGTCGAGCGCGGCCCAGAGATTGCCGTGCGGCTCTTCGTCGAGCTCGATTTCCACCGTCTCTTGCACATCGCGGACGAACCGCTTTTGCGAGCCCGAGAGCCAGCGGCGGCGTGTGCGCAACATGCGACGATGGATGCGATACGTCTCGCTGATGTGCAGATGCAGCTCGTGCTGCACGGCCTTCGCGTCCGTGCCTTCTTGCGTCAGCGAGGCGACGAGTTCTTTCACCCTCTCGTCCTCCGGCAAAAGGGCGGCGAGCTTGTTGGAATGCAGCTTCACCAGCGCGGGAACGGTGGCGCTGCGGAGTGCGAGGAACGCGCGTCCCAGCTCCACCCGCTTCGCCGTGCGCTCTTTGAATGAGGCGAGTTTGCTGGAGTTGTAGTTCTCTGGGTCCAGCAGTTCTAGCAGCGCGAGAAGGTCCGCATCGTGGTGCAAGACGGGCGTGGCGGAGAGCAGCAGCAGATGTTTCGCGGCGTGCGCCAGCTTCATCGCGCCGAGCGTCACGGGCGATTCTTTCACGCCTTGGCGGGCGACGACGCGGTGCGCTTCGTCAATCACGAGAACGTCCCACTTTTCCTCCAGCAACTCATCGTCGCTCTCCATCGCGGAGTGCGGGAACAACTCCACATCATCCAGCCCGAATCGCGAATCCAGCTCCTCGCGCCATTGCCGCGTCAGCGCATCCGGCGCGATGACGGCGATGCGCGCGTCCGGCGCGTCGAGTCGGATTTGCCGCATAATCATCCCGGCCTCGATGGTTTTTCCGAGCCCCACTTCGTCCGCGAGGAGGTAGCGAATCACAGGATCGTGCAGCACGCGGTCGGCGACTTCGGCCTGGTGCTGGAGCACCTCGACCTTCGAGGAAAGCAAGCCCGGCAGTCCGTGTGAGAGCTGGTTCTGCTTTAGCAGCGCGCTGAGTAAATCCGAGCGTTGCTGGAAAAAGAACGGCGTCTCCTGCGCCAGCTCCGCGAGCACCGTGGATGGATCATCACCCGCGAGATACGAGCGCACGCTGAACTCTGTCTCCTGCATCTCCGGCAGCTCTTTCCCGCCGGGGAAATGGACGAGGTAAGAGCGCACGGGGCCGCTCGTTTGCTTCGTTGCCATCACGCGGCCAAAACGCACGACGCCGTCCGCTTTATGAAAGACGCGCGTCTGGTTCGGCAGTTGGCCGTGGACGAGCTGCTCGATAGGCACTTCCACTTCCACGAAGTTCACGGTGTCCGTGCAAAAACGCAGCTTCGCCGTTGTCTCGCCGACTTCTATGACCTCGCCGTAGCCCGCACCATTGCGCCCGCGAATCGCCACTTTGATGCCGACCGTCGGCTTGCCTTTCGGCTGGGGTTTTCGCGGCACGATGCCCACAAAAGCATCCAGCTCGGCGGCAGTGATGCCGGAGGCTTTCCTCCCGCGTTTGGCGGCGGGCTTTTTGGGTACGGTGGTGTCGTCGGTTGGAGTTTTCTTGGCGCGTGGCATTTGGTCTTTTGGCTATGGAGATTCGGGTTGCTCGTCTTCGTCCTCGGGGACTTCCTCGATGGACGCTTTCATTTTTCGGGAGAGGAATGGGCGGAGGAATCCGTAGAGCAGGTAGGTGAGGAAAATCACCGCGGGCATCCACTGGTAAAAAGTCACCGTCAGCAGGATGACGACGACAATGGCGAGCAGCTTAGGCATACTGCGCGTGGTGCGCCAGTTGATGTTCTTAAAACTCGGATACGTGAACGAGCTAAACATCATCCACGAGAGAAACAGGAGTAGCGGAGGCAGCACCCACTTCATCACCCAGTGCTCCACTTTGTTGTCCGTGAGCCACATCATGAAGAGCGTCACGCTCGCGATGAGCCCCGCCGCCGCTGGGATGGGGATGCCCTTGAAGTCTTTCGACGCGCTGGCGACATTTGCCGCAGCGATGCAGTTGAACCGCGCCAGCCGCATCGCGCCGCAGACGAGGTAAATGCTCGCGACGATCCAACCGATTTGCTCGTATTCGCGCAGCAAAACGCGGCTCACTAACAGCGCCGGGGCGACGCCGAAACTCACGACGTCCGCCAGCGAGTCGAACTCACGGCCAAACGGCGAATCCGTCCCGCCCAGCCGCGCCAATCGCCCGTCGAGCAGGTCGAAAATGCACGCCGCAAGGATGCACCAGATTGCCGTCTTAAAATAGACCTCCCCCGCATCCAGCGCCATCGTCCCGATAACGCCGGAAGTCTGCACCGCCAGCGCACCTTGCAGGATTTTGAGCGTCGCGAGGAACCCGCACACGAGGTTCCCCGCCGTCATCAAATTCGGCAGGAGGTAAATCTTGGGAGAGCCGTCTTCTTTCACAGCAAAACAGCGGAGGCCGCCGGGATATAAACTTCGTCGCGAAGCCGCGCCAGCACGCTGGAGCCGCCCTCCACTTCGTCACCGAGCGCGACAAGCAACTCGGTATTCAGCGGGAGATAAATATCCGTCCGCGACCCAAAGCGAATCATGCCGAAGCGATGCCCTTTTTCCACCGCGTCCCCTTCCCTGCTCCACGGCACGATGCGCCGCGCGATGGCCCCGGTGATTTGCCGGACGACGAGCGTCGCCTTTGCTCCCGTGATGGCCCAAGTCAGCGCCTCGTTGCGCTGGTGGCAGTAAGGGTGACGGGCATCCAGATAGTCGCCGGGATGGTGCTTGCGATACGTGATGCGCCCGGCGATGGGCGCGCGATTTACGTGAACGGAAAAGACGTTCAAAAAGATACTCACCCGCAGTGCCGGGCCGTGGATGACTTCGTTTTCCTCCACGACTTCGATGGCATCAATCACCCCATCGGCACCCGCCACGACGATGTCATCGCCCGGCGCGATACGGCGCTCCGGGTCGCGAAAGAAGTTCGCGCAGAACATAAAGACGAGCGTGCATAGCACCGCCGGAATGGTCCAAGCCCACCAGTCGCCCGCAAGCCACCAGAAGAACGCACCACCAAGGAACGAGGGGACGAGAAAGTGACGGCCTTCGTATAAAGTCTGAAATCGCATTGGCCGCGCATCCTCGCCGTGCGCGGCGAGGCGTCAAGCAAGTCTCATGTTTTCCTCGCTGGCCTGTGAAATCGGATTTGCCGCACGCGGGATTTGGAATACTCTGCAAAGCATGGTCACTGAAACGATTCCGCAGTTAAAGACGCTATCCCTCGCCAAAAAGCGCCGTCTCATTTCCGAGCTTCTTGCCGAGGTTTACGGGGAACCCGTTCAGGAAAAGGCGATCTCCGATGCGCTTGCGGAGCGCGTAGAGCACTATCGCGAGAACCCTGCTTCAGCGAAGCGTTGGGCAGACGTGAAAGCGCGGCTCCGCAGAAAATCGTGATGGAAGTCGTCATCCTCTCAGGAGCGGATGCGGACTTGGATGAAATATACGCTTTCTTGGAAGAGTCTTCCGGCGGGGACCAGTTTCTCCAGTCGCTCGACCGCAAGCTCGAATTACTCCGCAGCTTCCCATAAATCGCGCCGCGCTCCCAAGTCTCGAAGCTCCGGCAAACTCGAATCGGGAAAACACCGTACGGAGTCTTCTGCTCGATTGAGGGCAAGAGGCTCATGATCGTAGCAATTCAAGACTTACGGCAAGACCCCAAGACGATTGCCCGTATCATTCGGGGCCGCTTGTAAAACGTTGCCCATTTACTTGCCCAACAGTCCCCCCCGCTGCTCCGGCGTGATGGTGTCGCTGCTCTGGAGCCACTCGAAGGCGGATGCCGGGGAGCGCTCGAACCACGACTTCACCACGCGGTGCGAGGTTTCCTGACGCTTCTTTTCGTCTGAAATCGTCAGCGCCCACGCCATCGCTCCTGCGCCGTCCTCGCCCTCTACTTGGACGACGTAGCGCGCGATGGCCTCGTCCTTTGCTGGGCCTTCGGGCAGCGCCTCCATCCATTGCGCGCCTGCTTGCGGCTTGTCGCGCCCGAGTCGCTCGCCAAGTGCGCCGTATGCGGTGGTGCGTTCTTTTTCTGTGGGCAATTTCTCCGCCCACCCGGCGGCTCCTTGCCAATCATTGAGCGGCCATCCGTTCGCCCCGACCGAAGCTACGGCATCCAAGTCACCACCGTTGCGCGCCTCTGCCAGTGCGGCGGAGGCGGCTTCTTGGGGTTTGTCGCGGAACCATTGTTGATACACGCCCGCCAGCGCAGCATCCCGCACGGTTGGCTCGGAGAGACTCTGCGCCCAGTCGAGTGCAGCGGTGCGATCCGTTTCTGCCCAGCGGATAGATGCAGCCCGGATCGCGCTGGTCGTCGCCCCCTCGTTCCCCGGAATACTCGCGAGTCGGCGGGCCATATCTTCGTGGCGCGAGGCCATGGCGTTTTCGCTCAGCTCTCGCGAGAACTCCCCTTTCGCCAGCATCTCCGGCGCGTGCAGCTTGGCAAAATCGAGCGCGCCATCCGGGTCCATCCGCGCCATCGTCTGCACGATGACTTTCAGCGCACTGTCGCGTTCACCTGGTTTCGTCATCCCTTTGGCAAAAGCGACCGCTGCCGCAGGGTCTTTGCCTCCCCAAGTGTTCCACAGGAGGTGCCCGTCTATGTCTATCCAGCCGCCCGGCTTCCGGTTTTTCAGCAAGTATTCCGCAGCCGCCTTTGGGTCCAGTTCCGCCCAGCGTACGGTGCAGAATCCCCTTATGATTTCTGAAAGTCCGCTGTCATCTTCCCTCCCTTCACCGACCTCCATCACGAGCGGGAAGTCCTCCGGCCCGAGCTGATCCATGAGCAAAATCGCCCGTCGAAAAATTGTCGCGATGCTTCCCTCCCGCATCAGCCCTTTCGCCGCAACCTCCAGCCGCGCGCGGTCCCACGGCTCACGTTTGGTTTGCTCGCCGTCGCTGGCTTCCACAGTCCCCACGCGCTTGCCGGCTTCGCGGCGGAGAGCCTGCTCCGTCGCCTCGCTGTGCGCGTTCACCCCGCCCTGCACGTTCCCCGGCTGCCCGCGAAATGCACCACCCATCATAAAGCCGACGATCCAAGCGATCAGCACGAGTGCAGTGGCGAGCAGGTATTTGGATTTGGGCGACATAGCGGCGCGAGCGTCTTGCGGTTCGCCCGGTTTGTGAATGCAAAACACGCACTTCATGCTTTTCCCGCGCGCGCTGCTCCGGCAATGGTTGAGGGATTCATGAGAACTATCACCGCCGATTCCACTCCGCGCACCAAGTCGCCCGCCACCGTCGGCGACCCCGCGCTCGATGCCCGCATCCGCTCCCTCGTCACCGACATGGGCGGGGATAAACCGAAAGACCTCATCGAGGAACTCGTCGTCACCGCGCTGAAAATGGCGCGCGACCAGACCACCGTCGCCGATTTGAAAATGATCAACCGCGCCCTCAAAGAAATGCGCTGGGCCAGCCGCGTCTTCGCCCCCTATCGCATGGAGCGCAAAGTCTCCGTCTTCGGCAGCGCGCGGACCAGCGAGGACGCGCCCGAGTTCGCGGCGGCGGAGGAGTTTGGGCGTAAAATGCGCGAGCGCGGCTGGATGGTCATCACCGGCGGCGGCGACGGCATCATGGGCGCAGCGCATCGCGGCGCGGGGCGCGAGCGGTCCTTCGGGCTCAACATCAAGCTCCCCTTCGAGCAGTCCGCGAACGACACCATCGACGGCGACAAGAAGCTCGTGAACTTCAACTACTTCTTCACCCGCAAGCTCAACTTCGTAAAAGAAAGCCACGCCATCGCCCTCTTCCCCGGCGGCTTCGGCACGATGGACGAAGGCTTCGAGGCGCTCACCCTCATGCAGACGGGGAAAGCCCGCATCTTCCCCCTCGTCCTCGTGGACGCGCCCGGCGGCTGCTACTGGAAGACCGTCCTCGACTTCCTCCATAACCACCTCCTCCGCCTCGGCCTCATCTCGAAGGACGACTTCAACTTCCTCCACTTCTGCACCGTGGATGAAGCCGTCGCGCACGTCCTCCACTTCTACAGCAACTTCCACAGCTACCGCTGGCTCGGCCCCCGCATCATCATGCGCCTGCAACGCCCGCTCCCCGCCGCCAAGCTCGCCGACATGAACAAGCAATTCGCCGATGTGTTGCTGACGGGCGGTTTTGAAAACTCCGCCGCCCTGCCCGAAGAACGCAGCGAGCCAGAAATCGCAGACCTCCCCCGCCTCATCTTCACCCCGCAAAAGCGGAACTTCGCTCGCCTAAGGAAGGTGATCGATGTGGTGAACGAGGTGTAAAGTATCTGTCCACTTTTCATCACACCCTGTATCCAAGGGTGTGATTAACCCGAACACCGCGATTGCGTGTCGATTGGGGTAGGGACGGGGATATTACTCCCCGCCCCTCCCTCCGAACCGGACGGGCGGTTTTCCCGCATCCGGCTCTCCAGTCAGTAGTTTACCCCTGCCGGGGG
>CAMDQC010000094.1 GCA_945905735.1 Prosthecobacter debontii | reverse complement strand
CCCTATCCGGCGGGACAGCAAACACTTACTCCGGCGGAACCTTTCTCGATGTCGGCACGCTGATCGCTGCGAAAACTTCGGGCATCAACGCGATTCCGGGAGATCTCGCGATTGGATTGGGCGCGACTTTTTTGATTACTCCCGATTTAATCAACCAAATCGCTAATACCGCGGTCGTGACGATCGATGGCGGCTCGTTTGGCGATCCGAATGACATTACAGCGACAAATTTCACCGACACGTTTGCTCGGATCAACCTGAATTCCGGCTCCTTCACGACGACACGCACGCTGATTTCTGGTGGCATTAATCTGACGGATCGTTTGCAGGTTGCTGGCGGGACGGCATTTATTCAGCGGGGTGGGGTGATGACCTCGAATCGGGTGGACGTGACAGGCCCAGGCACGATTCGTTTTGATGGTGGCAGCACTACAGCCGCCAACGAGAGCAAGCTGACGGTGGGAGCCGGCGGGCTGTTCCTTACTGGGGCCACGCTTACGTTTAATACGGGAAATGGAGCCGTTAGTGTGGTCGGAGCGGGTTCCGTCGGGAGTATTCTTGCGCTGAATGGAAACTTAACCTCGACGGGGATTAGCAAGCTCGTGAAAGCGGGTGTCACGGGACCGAAAGGGGAGCTCAACCTTGGCGGTGCAATCCGCACTTTCGCGGTCACGAATGCTACGGACACTCTCGACTTGGGCTCCGTATCGGCCCCGATCACCGTCACGAACGGAGGAATCATCAAATCTGGAGCGGGAACGTTGACGCTCCCTGGCCCGCAAACTTACGCGCAGGCGACTACGATTAACGGAGGGAAGTTTGTCTTCGACGGCTCGCTGGCATCTACGCCGATTACGGTGAATGCGGGGGGGATTTTCTCTGGAAAAGGCTCTACTTCTGGCAACGTCACGGTGGCTAATTTTGGGCAGATCGATGTCGGGGTCGAAGGCCTCGGGGGCTTGACGGTCCAATCGCTCACGCTCGGAAGTGCTGCCGGGAATGTCGCGACGATCAATCTGACGCGCAATTCCATACCGGCGATCATTACGGTCAACAACTCAGGCGGACTGGTCGCGAACGGCGGTACGGGCAGTGTTATCTTAAATGTCTCTGGAACTGCTCCTGCGCCAGGGACTTACATCTTGATCGATTACAACGGCACAATCGGGGGGACTGGATTTGGGGCTTTCGTAAAAGGGACACTGCCGAATCGTGTTCAGGGGAGGATCGAGAACGATGCCGGGAGCGCTCAGATACGCCTTGTCGTTACGGCGTCGGATAACCCACTTTGGAGCGGTGCGCTCGGGACTGATTGGGTCACCGGAACCCAATCCAGCCCTAAAAACTGGGTGCTGAATTCCAACGGGACGAGTCCCACAGACTTTGAAGCCAACGATGTCGCTGTCTTTAATGACTCGGCAATCAATACCAGCGTAGATATTAGCAATGGCAATGTTTTCCCCGCAGGCGTGCGCTTTGAAAACGTCACAAAAACTTACACGGTAACAGGGGCCGAGGGAATTTCTGGAACGACTGGTTTCATCAAAAATGGTGCTGGGACCGTCGAGCTATTCGCCCCGAGTTCATTCACTGGATCGGTCACTCTAAATGCCGGAACAGTCCGGGTCGCGGCTATCAATGATGTCGGGCAAGTGGGGGCGATTGGCTCCGGTAGCACGATTTCATTTAATGGAGGAACGCTAGAGGTTACCTCCCCTGCGGCGACGACAAATAGGGCGATCACGATTAACTCACCGGGTGGGACGATTTCATCAGACGGTCAATTGACTTTGGATGGAAATATTACGGGCAGTGCTCGACTCACCAAGGCTGGCGTGGGGACGGTTATCCTCGGCGGTGCAAACTCTGGGTATTCCGCTGGCGTGACCATTAGGGGAGGAAGGTTGCAGTTTTTCGACCCGGCCAATCTCGGAAGCACTAATCAGCCTGTGACGTTGAGCGGGGGGATTTTGGAGTATAGTAACCCTGCCAAATTTTTCTTTGCGGATGCTTCGAACCTAAGAACCGTGACCGTGAGTCCTACGACGGGAGGCGGTATTTCTGTGCTCAATGGCGACCCCGATGACGATGGCGGGATGTGGTTCTCGCAAGCAAACGCTCTCGCGGGCTCCGGTCCGCTGGCAAAATACGGCGACGGAACGCTCCGCTTGAACGCCGTCAATAGCACACTGACGAGCAATTGGACTGTCACTGAGGGAGTGCTGGAGAGTGCGGTCGCGGGGTCTCTTGGCAGCGGCAGTGTCGCGGTGACGGGAACGGGGGTGCTGGCGCCGAAAAATATGACGATCGCCAACGCGATTATTATGAACGGCGGGGCCATCGGGACGCGGGATGGAGATTCCACCGTCTATTCTGGTGCGGTGAACGTGCAGAGCCCTTCGTTCGTGCAACTCTACAGCTTCACGGTGCCGGCGAATCAGCAGACGATTACGATCAGCGGCCCGATGTCGGGGGCTGGAACGCTTTCCGCCATCGTCGCGAGCACTACAGCGAATAGCAGCAAGACGCTCACGATTACAAATACGGCCAACACCTTCAGCGGGCTCTTTGATATTCGGACGAACCAAATTCTCCTCGCGCA
The DNA here is from genome assembly GCA_945905735.1 of Prosthecobacter debontii. Taxonomy (GTDB): domain Bacteria; phylum Verrucomicrobiota; class Verrucomicrobiia; order Chthoniobacterales; family Chthoniobacteraceae; genus SXWH01. Next base: position 18,059 of record CAMDQC010000094.1, on the reverse strand, counting down.
AGCCGCTGGCGGAGTGGGGAAAACGCTCGGCACCGCATCGGTCCAACTGAAGAGTTCAACGCTCCGCATCCGCGATAATGGGGCTGCGGCTACGGACCTTGCCTACGGCAACAGTGTGATCATCCAGCCCACTTTCGCGGCGGACGGGATCACGCCTACAGTATCTACCTCGACTATTGATGTGGATCGGGTCTCCGCAAACACCGCGAAAGTCGTTCGACTCGGTGGCTTGACGGTCAATGCCCATACGCTGCCCGCTTTTCCCACGACAGTGCGTATGATCGGGCTGAACTCATTCTCTACGGCATTTGATGGCGCTTCGAGCTTCACCGGGGCTGTGACCCTGAATACCGACTATGATCCGGTGTTTACCGGCCCCATTTCCGGCAATGGAAACGTGACGCTCGCGACTTCCGGTCGCACCCTCAAGCTCAGTAATACAACGAGCACATTTTCCGGGTCGTATATTCTGCCTACGAACACCACGCTCCTGAGCCAGCCGACAACGACTGGAAACACGCTGGGAAGTGCCACCGTCAACCTTACTGCTTCCAGCGCCACAATTCTGGATAATGGGATCGGGAGTAATGGGACTCTGAACTATGGCAACAACTTCGTCGTGGGAGGTGGTTCTTCGACGATCCAGGTCTCGCGCGTGGGCGCGTCCAATACCGGAAACACCGTAAAAATGGGTGGGCTGTCTATCGGAACGGGCACCTCGACTTTGAATGTGACGACCGGATCGTCATACAAACTCGCGTTTGATGGAGCCACGACGCTCACGGGTAATACGACCTTTAACGCAACGGCGGATTTGGAGCTGAATGGGGCGATTTCCGGCTCGTTCGGGATTACAAAAACGGGCGCTGGGAAACTCTCGATCAACGGCACCAACACATTTACGGGCAACGTCGCAGTTTCGGCTGGAACTCTGGCTGGGAACGGGACGATTCCCGGCTCGCTCAGTGCGACGGTTTCTGGCGCTACGATTGCACCCGGAATCACCACGGGCGTTCTCTCGATTGGAGGAAGCGTATCGTTCGTCGCCGGCACGAATTTCTCTGTGGACCTTGCTCGCGGGGTCGGCGCGCAGCCGATACCGGGGGAATACGATCAACTCAATATCGGCACGAGCGGAGCGAACGATGGCACCATTTCCCTCGCAAACTCAAACCTCGTCGTCAGCGCGCCGGGAGGACTTCAAAACACCGACATTTTCTTCATCATGATCAATGACGGTGTGGACGCAGTCTCCGGGACCTTCTTAAACAAGGCGCAGGGCTCGACGTTCGTCGTGAACGGTTATTCCCTGACAATCAGCTACGCCGCGAATTCTACCAACGGCTCATTCAGCGGTGGCAATGACATCGCCCTGATGGTCCCCGAGCCGACGGGCGTAGCGTTGATGTTTGGTGGGTTGGCGACGCTGCTTTGCGGGCGTCGTCGTCGTCCTTAAAATCGTGCCCTTCACGGGGAAAAACCCGCGCTTGCCAGAAAAGCCGTCGCCTTTACCCTCCGCTCCCGTTACACGACGCACATGCAGGAATATAAAGTGAAACTCGAAGTCTTTGAGGGGCCGTTGGACCTCCTGCTTTATCTCATCAAGCGCGATGAGATCGACATCTACGACATCCCTATTGAGCACATCACCACGCAGTATTTGTCGTTCATGGATGCGTTCAAAATGATGGACCTCGATGTGGCAGGCGAGTTCATCCTCATGGCCGCGACGCTTGTGTACATCAAGAGCCGGAGCCTGCTGCCTGCCGCCGTCCAGCCGCCCGAAGAGGAGATGGACGAGGAAGACCCGCGCTGGGAACTCGTGCGCCAGTTGCTCGAATACAAGAAGTTCAAAGAAGCCGCCGCACACCTCGGGAGGCGCGAAGAAGCGCTGCAAGGGATCTACCCGCGAGCCGTGGAGAAGCCGGAGGAAATCGAGCGTCCTCTCGGGGAAGTGTCCGTCTTTGACCTCATCAACGCGTTCAACAAAATCCTCAAGCGCATCGAGTCGAAGACGGAGAATCTCGCCGAGATTTTCGAGGAAAACTTCAGCGTTGCCGACAAGATCGACCTCATTTTGAAAATGACGAACTCCGGCGTAATGCTGAAGTTCACCGAGCTGTTCACCAGCGCCGCCTCCCGCCCGGAAATCGTCGTCACGTTCCTTGCTTTGCTGGAACTCATCCGCGTCAAAAAACTCCGCTGCGTACAAAGCGAGCCGTTCGCGGAGATCGAAGTCCACTGCGTCACCTAGGTTATGTACACGCTCAAGCAAGCTCTGGAGGCCATCGTCTTCGCCTCGCCCAAGCCGATATTACTGGATGAGATCCGCAAAGCCCTGCGCGGTGCTGCTGCCGATACGGAGGAACTCGATATCATCGCGATGGGCGACGCCAGCGAGGAAGACATCGCTTCGCACCTCAACCTCCTCGCCGCGGAATATGAGCGCGAAGGCCGCGCATTTAGCCTCAACGATGGTGCGATGGGCTGGTCCTACGTCACCCGCTCAGAGGGCGCCCAATGGGTCCGGCAGCTCTACCCCGAAAGCCGCCCGACGCGACTCAGTGGCCCGGCGCTCGAGACGCTCGCCATCATTGCCTATCGCCAACCGGTCACGCGCGCTGACATCGAGGCCGTGCGCGGCGTCGCCGTGGATGGAGTCATGCAAGTGCTGCTCGACCGCACGCTCGTAAAAATCGCGGGCCGCGCCGACCTGCCGGGCCGTCCGCTCCTGTACGAAACTACGGAGTATTTCCTGCAACACTTCGGGCTCAAGCAAGTCGCCGAGCTGCCCAACTGCGACGAACTCCGTCGCGTCCCGCTGCCCAAAGCTGAATACCCCGAGCCCAAAAAAGCCGAGGAGCCGCACCCCGAACTCCCGCTGGAAGAAATACCCGCTATTCCTATCGCCGAACCCGAGCCCATCGAACCTACCGAACCGCAACCGTGACACTTCTCGAACTCCGCACAAAAATAGACCTCCTCGACGAACAGATCGTCCGCCTCCTGCACGAACGCGCCGCCGTCGCCGTGGATGTCGGCATTTTGAAAAAGGAGACCGGCCAGCCCATCTTCGACGCCCAGCGCGAGCGGCAAGTCTTCGCCAAAGTCACCGACGCACGGCTCGGCAGCGTCCTTCCTGCCGAAAGCATCGAGACGATTTACAAAGCCATCATCGCCTCAGCCCACGCTGTCGAACAACGCGTGCAATAACTCATGTCCGACGAACTCGAAGAACTCTACCAAACCGTCATCCTCGACCACAGCAAGCGCCCTCGCAATCGCGGCGAACTTCCGGGTGCCACACAAGTCCAAGGCGACAACCCATCCTGCGGTGATGAGATTCTCCTCTCGGTAAAATTCGGCCCGGCGGGCGAAGTCGAAGACATCAAGTTCACCGGCAGCGGATGCGCCATCAGCCAAGCCAGCGCCTCGCTCATGACGATGAAACTCAAAGGTAAATCGCGCGAAGAATCCACCCGTCTCGCCACCGCTTTCCACACACTCATCACGTCCGAAACTCCCGTGGACACCACCGGCCTCGGCGACATCATCCTGCTCAAAGGCGTGCGCAAATTCCCTCAGCGCGTGAAGTGTGCAGCGCTGGCGTGGCGGGCATTCGAGCAAGCCGTCGGCGACGGCGGGAGCGCGACGACGGAGTAAATTCTACCGCCCAGCCTCTTTCGCCCAAGCGTCCTTCAACGTGATCGTCCGATTAAACACCAACGCCCCCGGCTTCGAGTCGAGGTCCAAACAGAAATACGCCAGCCGCTCGAACTGATACCGCTCCACTAGCGTCGCTGCCGCCAACGACGGCTCCAGTTTTGCACGCACCACTTTCAGCGAGTGCGGGTTCATCACCGTTTTAAAATCACGCCCATCCGCCTCCGGGTCGGCTTCCGTGAAGAGTCGGTCGTAGAGCCGCACCTCCGCATCCACGCACTCCGTCGCGCTCACCCAGTGGATCGTCCCTTTCACCTTTCGCCCCGCCGTCGGCCCGCCGCTGCGGCTGTCGAAATCCGCCGTGCAGTGCAGCTCCGTCACTTTGCCCTCCGCGTCTTTCACCAGCGATTCGCACTTGATGATGAAGGCATACTTCAGCCGCACTTCTCCGCCGGGCTTCAGCCGGAAATACTTCGGTGCGGGCACCTCCATGAAGTCGTCTTGCTCGATCCACAGCTCGCGTGTGAACGCGATTTCCCGCGTCCCGGCGGCCTCGTCGTTGGGTAAATTGCCCGCCACGCACGGAGCCACGCCGCCTTCGGGGAAATTGACGATCACCACCTTCAGCGGGCGCAACACCGCCAGTCGCCGTAGCGCACGCGCATTGAGGTCCGAGCGGATTTCGTTTTCCAGCACCGCCACATCCGTCAACGATTTGAACTTCGTCACCCCGATGTGATACGCGAAATTCCGCAGCGCCTCCGGCGTCACCCCGCGCCGCCGCATCCCGCTGATCGTCGGCATCCGAGGGTCATCCCAGCCCGTCACCAGCCGCTCGTCCACGAGTTGCAGCAGCTTGCGCTTACTCATCACCGTGTAGTTCAAATTGAGCCGCGCAAACTCGTACTGACGCGGCCTCGGATTCCACAGCCCGACGGCATCCACCAGCCAATCATACAGAGGACGATGCACCTCAAACTCCAGCGTGCAAATCGAGTGCGAGATGCCCTCGATCGCATCGCTCAAACAGTGCGCGTAATCATACATCGGATAAATCGCCCACGCCGCCCCCGTGCGATGATGCGCCACTTTCCGGATCCGATACAGCACCGGGTCGCGCATGTGGATATTCGGCGACGTCATATCGAGCTTCGCCCGCAGCGTCTTCGTCCCATCGCCAAACTCCCCCGCACGCATCCGTGCGAAAAGGTCGAGATTCTCCTCCATGCTACGCTCGGCAAAAGGCGAACGAGTTCCCGGCACCGATGGCACCCCGCGATGCGCCGCCATTTCCTCCGCAGTGAGGTCGCAGACGAACGCCAGCCCCTTCTTAATCAGCGACACCGCAAACCCATAAAGCTGCTCAAAATAGTCGCTCGCATAAAACGGCTCCCCGTTCTCCTTCAGCCCCATCACCCCATCCGCCCACCCGCCGATCAGCCAGCGCACATCGCGCTGAATGCTCTCATCATACTCCACGTCTTCCTTCGTCGGATTCGTATCATCCATCCGCAAATGGCACACCCCGCCAAACTCCCGCGCGATGCCGAAGTTCAAGCAAATGCTCTTCGCATGGCCGATATGAAGATACCCATTCGGCTCCGGCGGGAAGCGCGTCGTCACCCTCGGATACGTTCCTTCCACCACAGCCTGCGCGACGATATCCCGGATGAAGTCGGACGGTGCAGCAGGCGTGTTTGGCGAATCAGTAGTCATTGAGCGAAAAGGCGCGGAAGCTAGACGGCCCGCCCGCGCCCTGTCGAGCGAGGGAATCAACAATCCATCAACGGGGCAAAGGGGAGGTTACTTCCTGCGGATGAACTATGAGGGCTCGACCCACTTGCCGTGCTCTTTGATCAAGTCCTTGAGCCGCTCGACGGCTTCGTCCTGGGGGATGTTGAACTTCACGGGCTTCTTGCCGACGTAGAGATTGATCTTCCCCGGTGCGCCGCCGACGTAGCCGAAATCGGCGTCGGCCATCTCGCCGGGGCCGTTCACGATGCAGCCCATAATGGCGATTTTCACGCCTTTCAAATGGACGGTGGATGCCCTGATTCGGGCGGTGGTTTCTTGCAGGTTGAAGAGTGTGCGCCCGCAGCTCGGGCAGGCGACGTAGTCGGTCTTGAAGATGCGGGTGCCCGATGCTTGTAGGATGTTGAAAGCGAGGCGGAGCGATTGGCCGGGGGCGTGTTCGCCTTGGATCAAAATCGCGTCGCCGATGCCGTCGCACAGCAGCGACCCGATGGCGGCGGAGCTTTCCAGCAGCGTCTCCAAGAAAGGCCGCTCGGGGTTCTCCGACGGTGCGAAGGTGTCCTTCAGCAAAATGGAATGTCGCTCGGCGAGCCGCGATGCGAGTAGGCGGAAGGCGACGACGGGCGGGAGGTCTATGCCGTCGGGGATGCTGACGAGCCGGGCTGGCGCGTTGTTTAATGCACCAAGTGCAGCGTCGTCGCGTGGGTCCACTTCGGCGATGGCGGCGTGCTCATAGACGAAGTCGGGCTTGAAGTCGCCGAGCGCATCGAGCTTGTGCGCGATGGCGGCAAACTTGGTTTGCCGGATGGCTACGGCGACGACGGATTCGCCGCCCACTTTTGTCGAGCCGACGGTGAGTGGAGTCGTCTCGCGGCGCTTGTAGGTGAAGGGATCGAAGGGCTGTGGCGCTTCGATGCGCGCCGTGGAATAGCGCACGGACTTTACGAGGGCTTGAGCGACGGGAATCTCATGCACGCTGTCCTCGGTGAGCGAGACGCGGATGGTGTCGCCGATGCCGTCGCTCAGTAGCGAGCCGATGCCGATGGCAGATTTGATGCGCCCGTCCTCGCCATCGCCCGCTTCCGTGACGCCGAGGTGGATGGGGTAGTTCCAATCTTCGCCCTCCTCCGCCAGTCTTGCGACCAGCAACCGATACGCTTCGATCATCACCTTCGGGTTGCTCGCCTTCATCGAGAAGACGAAGTCGTGGTAGCCCAGCTCCCGGGCGATGCGCGCAAACTCCAAGGCGCTCTCGACCATGCCGAGGGGCGTGTCGCCGTAGCGGTTCATGATGCGATCCGAGAGCGAGCCGTGATTCGTTCCGATGCGCATGGCGCGTCCGTGTTCCTTGCAAAAAGCGACGAGTGGCGAGAAGCGTTCGCGGATGCGCTCCAGCTCGGCGGCGTAGTCGGCATCGGTGTATTCTTTCACCGCGAACTTCTTCGAGTCGGCGTAGTTGCCGGGGTTCACGCGCACTTTCTCCACCCACTTCGCCGCCTCCATCGCGGCGTCAGGTTTGAAGTGAATATCGGCGACGATGGGGACGTTGCAGCCCTGCGCTCGCAGCCCGGCGACGATGTGCTGGAGGTTCGCCGCGTCCTTCACCGTCGGTGCGGTGATGCGCACGATCTCGCAGCCGACCGCCGCGAGGTCGAGCGTCTGCTGGATGGACGCCGCAGTGTCTATCGTGTCGCACGTAATCATGCTCTGCACGCGGATGGGATTGTCGCCACCGATGGCGACTTCACCGACACGGACGACGCGCGTTTTTCTCCGCTGGCTGTGGAAAAGCGACGGGCAGAAGTTCATCGTGTGCTACTTGGTTTCCGCTGCGTTGGCGTAGGGGAATTTCTTTTCGCCGCCGCCGAAGAGGTCCTGCAAATCGAAGAACGTCACGTAGAGCATGAAGCCCATGATCATGAGCGTGCCTGCCGTGACGAACCACTGCACGGGCTTGCTGTTGGCGAGTTCGTCGGCGGCTTCCGGGCGGCCTTTGATGGCGGCGATGGTGGCGAAAGTGATGTGGCTGCCATCGAGCGGCGGGATGGGCAGTAGGTTCATGAGTGCGAGGTTCACGTTGAGGACGACGGAGAACCACAGCGCGAGCTTCCAGCCTTCCTCCTGCTCGAAGAGGAGATAATAGATGCGCATCATCATCACCGGCCCACCGAGGTGCTGCACGCTGATGTCGCTCCGGCTGCTCGTCACCGCGCCGAAGGTATTAAAGATCGCCGTCGCGCTTTGCTCCACTTGTTCCCAAGGACCGGGATTGCGCGTCTGGCCGCGACCGTAAGGGTCGAACTTGATGCCGAAGTTATCGGCAAACATGACGCCAATTCTCGGCAGCGTGCCGCCTTCATCCAGCTTGGCATCCGCAGGTTTCACCGTGATGGCATCCAGCGGCTTTCCTGCGCGTTCTACGACGAACTGCATGGGCTCCTTGTTCTTGCTCTTGATGTATTTCACCAAAGCCGTTGCCGAGCGGAACTCCTTGCCGTCCACGGAGACCAGTTGGTCGCTGTTTTTGAGTCCCGCACGCGCTGCGGGACTGTCTGCCTGCACGTTTTCGACCGTCGGGCGGCTGGGCTTAAGGACCACTTGGAGCGTGGCCTTCTCGGGTCCGTCCTTGCGCTCGACCGTGAGATTGAGGTCTGCGTCTGGATGGTCGGCGAAGTATTCGGAAATGCCGCTCGTGGTAAGCAACGGCTCGCCGTTGACGTGGGTGATGAAGTCGCGCTTTTTCAGCCCAGCCGTAGCGCCGGGGCCACCGGGGGTAACGTCGCCGACGAGCGGAGTAGTCGCGGGTGCGATACCCAGCTCGCGGGTCTTGCGACGGGTGAGGATGGTTTTTTCTGGGCGGGTCGGCTCGGTATTCAGCGCCAATTCTTTGCCGTCGCGCAGCACGACGACGGGGACGACATCGCCCTCAGCGCGGACGATGCGCCACATCACGGCGTCGTTGCCTTGGCCGAGCCAGCGCTTCACGGGGATGCCGTCAATGGACACGATTTTGTCGCCCGCTTTCATGCCTGCTTTCTCTGCCGGGCTGTCCTTCAGCACGTAGCCGATGGTCGTCGTGCCGGCCTCCTCGCGCATCGGGTAGCCGATTTGCCAGACGATGACGGCGAAGATGCACGCGAGGATAAAAGAGAACAGCGGTCCTGCGGCGGCGACGATGATTTTGTCCTTCGGCTTTGCCACGGGGACGGTGCCCGCTGGATACTCCGAGGAGCCTTCGACTTCGCCGTTGGCAAGCTGCGGGAGTTTGACGTAGCCGCCGAAGGGGATGGAGTTGAGCGCAAACCAGACGCCGCCGATTTTCTTGCGCCAGATGGGTTTGCCAAACCAAATGGCGAACTCCTCGACGATGAGCCCGCGCCATTTCGCAGCGAGGAAATGGCCGAGTTCGTGGAAGAAGATGACGAAGTTAAACAGCAGCAGCACTTCCAAGAAGATGCCGATGAACTTGATGACAGTAAGCATGAAGCGGGTGTCTTTAGCGCACTCGCCGAAGAATGCACCTGGTATTTGATCCTTCGCTAACTTCCACCGGCGCTGTTGCCTTTCACGCGCTGAGTGGCACTGTTTGCGGCGATGCTTTTTCGACGTGTGTTTATTGCGGTTGCGCTGGCGTCCGCCGTGGGGCGGGCGGAGGTGAGCGATCCCCGCATCGTCGCGCGCTACAAGCAGATGTTGGAGTCGAACCCGGCGGAGGGAATCGCGGTGGAGCGGCTGTGGAAGTCGGCTGTGGAGGCGGGCTCGACGGAGAAATTGATCGCCGAGTTTCGCGAGCGGAAGACGTTCGCGAGCGCGATGGTGCTGGGGCATTTTCTGCGGCGAAGCGGCAAGGAGGATGACGCGGTGGCTGCGTTTGCACGCGCGGAGAAACTGGATGCGGCGAGCCCACTGCCGCACCTTGCGCGGGCGAAGCTGGAGACGGAGCGGACCCGTCCACGGGAGGCTGCGCTGGCTTTGGAAAAGGCGTGTTCGCTTTCGAAAAATGACGACCCTCGGCTGGGCGACACGCTGCTCCAGCTCGGCGCGGCGTGGGCTGCGGCAGGCGAGCCTGCTGCTGCTGCGAAGGCTTGGGAGCGGACGGTGGCGGTGAGCCCGAACGACTTCGCGCTGCGGCGGCGGCTGGCGGACAGCTATGCGGCGGGTCTGCTGTACGATGCGGCCATCGGGCACCTGCGGTTCATCGCGGAGCATGGGCCGGTGGCGGAGCGTGCGGCGGCGCTGGCGCAGACTGCGAAGCTCCACTCCTCTGCGGGCCGGCCTGCGGAGGCGATGCTGGCGCTGGAGCAGGCGGCGGGGATGACTGCGCCGGGGAATTGGCTACGCACGGAGCTGAATGGGCAGATGATCCGGCTTGCGCAGCGTCAGCACATCGAGACGGCGCTGGAGGAGCGGTGGCGCAAAGACGCAGAGGCGAATCCGCGCGACCTCGGCGCGGTGCTGCGGATGGTGGAGTATTACGAGCGCACGGGCGCGCTCCAGTCGCAGATGGTGTGGCTGGAAAAGGCGACCGCTCTCGCGCCCAAGGCCCATGAATACAGGCTGCGACTGGCGCGGGTGATGGGGCAGCTCGATAATCTGGAGGGCGCGGCGGCGCAGCTCGACCAGCTCATCGCTGCGCAACCGAGTGATGCGGATTTGGTGTTCGAGCGTGCGCGGCTGGACCTCCAGCTGGAGGACGGCGCGGCGGCGCGGGCGCGCATCGCGGTGTTGCTCGGTGTGCGGAAGACGGACGACTCGCTGCGGGCAAAAGCGCTGGAGTTTTACCAAGAGAACCGGCTGCTCGACCTTGCGGAGGAGACGCTGAAAGCGGATGCGAAGACGCCCGAGGCGGTGCAGGCGTTGGCGGCTTTTTACTTTGCGCAGAAGCGGGAGACGGAGGCGCTGGCGACGTTGGGGCGGCTGGTGAGGGCAGGGGATGCGCCCATTTTGCGAGCGGCGGCACATTTTCAAATCGCGCAGGCGCTGAAGCTGCAAACGTCGCTCAGTGCGGCGGCGGACCAAGTGCGACAGGCGGCGACGCTCGCGCCGGATGTGCGCGACTACGCGGTGATGCTGGGCGAATTGCTGACGAGTCTGGGTCGGGGAATCGAGGCGCGTCCGCCGCTGGAGCGGGCGTGGGGGCTCTCAAAATCGGACGCGGAACGGCTGGAGGTGGACGAGAAATTGTTCGCTTCGTTCCGCGCGCGGGCGCTGGCTCTGGATGAAGACCCGGACCTCGCGCCGCGCCAGCCGGACCGCTCGGTGGCGGAGACTGCCGGCTATATCAACGAGCTGACGACTCGCGCGACGAAGCTCGGCACGACTGCGGGCTGGCTGCGGGTGGCGCGCTGGAAGGCGTGGAACGGCGGCAAAGGCGAGGCGATGACTTACGCGACGAAGGCCGCTGAGGCAGAGCCGAGGAACCCGCAGCCGCTGGAGTTCATGGCGCACCAAGCGACGACGAACGGCGACCTGCTCACGGCGAGTCTGCGTCTGCGCGAGCTTGTGGAGCTGAACCCCGCTGGGCGCGACGGCTACCTCCGCCAGCTTGCGCAGCTCGAAGGGCTCTCGGGCAATGCCCGCGAGGCGCTCCGCATTTTCGCCGAGCTGGCGCAGCGCAATCCCGGCAATCCTGATGCGCTGGCAGACCTCGCGAATGCGCAGGAGCGTGCGAGCAAGCTCGTGGAGGCGCTGGAGACTTGGCGCAAGGCCCACACGGTCGCGCAGCCGCAGCGCAAGCGGGAGTTCTCCGCATCCATCCTCCGCGTGCTGCAACGGCAGGCGAAACACGAGGAAGCGTCGGACCTTTTACTGCGGCTGGTGGATGAGACGCCGGATGAAAAAGAGAAGTTCGCGCGCTTCGACGAGATGCTCCTGCACGCGCAGCAGCACAATCAACTCGGGTGGTTGCGCGAGCGTCTGGAGGAGCGGCGCAAGGTGCGGGCGGACGACTACTTCATAGCGATGTCGCTGGGGCGTGTGCTGAAGTTGCTCGGGGAGAAAAAGGCGGCGTTTGAGTTGTTTGCGGACGCGGTTTTTTCCGCGCCGAACCAAGAGCAGGCGCTGCCGGAGCTGATTCGTGAAGCGGAGGAACTGCGGCGTCTGGATACGGCGATCCGGCTGCAAGAGCAGCTCACGCGAGTGGTAAATCAGGACCGCCCGGATGGATTTCTGAAGCTCGCATCGCTCCAAGAAAAGACGGGCGAACTCGACGGCGCAGAGCGGACGTGGGGCCGGGCGACGGCGAAGTTTCCGCGCGATGTGGAGGTGCTGCGGCGAGCGGCAGACTTCCATCTCGCGTGGGGCGATGCTGCGCGGGCGATGTTGCTTTTGCGCAAGCTCACGGTCATCGAGCCTTCCTATTTGCGCGGGGCGGTGGAGCTGGGTGTGATGGAGTCGCAGGCGGGGAACTTCGCAGCGGCGAAGGACGCGTTCGAGCAAGTGCTGAAGCGCTCAAAGCCGCTGGAAAACCTCCCGCTTTTCCCCACCGCGACCGGCGAGAGTCCGTGGACGGAGCGCGTTTCGTTCGAGCGTGGGAGTGTGGGTGCGGAGGCGATTTTCACCGGCAGCGGGAGGACGGATATTCGCCATGCGTGGATGTCCGCCGAGCTGCGGGCAATCTCGCCGAGTTCGTCGCGGTTGGAGCCTGCGGAGCGCATCGCGCGGGGGCTCATGCCGGGGCGCAGCGGTGCGGCGATGGCGCGTCTTTCGCCGGAGGCGGAGTGGCGGCTTCAGGCGATTCGCGGGGCGGGCGATGCCGTGCGGCGCATCGGTGGGAAGGCGCTGGAGACGTGGCGGAGCGACTGGCTGGAAAGCGCGAAGGTGTCGCCGAATGAAGCGGTGTGGGGGCTCTTTTTCGCGGGCGAGTCTGCGGCCGCGTGCGACCTCGTGGAAGAGCGGCAGCGGGCAAATGGGGGCGACCTTTCGTTGGTTCAGGCGTTCGTCTCGCTGGCGCTAGAATCGGGGCAATACGAGCGGCTCTCGCGTTGGCTGGAGGATGAGGGACGCTACGGAGTTCAGCGGGTCGTGTTCGCGGTGGCGTTCACTGAGCATGTGCAAAAGCGCGAGCGTTTTCCGGCGGAGGAGGCAGCGCGCCTTTTCCCCGCACAGGCGACGGCGAGTTTGTGGTACAGCGGCTTCCAGCTTGGGCGGCAGCGGATATTTGAGCCTGCGCTGAGACTTGGCCTGCGCGCGGCGGAGCGATCAAAATCGGACAAGGCTGGGATGCTTCGCGAGATGGCGCGGTGGAGCCTTCCGCTCGGGCGTGTCGCGGAGAGCCGAAGCCTACTGGAGCAGGCGAGTGCGATGGTGGCGGATTCGTTTGAGTCGCCGTCGCTGGCTGCGTTGGCGGACCTCCTAGATTTGCTGCCGATTGCGGAGCTAGCGGCATTTATCGAGACGAAGCTGGCGGAGCTGAAGGGCGACGGTTTGCAGGAGCAGTTTCGCCGGACGATGCTGCTGCGCAAAGCGGGCCGCCGCGATGAGGCCGTGGCGGAGCTGCATCGCATCCTTGACCGGCGACCGTTGGCGGGGCCGGGTCAAGACCGCTCGAATGCGGCGCATCGCGAGCTTCTGTGGCTCGCAGGAGCGGCGGATATGTTCGTGCAATGGGACATGCCCGACCTCGCCGCCGCTGTGTGGGCGCGGACTCTCGCGGACCCTGGGCTGATGACGCTCAAAAACCGGATGCCGGTAAAAGAGCGTATGGAGGGCTCGCGCAATGGTTCTGTCTGGGCGCGTGGCGACGGGGTGGAGGACATCTGCGAGGCTGCGGCAAACCAGTTCGATGCGCTGCGCTATGCGATGGGCGGGCCGGTGGAGCGCGGGGAGATTTTGGCAGAGCGCACGCGCCTTTTTCTACGGAGCGGGCACCCGCAGTCGGGCAAAGTCGTGGCCGACCCGGAGGACCGCGAGGAGCCGTTCCTCTCGCTCGCGGAGGCGCTGCGGACGCTGCAAGCGTGGCCTTCAGCGGTGGAGGTGTGCCTGCGTGCGTGGGAGATGGATCGTGAGAGCCCGCGCGTGCGGCGCGAGCTGCTCGATGCCTGCCAGCGTGCGGGTGATGAGGTGACGGCGGAGCGCGTGCGGCGGCAGTGTGTGAAGGACCGCTATACCGATATTCCGGGGATGGACTCCGTGTCCCGGCAGTATGCGCTGGAGCTTGCGCCAAGGCTGGAGGAGCGCGGCGCTGTGGATGAGGCGCTGCGCATTCTCACGAGCGTGCTGGACGCATCGCACGACTTCCATGTGCTGTGCATGCAGGCGCAGATTTGCCTGCGCAGGGGGATGGTCGCGGAGGCGGAGAAGGCGATGGAAAAAATGCGACTTGTGACAGATGGCGGCACCGCCGTCGCCCGTGGAAAGCGGGCGGCGCTGCTGGAGCAGCAGGGCAAGCTCGCAGAGGCGCTGGAGCTACGAATCGGCGGCGGCGGCATAGACCCTCGCGGCCCGCTTCTTCTATTCAGAACAGGCCGCACAGATGAAGCGGTGGCGATGCTGGAGAAGTTCTCCGGCATCACGGCTGTGGAGCCCGCTGGGGAACTCGCCTTTGCCATGGCGCTCGCGGGCGACATTCCCGGAGCGCGCAGTGTGCTCATCTCGCAAGCCGCGCGAATTGCCGACCCACGTGCGCAATTTTCCCTGCGGGCGAAACTGCTCGCGCTGCCCGGAGCACGGCACTCGGCGGAGTTCGTAAATCGGATGCGCGAGCGGATGCGGCTGATCTCGGAATCGCGCCCGGAATTGGCGGACCGCTACTACGAGTTTTTCCAGCAGAACGCCACGAGGCTGGGCACTGGCGCGGCGTGGACGGAGGAACTCACGCGCAGTTCCGCGCTCGGAGCGAAACTCGCGCTGCTCGAAAATAAGCCCGAACACGCGGAGAAGCTCACCGAAGAGATTCTCGTCCGCGCCACGTCGCCGAGGTTTCCATTTGTTCGGCTCCGGGACATTCTCGGCCAGACCGCCGCCGCCGTCCCCGTGGCAAAACGTGCGATGGAACTCACCGTTCCCGCGTCTGCCGGGCTGGAGGAATATGTGGCGTTGCTCGACGCGCTGGGCCGCCGCGAGGCCGCGCGCAATGCGCTCACCGAGCACGAGTGGATCGCGTCATTTACCGGCAACTCGAATGTGCTCGGGCGTCTGTGGATGAGCCTCGGAGAGCCAGAGCGTGCGCGCGGGTTTTACCAGATGGCGCTGAAGGAGCGTCCTCTTTCCTCGCAAGCTCCAGCGCTCGCAGGCATGGCGCGAGTGCAGGCTGCGACAGGCAACTCGGAGGCCGCGAGCATCCTGCTGCGGCGTGCATTTTCGGAGCCGTCGTTTCGGGATTTTGCGCCGCTCGTGGATGTGCTTGCGCGTGCGGGGGACTTGCCGCGCTGGGAATCCATCGCCGCAGAACTCGGCGTGAAGCCGGAGCTTTTCCATGAGTTGAGAGTGGCCCTTTTCACCCACTACGAACGCGCCGGGCGGGCGGCGGAAGCGCTCGCATTCATCACCGCGCACCCGGAAATCATCGCGCCGGTGAACGATCAGCGCATCGGCATCGTGACCTTTTCGCGAGTGCGGGCGCTTGCGCGCAAGACGGGCGAGTTCAAGGCGGCGGTCGCCACGATGGAGTCGCTCCAGCAGTCCGGCGCTCCTGATGCGGAGCCGGAATTGGCGATGCTTCAGGCCGATTGGTGCGCCGCTCGTGGCGAAACCGCTGCCGCTGCGCCCTATATTATAGAGGCGGCGGGGAAACGCCCTGCCAACTGGGAATACGTCCGCCGGGCTGTGAGCGCGCACCTTTCCGCCGAGCGGAAAACGGACGCGCTGAATCTGTTGGAGCGATTCTTTTCCGTGGCCCAAATCCCCGCTGAACGCGAAGCCGCAGTGGCACTCTGGGAGGGGGCGAAAAGGCACCCTGAGAAAAAAGAGTAAACATTTCTTGCCAAGGAAAGGCGGAGTGGCCAAGTTGCGCGCCCTTTTTCTACAAATACTTATACGCTCGCATGTCCACTGAATTGATGACGGAACTTCTCGAAGCTGGTGTTCACTTTGGTCACCAGACCAAACGCTGGAACCCAAAAATGAAGCCCTATATCTTCGAAAAGAAGAACCAGATTTACATTATTAACCTCGGGGTGACGGTTAAGCAGCTCCACGGAGCCTGCGAATTCCTCGCTAACATTGCTGCCCGCAATGGCAAGGTGCTCTTCGTCGGCTGCAAAAAGCAGGCGCAAGAAGCCGTGAAAGAAGCTGCCGTCGCCTGTGGCCATTTCTACGTCAACCAACGCTGGCTCGGTGGCACGCTCACCAATCTCAAGACCGTTCGCAAGAGCATCGCTCGCCTGAACTGGATCGAGAACATGGAGAAAGACCCGAATTACGCCAAGATGGGTAATCAGGAAATCTCCGCAGTTCGCCGCGAGGGAGCCAAGCTCCTCCGCAATCTGGAAGGCATCCGCAACATGGAGCGCAACCCAGACGCGATGATCATCATCGACAGCACCCGCGAACTCAACGCAGTCGCCGAGGCTCGTCGCCTCAATATCCCAATCGTCGCCATCGTGGATACGAACGCCGATCCGAGCATCATTGATTACCCGATTGCCGGAAACGACGACGCCATCCGCGCCATCCGCATCATTCTCCAAAAACTCGTGGACGCCCTCGTGAGCAGCAATGCCTCGGGAGCCAAGAAGACGGAAGCCGACCTCGCGGCAGTCGCAGAATAGCTTTTAGTTTTTAGTTGAGAGTTGAGAGAGCGCGGGAAGCCGTGCGTCTTTTGACTCTCAACTCATTTCTAGGGGTAGCGTTCTGTCGCCCCGCTGTGAAAACACCATGCGAGAGGCGCAACTCGTCTCTCAACACTCAACTACCAACTCTCAACTATCCAATGACAATCGATCCGAAACAAGTCGCCCTCCTCCGTGAAAAAACTGGCACCGGCATGATGGAATGCCGTAAAGCCCTCGTGGAAGCCAATGGCAACCTCGAAGCCGCCGTGGACCTGCTCCGCGCCAAAGGTGCCGCCGGTGCCGCAAAGAAAGCCGACCGCGCCGCCAACCAAGGCGTCATCGCGCAGTCCATCCTTGCTGGTGGAAAAGTCGGACTCCTGCTCGAAGTGAACTGCGAGACGGACTTCGTCGCCAAGAACGACTCCTTCCTCGCCACCACCGCCGACTGGGCCAAGACACTCGCCGAAACCCCCGCGACCGACCTCGAACCCCGCCGCGTGGAAGCCATCCAGAAGATCGGCGAAAACATCCTCATCCGCCGCAACGTCCGCTTTGAAGTCACTGGCAACGGTGCCGTCGCCTCCTACATCCACCTCGGTGGAAAAATCGGCGTGCTCCTCGAAGTCAGCGCAGGCAAAGCCGAAACCGCCGACAGCGAAGAGTTCAAGCAATTCGTCCGCGACGTGACCCTCCACATCGCCGCAGCCAGCCCCGTCTGCCTCAACCGCAACGAAGTCCCCGTCGCACTCGCCGACCGTGAGCGCGCCATCTGCGTTGAAAAAGCGCCCAAGGACAAATCCCCGCAGCAAGTCGAAGGCATCGTCAACGGCATGATGGGCAAGTTCTTCGCCACGGCCTGCTTGCTGGAGCAAGGCTTCGTGAAAAACCCCGACCAAACGATCACCGCACTCGTCGCCGAAAAGAGCAAAAACCTCGGCGACACCATCGCCATCACACGCTTCGCCCGCTTCCAAGTCGGCGAAGAGCTCGTCGGATAGTCGGCGCGGTTCTCATTTCAAAAACACCCTGTTCACGCAAGTGGGCGGGGTGTTTTTTGCGTTTACCTGATGCTCATGGAAGCGAGGTCAGACGAAGAAAAGCGCCAAATTGACAAGAGGCAACCCTCCCAATACAAACCCGAAAAATAGATGAAACCACACGAACACATATTCTGTCTCGTTTCGTCGCCGAGCCCTGTTTCCGCATGACTCCCGAGGAAAAGCGCGAGATGGTCCGCCAGCAAGTTGCCTCCAAAATCCACTGGGGCGCTGAAGACACTGAGGTCTATCAATGGCTCGCCGCAAAACACGGCATCATCGGCTCCACCGCAGACGAGATGCTCGCCACGGCCCACCGAGCCAAGCGCAAAGCCGTGCGAAAGCGCGCCATGATCCACCTCGTATTCTCAGGCGTCGGCATCGCCGGATGCAGCTTCGCCCTTTGGCTGATGTCCTTCGGGCGCGTGAGCGGCAGTTGGCGAGGGATGCGCTTCGGCTACGCGATTTACGGAGTCGCCATCGGTCTCATCACCTGCACAGGCATCTTTTTGAAAAACCTCTACTACCTCCTGACAGGCGACGACGTGCGGTCGGTGGAGTAAAAATGGAAACGTGGAGACGGGGTCAACTTTCTTGTCACCCGGTTCCCACCATTTCCCATCTCCCATCTCCCACATTTCCCGCGGAGAAATAGGGAGGAAATATTGACTTACCGGATGCTGAATATCGTCGTCGAATTGTCGCTGAATAAGACCGTCGCCGCTGCGCTGCTCGTGAGCAGCGCATGATGTGGCGGCCATTCGTCGCTGTCGAATTTCGGCTCCCCGCTGTTTAGAGTGGGATTCAGAGAGGAACGGCATTGATGAACTGGGCCGGATTCTTGGGGGAACAATTACGCTGACGCGGGAGAGGAAAACGCCTACCCAAAGGAGAC
>CAMDQC010000093.1 GCA_945905735.1 Prosthecobacter debontii | reverse complement strand
TCCGAAGATCGCCTCCGGCGTGTGCCCGTGCACCGCTATCAGTTCATCCAATGCTTTGTTCGTTTTCTCTTCTTCTTTGCTTTTTGGTTTTCTCACTCGTTTGTGTCCTCTCTTTTGCCTGGCCACACAAACTTTCTGATAGGTCCACTGCCCCAGAGGTTCCCGCCCTCGAATGTGACCCGGCGGAACACTCAAATCGAATTAAACACGGCATCCGAGAACTCGAAGGCCTGCGCTCCGCTCTGATCGTCGGTCAGGCGGATTCGTTCGACGTAGCGACACTCTTTTTCGAGGTAATCCACAAGGAAACTCGGCCAGGATACGCTAAACGAGACATCCAACGCGCGTCAGCGCATTACGCGGGCGCGGTAGAATCGCTTCGCAACACTTCCAACATTTGGATCGGAGACCTGGACAACCAATGCCTTTCGGCGGGATGTGTCCGGGGGACGAGACAGCCAAGAGCGCAACCATACGGGACAATGGCGAGAATCGCGGGTCCTACCCCGACGCCACCCCTCCCGGCTAGGAAACTACTTAAAGGCCCCAAGGCTCGGGGTCTAACCTACTCCCGCTCAAAACGAGTGAGCCGAACAAAAATCTCCGGTCCCACGTTTCGCAGGCTTGCCCTTGCTGGTATTTGTGCTTTAAGTGACGACTTAGGACGTACGCGGAAACACCCGAACAATGGCGGACAAGGTATAACTTTTGGTATAACTTTGACCGCTTTGGAGGGGGTAAGTAGCGTAACTATCTGATAATCAGACGTCCCCGTAGTTCAATGGATAGAACAGTGGTTTCCTAAACCGCTGATGTGGGTTCGATTCCCGCCGGGGACACCAGAGCTTTTACCACGCCCGCTCGATACTGCGGCGCTTCCACAGGAACTCGAACATGTTGCCCTCGTGCGGTTGATCCCATGAGATCGCCATCGTCGAGACAGGGCCGATGTTCAGCCGCTCGATCTCGGGATACGCTTCCAGCTCGCCGATAAATGCCGCGTCTTTCGTGATGGCGGTGCAGGCGAGTGTGTAACCGATATTTGCCAGCATCTCCGGCTGCGGGCACGTCACCACGCTGGCGTAAGGGCACAGAAATTCCTTGTTCGCCAGCGGGTGTTTGAAGCTGTCGCAGCGCACAATCGTCGGGCGCAGGAAAGTCCCGCCGTCTTGCACCACTTTGCGCGGGCCGCCGCGATACTTCGCCGTCACGTCCTCCGCGCCGGGCACGGCTAGGCCGTCTTCGATGCTCGCTTCGATGAAGTCGGCCATCTTCGCATTGGCAAAGCCACTCAGCCGCGCGTTCGGGTCGTCGTTTGCCGTCGGCGCGATGGGGCCGAGTTTTTGGGCGAGCGCGTCCGCGATTTCGGCGGCGTAGCGCGCGACGACGACGGCGCTGGCATTGATGCACGAGCGCCCGCCGTTGTCGGAAATGGCTCCGGCGATCACGTCAATATACTCCCGCCAATTCTCGATGCAGTCCTCGCCGATGAGCACCTTACTCCAGCCGGGGCCGTGGAGCTGAATCGCCGGATTATTCGCATACTGCTGCGTCGTGCTCTTATCCCCGAAGATGAGCGCCCGCCCGCATGATTTCAGGATCTCCGAAGCCCCCTCGTGGTCCGTCGGGTAAAAGCCAAACGCCTCCGCAGGCACGCCCGCCGCGATGAATGCTTGGATCAAACGGAACGGCGTCCACGGCTCATCGCGCCCCGGTTTGATCACCACGGGCGTCTTCAGCGCGATGGCCGGCAGCCACAGCGAATTGACCGCCGGAGAGTTGCTCGGCATCACCAGCCCCAGCGCCTCGCAGGCCGGGAAAAAGGAGAGCTTCGTCCCGAATTGCTCGCCAAATCCCCGGTCAATAATCGTCATATCCAGCCCCCGCGAAAGCCCGTTCAGGATCACGTCCAGATGCGTTAGCGCGTAGTGCAGCTTCGCCATATTGCGGCGCACCATCACATGCGGCAGACCGCTCGTCGTGCTCAGCGTCGCCACATATTCATCCGCAGTCTGCGTGTGCCCTTTATCGCCGAGCGGCAGCGTCCCGTTCAGGAAAAACTCCCCCGCCTTCGCCGACATCGCCATCAGCTCCGCGACAGAAAATTTCGCCAGCGCCTTCCGCGCGTCCCCGAGTTTGCGGAAGTCCTTGCGCAAAATCCCCGCATTAATCGTCGAAACCACCGCGCGCACCTCCCCGGTGCGGTGATCTTTGATTTCGAGCTTATCGAGGCTCTCGTAGCTGCGACCGAGACGAAGGACAGGTAAATGCGGGACGTTGGACATGCGAGCGGGATACTACGTGAACGTAGTATCTGGCAAAGAGTTTCTCCCCTTTGCAACTTTGAACCTACGAGTTTGCATTCCCTCCCCTGCCCCGGCATCTCTGCGCGCGGTGTCTTTTTTGAATCCGTTACTTTTGCTCGGTGTGCTCGGCGTTGCTTCGCCGATCATCATTCATTTGCTGGCGAAAAAACAGATCAAGCGCGTGGTGTGGGCGGCGATGAAGTTCCTCAAAGTCACTGTGCAGCGCAATCAGCGGCGGATGAATCTCGAAGACCTCATCCTGCTCGTGCTGCGGTGCGCGCTGCTGGGGTTTCTCGCGTTCGCTTTGGCCCGGCCTGCGCTGCGGCGGAGTGGGGTGGCGATGCTCGGGGGGAGCGAGACGGCGTTTATCCTGCTGGATAATTCGGGCTCGATGTCCACGAGCGATGGGGCGGAGACTCGCTTTGAAAAGGCGCGCAAGGCGGCGGAGCAAGTGCTCGATTCGCTGCCGGGCGGCTCCAGCGTGGCGGTGTGGCTGGTGAGCGATGTGGTGCGCGATGCGATGCCCACGCCTTCGCACGATCTGGCGATGGCGCGGAAGCTCATCCGCGATGCAAAACGGAGCGACCAGGCGACGGATTGGCCGCACGCGATCCAGCGCGCCATCGAGGTGGCGACGCGGCAGGAGTCGGCGCAGAAGCAGCTCTACATCATCGCCGACGCGCAGGCGACGGGCTGGAAAGGCGCGGGCGCGACGCGAGCGCTGCTGGAGCCGGTGAAGAAGGAGGTCCTCACGCGCGTCATCCTCATCCGGGATAGCGAGGAGCGGAATCTCGCGGTGACGAATGTGCGCCTCGCGAGTGCGCTGGCCACGGTGAATCAGCCGCTGCGATTTGAGGCCACGGTGACGAATTTCGGCACGGAGCCGGTCGCGAATGTGGCGGTGAATCTCGCCATTGACGACGAGCCGCCGTCCGACGAGCAGACGCTCGACAGCATCGGCAGTGAGCCGCGCTCCTCCTCGCTGTTCGCCACGTTTCGCGAGCCCGGCGTGCATACCGTGACGGTGCGAATCCCCGGCGACCGCTGCACGTTCGACGATGCGCGCACGTTCGCGGTAAAGGTCATCGATGAAGTCCACATCCTCCTCGTGGACGGGAGCCCCGGCAGCGAGCCGCGCGACAGCGAAGTCTTCTATCTCCGCAACGCGCTCACGCCCGTCCCGCTGGAGATGCGCGGCACGTATTTCATCCAGACGAAAACCGTCACCAACTCGGAACTCGACACGGTCTCGATGAAAGACTTCGACGCCGTCGTGTTGGCAAATGTCGTGGACCTTTCGCCCTCCACGCTCACCTCGCTGGAGGGCTACGTGCGCGGCGGCGGCGGGCTCATCGTCTTCCCCGGCGAGCGCATCAGCACGGCATTTTACAACGACCGGATGCACACCGCGGTGGGCCTGCTCCCTGCCGCGTTCGCCGAGCCACACGGGGAAATCGCGACGCCCGAGAAGACGCAGGCGTTCTTCCATCTTCAGTCCGCAAACTACGCCCACCGCATCACCGAGCCGTGGCGCGACCCGAAGGCGGGCTCGCTGGCGACCCCGCAGTTCTACCGCGCGTTCACGCTGCTCCCGCCGAAGAAAAGCGACGTGCCCGGCGACACGGGATTGCCCTCGGTGGTCCTCAATTTCGCCAGCGGCACGCCCGCCGTGATGGAGAAGACATTCGGCGCGGGAAGAGTCGTGCAGTTTGCGAGCACGGCCAGCGCACGGTGGAACGATCTGCCGGTCCGTCCGGTCTTCCTCCCGCTCATCCACCGCACGCTCGGCCACCTCCTCGCCCGCGCCGAGGACCGCCTCAATATCCGCGCAGGCGTCCCATTTTCCGCCGGGAAAATAGACACCTCGATCGCAGGCAGCCACACCGCCCCCGCTGCCGACAGCGAAGCGAAGCCCACCCGCTTTGCCGTCTTCACCGACCCAGCCGAAAGCGACCTCCGCAGCCTCAACACCGCCGACTTGAAGACCCTCGAATCCGTCGCGCAAATCATCCCGTGGGCCCCCGGCGCAGACCTGCGCAAGTCGCTGCAAACCGAGCGCACGGGTACAGAAATCTGGCTGTGGTTTGCAGTGCTCGCACTCGCACTCGCCGTCGCCGAACTCTGCCTCGGCAACCGCTGGAGCCGCTCGAAGTGAACATCTCGGCACAAAAAAAGCGCCCGCAACTTTCGCTACGGGCGCTTTGGTGAAGTGATTACTCGCGGACGAGCAGTGGGCCGGACGGGTCGCGGAACCAGTTCGGCGACATCATCTCGGCGCGTGGTGGGTCGGGGTCGCGGGATTGGTCGAGCTTGCGAACTTGGCTGCCGTATTTGCTGTCCTCGGGCTGAGTGGAGGCGATGCTCACGGGCGTGCCAACTTTGACCAATGCGAAGAAGCGTGCGGCGGCTTCGCGGTGGAGGCGGATGCAGCCATGCGTGCGCGGATACGGATGAACGAAGCCTTCGTGGAAGCCGTAAGCAGTCTTCCATGAACACCAGTAAGCCATCGGGTATCCGGCATCTGGCTGGCTCACGCGCCGTTTGTTTTTGATCTTGTCTATGATGCGGTAGTTGCCGGAGCCGGTGGCCCCGCTTGCGCCCACGCAGCCTTGCACAGCCATGAGGAGGCGCGGGCCTTCCATGACGTAGATGTGCTGTGTGGAAGTGGAGACTTTCACGCTGACGTTGTTGGGATTATGTGGCGCGAGAGCTTTGACGGAGTAGGCGCCGAATCCACGGCTACCGCTACCGCCGCCGACACATGCGCTCAGAGCGAGCGTGGCGACCACTGCGAAGAGATTAATGAGAATTTTCATCGGGCGGGAGAAAAGAGAACGCGGCAGGCGTTGTCAATCCACTGAGTGAACTGCGGAGCCGTCGCTCGGGAGCGCTCTCGTCATTGTCCCAAAAATGTTTTGCGGGACGCGACCTTCCACCCAAAGGTGCCGCCCCTCACATCGCAATGAACCGTACCGACCAGCCCATCCTCGCCGCGTGGCGCGAAACCGTGCGCCGCCAGCCTTCGCAGGCGGCGGTTTTCGGTGCGGATGGTGTGGTATTGCGCACGTTTTCAGACGTAGAAAAAGAGAGCGCAACGCTCGCCGAAGCGATTCCGGGCGGCGAGGGAATCGCGCTAGTCGAGCTAGGGAATCATCCGTCGCTCCCGGCGGTACTGCTCGCGCTTTGGCGGGCAGACAGGACAGTCGTGCTCGCCGAGCCCGGTGCATCTGCGAGCTTGGTAGGCATTACGTTGCGAGTCGTTCGCGGCCCTGCGGGAGAGGTGCTTTTCTCCGAGACAGGACAGCCCGCGCAGACCCTCGCCGCAGACTTTTTGAAGCTCACCTCCGGCACCACGGGAACCCCACGCGCCATCCGCTTTTCGGCGGCGCAATTGCTCGCGGATTGCACTGCGGTTTGCGACACGATGGGCATCGGCGCGGGCGACCTCAACTACGGCGTCATCTCGTGGGCGCACAGCTACGGCTTTAGCAATCTCGTCCTCCCGCTGCTCTGCCGGGGCGTGCCCGTCGTGGCCACGGAAGACCGACTGCCGCGCGCGATTCTCGACGGCCTCGCTCGCACCGGAGCGACGGTCTTTCCCTCCGTGCCCGTGTTTTTTCAAAAGCTCGCCGCGCTGGCCGCCGCACCGCTCCCGAAGCTCCGGCTGTGCATCAGCGCAGGAGCACCGCTTTCTGCCACGGTGGCGGCGGGTTTCCGGCAGAGCTTTGGGGTGAAAGTGCATAGCTTTTACGGGAGCAGCGAGTGTGGCGGCATCTGCTACGATGCCAGCGCGGACGCTGTGCCAGAGGGCTTCGTGGGGCCGCCGATGCGTGGCGTGCGCCTGGTCGTGAGCGAGGGCCGCATCGAGGTCCACAGCCCCGCCGCCGCACTCGGCTACTGGCCGGAGTCGGACGATGCAGTGCTGGGGAACGGGCGCTTTACGCCGGAGGATTTAGTCGAGCAGACCGGCGCAGGCATCACGCTTAAAGGGCGGGTGAGCGACTTCATCAACATCGCCGGGCGCAAGCTAAACCCCGCCGAACTCGAAGCCGTCCTCCGCGAGCACCCCGCCGTCCGCGAATGCGTCGTCTTCGGCGTGCCGAGCGCCGTGCGTGGGGAAGAGCCAGTCGCCTGCGTCGTCGCCGATGCGCCACCGGAAGAACTGCTCGCATTTGCCGCCGCGCGGCTCCCCGCATGGCAAGCGCCCAAGCACATCTGGCCCGTCCCAGCACTGCCAGTGAACGAGCGCGGAAAACTCAGCCGCCGCGCGCTTGCAGAGCGCTGGTTTGACATCCGTGAGGCGTAGGCTTTCGTCGTCGGCATGAAACAAATTCCGCCGCCGCTCGTTGTCCCGAAGCCGTGCCACGCCGATTGGTCCGCGATGAGCGGCGACGAACGGAAGCGCTTTTGCGGGGAGTGCGGCAAGCACGTCTATAACCTCTCCGCGATGACCGAGCGCGAGGCGCAGAACTTCGCCGACGAGACGCAGGGCCGCGAGTGCGTCGCCTACGTCCGCACCGACGACGGGCTCATGCAGTCGCCAAACTTCATCGAGCGGCTCATCCTCCGCATCGCAGGATGGAAGCCCGCATTTGCCACCGCGCTCGTCGCCATCCTCCCCGCGGCGCTGGCCTCGTGCGTCTCGCGGCCGACTGTGGGCGTGCCGATGGCGAAGGACTGCATCGAGCAGAAACACCAAGGCAACACGAAGGTGAGCCTCGGCTATGCGAAAAAAGTGCCCGTTCCTGGAACGCCCGCGCCTATGCCCGTTCCCGGCAAGGTGAGGATGCCGCCGAAGTAGCGCGCGCTACGGCTTGTACACGCCGCCCATGTGCTCCAGCACTTTGGCGCGCAGTTCTTCGCCGTTGATGAGGCCGTTGTGCCGCCAGAGGACTTCGCCGTTGGCGGCGACGAGGACGGTGTGTGGGATGCCGCCGGGCCAAGTCGGGTCGAGGATTTTCATCAGCTCCTCGGTGCTCGCGCCGGTGAAGATGTAGCTGTTGGTCGTGCGTCCTTCGGCTTTCAGCGAGGGCTTCAGGCGGTCGAGCAAACCGGCGCCGCGCTTTTCGAGGAACGCTTTCACTTTCGCCGAATCCTTCGCCTCGTCGGTGCTGATGGTGATGAGTTCAAAGTCGCGCAGGCCGAACTTCCGCGCCGTCGTCACCAACTCGGGGAACTCCGCCACGCACGGCACGCACGTCGTCGCCCACACGTTGAAGAGCCGCACTTTCTTCGTCCCATTCTTGCGCAGCGCGGCGACTCCGGCGGCATCAATCAGCTCCACGTCCACGGGCGTCTTGTCCCATTTCTCTACGCGCAGGGCGACGTTGCCTTTCTTGCTCAGCCACTTCGTCGAGCAGCCGTGGGGCTTCGTCTCCGGCACGGGCACGGGCGCACCGGCGAGCAGCGCGTCCACAGCGTTGCGGGCGTCGTGCGACTTCACCGTGGCGGCGTCCTCATACTTCGAGTCGTCGAGCTGGCCCTTGTAGCGCAGCTTCCGCTCGGCATCGAAAAGGAACACATGCGGCGTCGCGAGGCAGCCGTAAGCCTTCGATACGGACTGCGTCTCGCCATCGTAGAGATAGGGAAAAGTGAAGCCGTTCTCCGCCGCGTATTTCTTCATGTCCTCGGGGCCGTCGTTGTATTTCGAGTAGCCGAGTTCATCGATGCTCAGGCCGTCGGGGTTGTTCGGATTGATGGCGACGAGCACGAGCCCTTTGCCCTTCGTGTCGGCGAGGAGTTTCATCATGCGCTTCTCCGCTGCGTGGGAGTCCGGGCAGTGGTTGGAAATGAACGCGACCATGAGCAGCTTCGCGTCTTTGTAAGTCGCGAGCGTGTGCGTCTTCCCATCAATACCGGGCAGCGAGAAGTCGGGCGCGGCCTCGCCGATTTTCAAATCATGCACTCCGTCCTCAGCGAAGACGGAGACGAGGCTGGCGAGGAATGCGATGGTGAGAAGGCGAAGTGTTTTCATGCAGGTGTCGGAGCCACACGTTGCTCAACCCGTGGGGAAAATGCACCTGTTGAATTAAACCATCTGCGCTTGCCACAAATGGCGGGCTGCGAAATGGTCCGCCCCCCAAATTATGTTTGAGCCTGAAACCGCCACTAAATTCTTTAAAATCGTCATCGCCGACCTGCTCCTCGCGGGCGACAACGCACTCGTCATCGCACTTGCGACTCGCTCACTCGCGCCAAAGCAACAGTTTTGGGGCCGAGTGATCGGCACAGGCGGCGCAGTCGCTCTGCGGGTGCTCTTTATCGTCATCATCGCTTGGCTGCTGCAAATTCCCTACGTGCAGCTCATCGGCGGCGCATTGCTGCTGTGGATCGCGTGGAACCTTGTGAAGCCGCAAGGCTCGTCTGGCGGACACGACAAGGTCGAAGGAGCTTCGACTCTCAAGCATGCCGTCTGGATGATCATCATCGCGGATGTGACGATGAGCTTGGACAACGTCGTAGCCATCGCAAACATCGCCCAGGGCGACACGAGGCTGGTGGTGTTTGGCCTCCTCCTCTCCATTCCGCTTGTGGTGTGGGGCAGCTCGCTCATTTCCACGCTGATGACGAAACACCGCTGGATCGTATGGCTCGGCGGCGCGATCCTCGGCCATGTCGCAGGCGGCATCATCTTCCACGACCCTCGTCTGCTCGGTTGGATGGGTGTGCCGGTGGAACTCGGCGCGACTCCTAGCGATGTGGCGAAAGCGCTCGTGGGATTCCCGATTGCGCAATGGGCGGCGATGTCCGTCCCATGGGTGTTAGCTGCGATCCTTTGCCTCGTCGGCTGGCGGCTAGATCGGCGCACTACGCCCAACGCTGAACCTGCGTGAGGTAGGCTACTTCACCGTCTTCAAATACCGCACGATGTCCGCGACCTGCTGGTCCGTCATTCCTGCACCGAAGGGCGGCATGACGGACTTTCCCTGCACGTAGCCAGCGGCTTTGATGCTCGCGACCGGGATGGCCTGCGCGGTGCCGCCCATGGAAATGAGCGTGAGTTCCTTCGCATCGACGTTCTTTTTAAAACCCTCGAACTTCCCGCCTTCCTTCGTCTCCACTCGGTAAAGGCGGAAGACATTTTCCACAGCAGCGTCGGGGTCGAGGATGGCGGTGATGATCGCATCGATGTCGCGTGCAGCGGAGCCATCGAGCGGCGGGGCGAGGGCGATGCCTTTGCCGCCGATGACGTGGCAGGAAAGGCAGATCGTCTGCACGAGCAGTTTGCCTTCATCGAGCGTCCTCTCCCCTGCCCCAGCGACGGCGGCCTTCACTGCGGCGATGCGTTTTGTGAGCGCGGCAGTCTCCTCGGCGGTGCGCGCGGGCTGTGTGGCGAGGACGGCCTCGAAGCGCGCGTCGGCCACCGTGGCAGCCGGGCCTTTTTTCGTGATGAGCGTGAAAAGGAAATCTTGGAATGCCCGCTCATACGCGCCGCCGAGAGCGAGGAATGGTCCGTTCCAGCCGTTCACTTTACGCGTGTCGGCGGGGCCTTCGCTCCAGCGTGCCAGCCATGCGAGATGCGAAGGGTCGGGCGTGCCTACCGCGCGGCGGAAGAAGCGGAGGACTTCATAGCGCACCGTCCACGCTGTCTCGGCGGCGAGCGGTTGGAGCAGCGCGAAGGCGTCCTTCGCGGGGACCTTCAGCGAGGATAATGCGCGGACGGCTTCGCGGCGGACGTTCGGGTTCTTGCTGGCGAGCAGTTCCTTCCACAGCGCGGCGTCGAAATAGCCGAGATCCTCCAGCGCCCATAGCGCGTGGATGCGCACATCGTCGCCGCTCTCGGCCTTGTGAATGAGCGGGAGAATCGCGGGGGCGAGTTCCTTCCCGCCACGCGCCGCAATCTCCTGCCACGCCGCGCGCATTTCCCATGTGCTATCGGCGGCGAGGTGCTGCGGAAGCTCTGCGACCGGCACACGCGAGAGGTCGGGCACGGTGCGCTCCGCCTGGCTCTTGTGGCGCACGCGCCAAACGCGGCCTCGCGTTTTGTCGCGGGCGGGATGGTCGCGGGCGACTTCGTTGTGGGAGATGATGCGGTTGTACCAGTCGGTGATGTAGAGGCAGCCGTCCGGGCCGAATGTGATCGCCACCGGGCGAAACATCGGGTCTCCGCACGACACGAGGTCGGCGTGCTTGGTAAATGTGAAGACGCCATTCTCCGCCTGCGCCATCGACACCGCGTTGATGCTTCCGGTGATCGGATTCGCCACGAAGAGCAGTCCGTGCCACGGCGCAGGGAACGAGCCCGCGCGGTCATCGCAAATCGCCATGCCGCTAAAGCCCGTGCCGCCGAGATTCAGTCCCTCCGCCGTCGGCGGGTGGAGCGGCGCATCCGGGCGCAACTTCGTGGCGATGAAGCTCGGGTAAGACGAATCCTCCTCGAACGGCACCACGCTGTATCCGAAGTCATTTGCCTCGTGGAAAAACACGCGCCCTTCGCGAGACAGCGCCCATGCCCAGATATTGTTCAGCCCTGCGCCGATGATCTCGTGGCCTGTTCCATCGGGCCGGAAGGTAGCGACGAGCGTCTTGTGAAAGTCCACCTTCTGCCCGCCCGCATCCGTCACCCGCCCGTTGTTCAGCACGCCTTGCGAATACACGATGCGACCGCCCGGCATCCGCGTGAGCTGATGCGGCAGCGTGTGCGTATCCTGCACGCCGAACCCGCTCAGCAGCACCTTCCGCGAGTCCGCGCGACCGTCGCCGTCCGTGTCTTCGAGGAACAGAATCTCCGGCCCCTGCGCCACATACGCGCCTTTGCCCGAGGGGAGCACGGAGAGCGGCATCGTCATGCCCTCGGCAAATGTGCGTGGCGTCTGCGGACTGCGCGCCGTCGGGTGGTCGAAGATCACCACGCGGTCCTTGCCCGGCAGCTTCCAGAAGTTCGGATCGTTATCGTGCGGATACTCCGTGTCCGTGACGGACCACAGCCGCCCCGCGCTGTCGAACACCGTCATCGCGGGCTTCGGCAGTCCCTGCTCCTCGCTCGACACCAGCTCGATTTCAAACTCCGGCGGCAGTCGGAACAGCGTGCGCTGCTGGGCTGGCGTCTTGGGATCAGCGGCCTCCGCGTTGCCGGACTTCAAGCCTGCATTCGCTGCGGGCTTTGCCGGAGCGGGCGCGATCAACTTCGGCCCGAGCGTCGTGATGTTCGCCCCATCGCGACCGAGCACCACATAGTCCAGCCCCAGCATATAGCCTTTCTTCGCCGCAGCGTTTGCCCCCGTGACCTTCACCGCGAATCGGTGCTCCCCAGCCGAGAGCTTCACCGCATCGCCGAGCGCCAGCGTGCCGGTGTGGACGACGCCGTTGTTAAAAAAGTCCAACGGCCCCGCCAGCTTCACGCCGTCCAGCGAGAACTCGAACGCTCCATAATCCACCGCCTTCGTAAAACCCGCGCCGATGCGAAACATCCCATCCGCCGCCACCGGCAGCGCCAGCTCCAGCACATCGCCCGGCTTTGCTCCCGTCCACCACAGATGCGCATTCCCGCTCCACGCGCCCTCGCCATACGGCCGCAGACTCTGCGGCCCAGCGTTGCCCGTGCGATTTAAGACCTTCAGCGATTCGCCCTCGAAAATCTGCGCATCCGCCGCACCACTACTTGCCGTGCTCAAAGCGAGCGCCACAAACGTTTGGGCAATGAAGTGCGTGTGCGAAAAGAAGTTCAGCGGAAGCATGGGAGCAGATGGGATTCGGAAGCGGACGGTGTCAAGGCTCGCGCCCCACGCGATTCGCAAGCGTCGCCCGCGTTTAGCGGTCCGCACCTCCGCATTGCTAAGCTGCGGGCTGCTTCGGCTTTCGTTCCCACAAAGGCCAGTTCGCCAGCGCGAAAAGGAGGGCGAAGTATCCGGGAATGGCGGTGTCTCCGAGGCTGACATATGATTCCTCGTAGGGCTCGGGACCGCTGTCGATGACTTGCGTA
Source organism: Prosthecobacter debontii (assembly GCA_945905735.1). GTDB lineage: Bacteria > Verrucomicrobiota > Verrucomicrobiia > Chthoniobacterales > Chthoniobacteraceae > SXWH01. Next base: position 8,590 of record CAMDQC010000093.1, on the reverse strand, counting down.
TGCTGCACCATCTGACTGGGCATCGCCGAAAAGAGGAGAAGCCCGACTCCCACCGCCACAAACACCGCCGGAAGGATCATCATAAAACGCCAAGGCTTCCGCAAAAACGGCAGTCGCAAAAGAAGCCCCGCCACCGTGCAAGCCGCCACACTCAGCCCGCCAATGATGATGCCCATAATCGGCTGGAAAATGAACGACAACATCCCGTCGAACACGGTGAGCACTGCTGCGACAAGATACACCGCGACCGCTATCGCCCATGCGACTCCGAAACGGAGGAGAAAGAGTATTTTCATCGGCTAATGGTTCGCGGAAGGCGCGACAGCTCTCGGATGCGGCAGCGCCACGCGGCACGGATGATTTCTCGCCCGATGCGGAGTGTGTGGGCGAGGGAAACGCCGGTCACTTTTTGCTCCCCGGCGATGCGAGGGCGCTCAATGACGGAAATTTCGACGGTGAGTGCGCCGAGGCGCGGAGCTATGACTTGCGGCTCGATGGTCCAGCCCCAAGTCGTCTCCTGCGAGTGGATGGCGGCGAAGAGCGCGGCGTCGATGAGGCGGAAGGGGCCGAGGTCGCGATACATCGTGCCGCTCAGGATGCCGGCCCACATGCCGAGCGCGACATTGAACGCGGCACGGGCCAAGCCGAGCTGCGGCCAATTTCCCGGAACGCCCGTGCGCTGGCCGAGCACGAGTTGCGCGCCATTTCGCCACGGGGCGATGAGCGAGGGCAGCTCGGCGGGGTCGTTCGCGCCGTCTGCCGCCATGAAGATGTAGGCGGCGGGCGCGATGCCCGCAGCGCGCACGGCTTCGATGCCGACGATGCATCCTTGGCCGTAGCCGCGCGTGGGCGTCTCGCCGATGAGCACGCCGCGCGATTCGGCGACAGCGCGCGAGCGGTCGGTGCAATCGTTGAGCCCGACTGCGATGACTGCGCCGTGCTGCCGGGCGTGGGGCAGGAGTTCATCAAGGACGGGGCCAAGCGCGGCTTCCTCGTTGCAGGCGGGCAGGATGATGGCAAGGGGCGCGATCACTTCGCGTGCTCGCGCATCTTCACCGGCGAGGCGGCCAGTTTGTCGAGGATGGGGATGCCTTCCTCGCCGAGCCGACCAAACGAGAGGACGCCCGTGGGGCACTGCTGCACGCACGCGGAGCAGCGCACGCACTCGGGGTCTTCCATGGCTTTGCCTTTGTTGGCGAAGCTCATCACGTCGATGCCCTGATGGCAGACGGAGGTGCAGACGTTGCACGAGATGCACTTCTTCTTTTCGGCGAAAATGCGGAACTTTCCGAACCGCGAGTAGATGTGCATGAGCGCCGCGAGCGGACACGCAAACCGGCACCAGACGCGGCCCGAGAGGTGAAAGTAAAAGCCGACGCCGATGATGCCCGACCACAGCAAGTCCACAAAATACTCGTAGTTCAAGAGCGGCAATCCGCTGCCGAGCGGCGGGCCTTTTGCGAAGAAGTGGAAGACGGCTCCGGCGGGCGATGCGGGGAAAATCCACGAGACGATGCGGAAGAGCATGAGCACGATGGCGAAGGCGAGGAATGCTTGGCCGACCATGTTCCAGCGGTTGGACTTTGCGCCGTGCGGCATCTTGTGGCGATGGGTGTCGCCGAGGGTTTCTGCCAGTGCGCCGCAGGAGCATATCCAGCCGCAATACGCGCCTTTGCCAAAGCGCCGGACGAGCCACGGGATGACGATGAAGGTCTGGATGGAGCCGACGATGAGCCAGCCCCACATGGGTTTATCCGTGAACCAATTCGCGACGAGCAGCGGCCACGCGAGGATGAAACCGATGATGCGCCAGTAGGAGCGGTCTGCGCCGAACGCGGCGGCGGCGGCGCGGTCGGCCTCGGGGAGCTTGGCGAGTTTCCAATCGGCGACCTCGAAGAACTGGTCGGCAAATCCGCGCAACGCTGCGCCTTCTGAGAAGAAGCCGTTGTGGCCCATCCACGGCAGGATCAGCTCTGGCAGCAGGAAGAGCGGGATCGCGGCGATGAGCACGAGGCTCAGGGTTTGCAGTTTGACGTAGGGCGTCTTGCGCCGCCGCACCCGCCGCAGCCCAAAGATGATCACGATGGCCACGTAGGTCGAAGAATACCAAAAGCTCCGGTAGCTGGCCGCCTCGCGCAGTGTGTAGAGGAACGTCGTCGTGTCGCTGCCCGCTGGGGCGTGGAGCACGGTCGTATTCACGTCGATCGGCGTGCCTGCGAAGAACTCCTTTTTCCAATGATAGAGCCAGACGAAGAACAGGAACGACAGCGCGATGGTGATCCACCAGTTGCGCCCACGGTCGCCCGCGATGTTCAGCCCGCTGCGGCGGAAGAACTCCAGCGGCGCTTCCCGGCCAATCATCGCGAAGACGAAATCGTTCGGCACACGCTCTTCCACGCCCTCGACTCGGAGCGTCACGCTTTCGGCGTCTATCGCCGACGGCGCTGCGCTGAGGGCGATGCGCAGTCCGGCGGCTTGGAGTCGCTCCACATTCTCGGGCTTGGGCCGGTTCAGCTCTGCGCCGCGATAGACGAGCGTCACGCGGGCACCGCTGGCAGAAAGGGCGATTGCGGCTTCGGCGGCGCTGTCGCCACCGCCGACGACCATCACATCGCGGCCCGCGAAATCTTTCGGGTCGTGGAGGCGGTTCATCACTTTATCCAGCTCCTCGCCGGGCACTCCCATCTTGCGAAAATTGCCACTGCGACCGATGGCTACGATCACTCGGCGGGCCCGCGTCGTCGTCTTGTCGCCGTGATGCAGCACGAGTTCGCCGCCCGATTTTTCCACGCGCTCGATGCGTGCGGGCGTGATCTCCACGCCTGCCTCGCGGCGCTGGCGCTCCATGGATTCCAGCAGCGCTTCCTTCACCGAGTCCGACTCCGAATACTGGATGCCGCCCGCCGGAGTCATGTCCGTGGGATACGTGAAGATGGGCTTCCCTTTCGGGAAATTCGCCACCGTGGAAAATGCCTGCGTCGCCTCGAAGATGCGGTAACTCAGCCCGGCACGAATCGCCTCCATCGCTGCGGAGATGCCCGACACACCTGCGCCGATGATCGCCACGTCCACGCTCTTCGCATCCACGCCGCCGCGCTGAAAGTCTGGCTCTGCGAGGAACGCCTGCACGGCACGCGCGCCTGTGTCCGAGCTGAATTTCAGCAGCGGCACCCCGCTGAGATCGCCGACGATTCGCACGCCGGGGATGTTCGTTTCGCCGTCCGTCCCGCAGACGGGGAGTTTTTCCACCGTCCCGGCGGGCCAGCGTCCGTGGAGCCAATTGTAGTAGCGTGCGATCATATTAAAGAGCTTTGCGCAGGAGGTCGAAAATCGCCGTGCTATCTAGGAAGCCGCGCACCTCCTCGGCACCAAGCCCGCGCCCAACGGCAATCACGTCCTCGGCAGTTCCGAGCGCGGCGGGGAGCTGTTGCGCGGTGGGCTGTGCGGCGTCGCGGGCGTTCGGGCCGGTTGCCCATGTGATCGGCGGATGCCCTTCGGGTGAAGGGCCGACGAGGGCGAGCCCTTTATCCTGCCGCAGCGGGTAGCCGCTCATCGCGAACCCGCCCGTACTATTCCGCCCGACAGCGATGATGAGCGAGCGCTCGCCTGCGTACTCCACGGCGGTGGCGATGGCTTTGTCGAGTTCCGCCAATTCCCGCAGCAGCATCTCGCCATCATTGATCGAAGCGGCGCGCGAAATCTGTGTCTCATCCACCACGAGCACGTAGCCATCTCGGTCCGTCTGGAGGCACTGGATCGCGCGGCGCACCATGTCCGAGAGCGACGGCTCTGCCGTGGAGCCCGAGTCCCGCTGCTTGCTCGTCGAGAGCGGGCCAGCGGCGAAGAGCCCGAGCAGCGCGCCATCGCGATACGACGCGGAGTTTTCCAGCTCCGCTTTCGTGCGAACGACATCCCACGCCGGGGCGCGCAGCGACTCCAAAAGGTTCCGCTGATCCGTGCGGAACCCGTGAGCACTCGTCGGCAAAAAATCTCCCATCCCGCCGCCGAGCAGCACTTTCAGATTCGGCGTCGCGACGAGAGAAGCCGCGATGGCGTCGCGCGTTCCCGAGTCCTGCGTGTGAGCGAAAAAGGCGGCGGTGGAGGCTTCGGTAAAGCGGTCCGTCGTCACCAGCCCCGCATTGCGCCCCTGCGCGTGGGCCAGCTCCAAGATGGTCGGCAGCGTCGCGCCCGACTCGCTCATACTCAGCGTGCGGTGGCGCGCCTTTTTCCCCGTAGCCAGCGCCGTGGCCGCAGCCGCCGAATCCGGCACTGAGAACTGCAACCCGTCGTTGCGAACGAGGGCGAGGTGCGGAAAGTGGCGCTCGATATTCAGCCGCTCATCCGCCCCGCCGGAGTAAAGCCGCGCCGCCGTAAGGTGCCGCGAGATGAGCCCATCACTCACGAAAACGATGATGCCAAACGGCTTCTTCGCCGTCCAATAACGGATATAAAACGCCCCCAGCGCGAGAAACCCCGCGAAGATGATCAGTGCCAGAAGTTGATTGCGCAAACGCATGTCGGGCGATTGGTAAATGGGAAATGACGAATGTCGAATGACGAATGTCGAAGCCGCGCATTTTGGGGTGTGATTAAATGTGGAAAGTAGCCCGCGAGTCCCATCGCGGCAAAAAGCCGAACGGCAAAGCCGCACGAAACAGAAGCGTCGCTTTGCGAGTGGTGTTGAGCCGAAAAGGGACTCGCGGGTTACTTTCAATCACACCCGAGGGTTGGGTGGTCTGAAAATTATAGTGGAAATTATAATATCCGTCGCTACGGTCGGCCCCTGATGAAAACTCCACGTCGGCTTTTACAAATCGGAACCTTCAGTGTTTTACTCTGCGCGGCGGTGACTTCTGCCCATGCGGTTCGGCCTTATAGCTCCAAAGTGGGGCGCTCTTCTGCTTACCGTATTAGTTCACAGTCGGGCGTGATGCCGTCGGTGATCCGCCCCGTATCAAGGCCGACGCAGAAGCTTCAACGCGGGACTTCGATTTTTGGGCAAGCGCTCTCATCGTTGAAATCGTGGACGGGGCTTGGAACGGGTGACCTCCGGACCAATGGAGATGTTTCGGCTTATGGTGAGGTTCGGTCCCCTGCCCCCGTTCGCACTCTAATCTCCACACAGGTGCGTCCTGGAAGGCCGTTGCGCGCTGCGCCTGGCCCTTACTCTATTCGCTAAAACACGCCGCACGTCTCTGGCCCGGGATGGCGCACTTTAAAGTCTTCTTTCTATGAAAAGGCACATCCTATCTCCCGAGCCGCTTGAATCGCGCATTGCGCCAGCCACGTTTATGGTCACGACCGTCGCGGACAGTGGCGCGGGGTCTTTGCGACAGGCGATATCGAGCGCGAATAGCGCTGCTGGAGCCGATACGATCCTATTTGGGTTTACGGCCGGCACTTTCCCTGTGATCTCGCTGCTCTCGGCGTTGCCAGTGATCGCGGGGGATGTCTTTTTAGATGCAGCGCTGGCCGTGGGCGCGGGGCCGGAGGTCGTGCTGGATGGGACGACGGCGGGGTCGGCGGTGGGTATCTCCATCACGGGCAGTAATGTGACGGTGAAGGGCTTGGTGATCCGCAATTTCTCCAGCCACGGCATCCTCGTGAATGGCTCGAACCACGTCATCGCGAATAATTACATCGGCACGGATGTCACGGGCACGCTGGATTTTGGGAACGGTGGCGACGGCGTGGACGTGGTGAGCGGGACGAACAATACGGTGGGGCCGGGCAATCTCGTCTCGGGAAACGCGGGCACTGGAGTGCATCTGGCGCTCGGCAGCACGTTTGGAACGGTGATCGGGAATAAGATCGGCGTGAATGCAGCGGGGAACGCGGCAATTCCGAACCTCAATGGCGTGTTGATTGACGGCGATTCGGGAGGGAACATTGTCGGCGGTGCGGCCGTGGGCGAGGGGAATCAAATCAGTGGAAATATAGATTACGGCATCAAGATGAACAGCACGGTGGACGGCAGCACGGCTGCGCCTTCGGGGTTCATCCGGGGAAATTTTATCGGCACCGGCGCGGGCGGACTCGGGGACCTGGGGAATGGAAAAAGCGGCGTCTTTTTATCGAGCAGCATCGGCGTACGCGTGGGCGGGACGGCGGCGGGCGAGGGGAACATCATCTCCGGCAACAACACGTACGGCGTGGAGATTAATAGCGGCAGTCGGCATCAGCTCATGGGGAACTGGATCGGCCTCGACTCGACGGGGACGGCGACGGTCGGGAATAGCCTGTCGGGCGTGTATATCAATGGCTCGAACCTGAACGTCGTCGGTAGCCAAGTCGCCACGGCGCGCAACGTCATCTCCGGCAACGGGCTGCACGGGGTGAATCTCCTCTCGGGTGGAGACTCGAATACGCTGCTGGGGAACTTCATCGGCACGGATAAAACGGGCACTTTAGACCTCGGCAATACCGGGGACGGCGTCCGCATCCAGAGCGTGCTCCAGACGACCATCGGCGGTGGCGGGACGAATGCGGGCAACGTGATTTCCGGCAACGGCGGCGATGGCGTGTTCATTTCCGTGAATTCCGCCTCACTGTCCGTCGCGACCCTGAAGGCGAATATGATCGGGATGAACGCAGCGGGCACGGGCAGCGTCGGCAACACCGGTAACGGAATCAACATTTCCAACGCAAGCGGCGGCGCGACGATCATCGGCAGCGCGGGCTCGGGCAATATCATCGGCGGCAACACCCTGTCGGGCATCGTCGTGGGGACGGCGGACTTGCTCACCATTCAAGGCAACACGATCGGCAAATCGGGCGCTGCAAATGCGCGGGGGATTTTGCTGAATACGGCAGCGGGTGCGACGGTCGGCGGCATCGTGGCGGGACAGGGGAATAACATTGGCTTTAACACCGGGAACGGCATCGCACTGGGCAGCGCGGCGACGGCTATCATTCGCGGAAATTCGCTGCACGATAACGGCGCTCTCGGCATCGACCTGAACAACAACGGCGTGACGGCCAACGATGCGAACGACACGGACGGCGGCGCAAACGGGCTGCTCAATTTCCCCGTCATCACGACCGCCATTTCGACGGGCAGCAGCACCATCATTTCCGGCACCTACGCGGGCCTCGCGAGCACGGACCTGAACCTCGACTTTTACAGCAACACCGCTGGCGGCGAGGCGGAGACGTATCTCGGGACATTCGCGATCACCACGGACGGATCGGGAAATGGGACATTCTCCACGACGCTCGGAGCCGTCCCGGCGGGTCGCACAATCAGCGCCACAGCGACGCGCGCGGTGTCGCCGTTCCACACATCGGAAGTCTCCGCGCTCGTCGCGCAGACAAGCTCAACCCCCTCGCTGACAATCTCCGATGTCACCGCTGTGGAAGGCGCAAGCGGCACGACGAACTTCGTTTTCACCGTCACACTCAGCGCCGCCATCGCTACGGATGTAACGGTCAATTTCGCTACGGCAAACGGCACCGCTACAGCAGGCAGCGACTACACGGCGGCGAGCGGCGCGCTGACTTTTACGGCTGGGCAGACTTCTAAAACCATCACCGTCGGCGTGTTCGGCGACACGACCAGCGAGGCGACAGAGACATTTTTCGTGAATCTCACGAGTCCCGTCGGCGCGACGCTTGCCGACGCGCAAGGGCTCGGGACGATCACCAGCGACGATCAGCCGCTTGTCTCGGTGAACGACGTGAGCATCGCGGAAGGCAACAGCGGCACATCGAACCTGATTTTCACCGTCACGCTCAACAGCGCCCCACTCAGCACGGTGACGGTGGACTTTGCGACTGCAAACGGCACAGCGTCGGCAGGCAGCGACTACGTGGCGGCAACCGGGACGCTCACTTTTGCGGCAGGGGAAACCTCGAAAACGGTGACCGTGGCTGTGAATGGCGACGGGGCCGTGGAGTCGGCTGAGACGCTCTTCCTGAACCTCACCAACGCCAGCGGCGGAGCGATTTCCGACGCGCAGGGGTTGGGGACGATCACCAACGACGACTCACCTGCGATCTCCGTGGACGATGTGAGCATCGCGGAGGGCGATGGCGGCACGTCGAACCTCGTCTTCACCGTCTCGCTCAACACCCCGTCCGTCATCGCTGTAGCCGTCGATTTTGCGACCGCAAACGGGACGGCGACGGCGGGCAGCGACTACGTGGCGACGAGTGGGACGCTCACGTTTGCTGCCGGAGAGACGACGAAAACGGTATCCGTGATTGTGAACGGCGACGTGACGGTGGAGCAGGCCGAGACGCTTTTCCTGAATCTCACGAACCCAACCAGCGCGACGATCGCCGATGCGCAGGGCCTCGGAACGCTCTCCAACGACGACACGGCGCTCGTGACGATTACCGACGCGACGATTACCGAAGGGGACTCGGGGACGACGAATATGGTGTTCACCGTGTCGCTCAGCAACGCTTCGGCGAGCGCCATCACCGTGAACTTCGCGACAGGCGACGGCACTGCACTGGCAGGCAGCGACTATACGGCAACGGCGGGGACGCTCACCTTTGCTGCCGGAGAGACGACGAAAACGGTGACGGTGGTCTCGCTGGGCGACGTGATCGTGGAGCAAGCGGAGACGCTTTTCGTGAATCTCAC
>CAMDQC010000092.1 GCA_945905735.1 Prosthecobacter debontii | reverse complement strand
CGAAATAAACCGCGCCCAGCAAAGCCGCGCCACAAGCCAGCTTCAGCGTCATACTTGAAACACAAAACACCCCACACCCCGCCACTAGCAAGGCGACGAGCGCGGCGAGGTAAAGCGGCCAGTTAAACCGTGCAATCGTCAGCATCCCTTGCCATTTCCCGCGCTCGCTCATGGCTTCACGATGCGCCCGCGCTTCCAGCGATACGCGACATTTTCCACAGCAAAAGCATTCGCCAAAATCGGCGTCGTCCCCCGCAGCGGCGCTTCGTCGAAAAGGCTCACCTGCCAGTCCTTCACCGCCACTGGACGCGGTACCCAATCCTGCCGACTCCCCTCGACGACGACAAACGAACCATCGCCCGCATCGCCGAACGTAAATGGCATCGGTCCCGCAAACCGCCGCGCCGCGTGCCAGTCGGGAAACGGCGAGCCCTCCGGCAAACTCGCAGCCTGAGCCGAAGCGTCGAAAGTCACCCGCATCGTCGGCGTGCCATCCGCTAGAAAACATCCCACGCGAGTATCCTCGCCGCTGCGCTCAATGTTCACCCTCACATGCCGGTAGCGATAATCGGTGAACACATTCCCCGCCCAAGCCATCCGCCGTTTATCCGTCTCGCTGCGCAAAATTCTCAACCCCCGCAACCGCCGCCCATCCTCATCGCGTAGGCGAGTGAAAATCCGGTATCCCGCCAAAAAGAAATCCTGCCCCAGAAAAGCCGGAAACCCCGCCGGACGCAGCCCCCGAGTCCAAACCATCGCCACCGTGACAAACCCGAACCCCTCAAACGCATCTACCTCCAACCCGTGCGGAACCAGCGGCTCCAACACCGCCAAAGGAAACGCAAACGACACCGCCACGACGCGCTCGAAATGAGCGTCCACCGCGAAAGGATGGCTTTTTAATTGATGCAAGAAAGTTTTCACAGGCGAATCGGGAAATCGGCGGGATTGAGAGTGAGCGGATATTATCGCGCAGCTTTGAGCGCGGCGGCGGTGAGTTCGTCGCCGAGCCATTCCCAGCCGCCGCCTTCCGTGTTGAAGACGGCGACGCACGCCTTCTTTTTGCCCGAGTAAAAGACGCCGAAGAAGCCGCCCATGTGGCCGGAGTGGGAGACGGCAGGCTCGGCGATGCCGGGGAGTTCGGTCATCCACATCCCGCCCGCGTAGGTGCTGCCCTTTGGTGGGGTTTTGAGCTTTTGAAATGTCTCGGGCTTTACGAGTGCGGGCTCGTTCGACGACACCCACCACGCATACTTCGCGAAGTCGCGGAGGTTCATGTGGACGCTCGCGGCGGGGGCGAGGGCCGGAGGGAATTGGTTGTCGGGCGATGGCGCGGCGGGTGTGAGTTCGTCCGCTTTGCGGTAGTGGCCCCACGGCTGGTTGGGGTTCCATTCGCCTTGCTTGCCGGGCGCTCCGAAGTCGGCGGTGGTCAGTTTCAGCGGAGCGAAGATGCGCTCGCGGAGGAGCGTTTCGTAGGAGCGATTGGCGGCGTGTTCGATGATTGCGCCGAGCATCCCGTAGCCGGAGTTGCTGTAGGCAAATTTACCCGGCGGCAGGGCAGGGGATGTGGCGAGGATCTGCCGGGAAAATTGCGCCCGCTGTTCGCGAGGGCTGCCGCCACCGGCTTCGATTGTGCGCCACTGCCTGCCGCTCATGCCTGAGATTCCGCTGCGCTGGGTGATGAGGTGTTCGAGTGTGACTTTTTGCCAACCGGGATGGGCGGGGATGTCGGGCAGTGCTTCCGTAATCGGCATGTCCCAGCGGAGTTTGCCTTCGTCCACCAGCATGGCGGCGAGCGCGGCCGTCATGCTCTTGGTGCAAGAGCCGATGTGCCAGAGATCGTCGGCTGTGGCCGATGTGTCGCGGTCAATACGGCGTTTGCCGGTGACTCCGATGGCGGTGATATTGCCACCCTCAATGACGGCGACGCCGCAGGCCGGGAGTTTGTATTTTTCGCGCAGCGGCTCCAGCGCAGGCGCGAGGTCGAGCGGCTCTGCGAGAGCAATCGCCGACATACAGAGGAAAAGGAAGAGCTTCATCGGCGAGCGAGACATGTGACCCATTTGCCCTTCTTCGCGATGGTCTGGAACTTCATCCCTTGTGCCTCAAATGCGGCGACGACTTCATCGGCTTGAATGCGAAGGATGCCCGACAAAATAAGCGCGCCGCCTTTTGCCACCGCCGCTGTGATCTGCGGCGCGGCTGCGATGAGGATGGGGCTGAATAGATTCGCGGTGACGAGCGGCCAAGTGCGCTTCGGCGTCCACTGGAGGACGTCGGATTTTTTGAAGACGACGCCGGTGATGCTGTTCACGACGGCATTCTCTTTTGCGACACGGACGGCGGTCGCATCGAAGTCCGTCGCTTCAACTTTCTTCGCGCCGAAAATGCGTGCTGCGAAGGCGAGGATGCCTGTGCCTGTGCCGAGATCGAGTGCATCCCACCCAGCGGGGAGCGTCGGCGCGATGTCCGAGAGGATGCGCAGGCACGTCGCGGTGGTGGCGTGCTCTCCGGTGCCAAACGCCATGCTCGCCTGGATGTAGAGGCACGGCGTGTTGGGCTCTTTCTTCCGTGCGGTGGCGCGCTCTTTTTCCGAGGAGACGACGAGCAGTTTGCCCCGGATGCGTAGAGGCGGGCGGGGCTTGGGCTCTAGGTCTTTTACGGTCATGGGCTTCATCGGGCGGACTTGGCCGCCGAATTCTTCGATGAGTTCGTCGGCTTCTTTCTTCGTCACCTGCCATGCCTCGATGCGCGTGGTTTTTCGCCCGGAGAGTGAGACCATGATGAGGCGCTGCCCCAGCCAGCCGAGCCGCTCCTGCCATGCGTCCTCCCATTTTGTTGCCGATAATTTCCGCCAGATGAAGTGCTGTTTGCCCATGCAGCGAGTTACGCGCAAGGGCAGCGGCGCGGCAAGTGGCGTCTTCATCGTCGAGGAAAAGCCTTCGCTCGCTGGCAAAGCTTCTGCTAAACTGTGAAGCCTTAGCCCATGAAATCTCACACACTGTTTGGAACGGCTGCCAGCCTCGCGCTTGGCAGTATGATGCTCGGCTGCGCCGGGATGAAATTAGAGCGCGTTCCGCCGGGGCAATCCATCCGGCACCACCTCGAAGGCCCTCCGCAGCAAGCGACGGAAACTCTCCCGCCACCCGCAGGTGTAGAGCTGCCAACAACAGTTGGAGACAACCCATCGATGGGCACGGACACAGCCGCCTCACCGGGACAGGCGAATCCGAATTTCGCAGGTCGCTCGGAAATCATCGGGGCGCTTCCAGGGACCGCTCGCGCCGAGGCGCTCCCACCGTTGCCCGTGTCTGGCCTGCCCGAGCGCAACGATTCCATCGAGCGTGCTGGAGAGGCGTACAATCGTGGGAATCTGCTGATGAAAGGCGGGAAAAATAACGAAGCCGTCGCCGCTTTTGAAGAGGCCACGCAGCTCGATCCTGCGTTCTCCGACGCGTGGACCCGGCTCACGTTGCTTTACGAAAAAGTGGGCCAACCCGACAAGGCGCGCGAAGCATTCCGCCGAGCAAAAGGCCTCAACGCCCAACCCGAGCGACTCACTACACCCGTCCCACTGCAGCCCGCTGGCGATACGTCGCTCCCACAACCGAAAAATTAAATTCGCGGATTGCTGGCGCGTGTAAATCGTCGCATGGAATGGCCGCATGACGCCGACCATTGAATACGAGTATCAAGTGATGTTTTTTGACACCGACTGCGCGGCGGTTGTCCACAATCTCGCCTACCTGCGAATCATCGAAACCGCACGCACGCTGCTGGCCGATCAACTTGGCCTGCAAATGTCCACCATGGCCGAGAGAGGCGTTTACCCCGTCCTGCTCCGCACGGAGGTGGACTATCGCAAGCCCGCGAAGCTCATGGACAAACTTGTCGTGAAGGGGCGACTGGAGAGTGTTGAGCGAGTGCGCTTTTGGTGTGCTTTTGAAATCATCCGCCCTTCCGATGGGACGGTCTTCGTGACGTGCCGGCAAAGCCTCGCACTGATCCAAATGCCCGCCGCTCGCCCCATGCGATTGCCGGATGATTGGGCGACCAAGTTCGCGCACTTGCGGCAGTAGTCGCCAGAAACAAAACACCCGCCGAGCATTGCTGCGCGGCGGGCGTTACGAATTGGTTTTTGAGCGGTCCCTTTAGATTCCGCGACGGCGGCGCTTGACGTGGAGCTGGGCCATGGATTTCGCGATGGCGGCTTGCACGAGTGCTGTTTCTTCGTCGCCGATGTTGCCTTCTTTTAAGCGCGCTTCGGCGCGCTTCACTGCATCTTCGGCGGCATTCTCATCAATGTCGGCTTCGGTGAGTGCCATGTCCACTAACACGCTGACTGTAGTGCCCGTGACTTCGACGAATCCTTCTCCGACGGCGAGGTGGATTTTCTTGCCATCTTTGGTAACGACGAGTTCGCCGGGCTTGAGTTGTGTGATGAGTGGGATGTGCTGCGGATAAACGCCCATCTCGCCTTCAACGGCGGGCAGGACGACGAGTTCTACGTCGTCGCTGTAAGCGCGGGCTTCGGGAGTCACGATTTCGAGATGGAGTGTAGCCATTTAGTTGAGAGTTGGTTGTTGAGATCTGAGAGAATTTTCCGCTTCGCGGACGACGGTTGAAAAGTGAAAGCGCTGTAGCGGTCAATCAACTCTCAACCCTCATCTCTCAACTATGCAGTTACCATGTCGATTCCGCCCTTCATGTAGAAGTTACCCTCGGCCACGTTGTCGTGTTTGCCTTCGAGGATTTCTTTGAAGCCGCGGACGGTGTCTTTGATTGGCACGTATTCGCCCTTGGTTCCGGTGAACACTTCCGCGACTGCGAACGGCTGCGAAAGGAAACGCTGGATTTTACGGGCGCGGAATACGAGGAGCTTGTCTTCAGGCGAGAGCTCGTCCATTCCGAGAATCGCGATGATGTCCTGCAAATCTTTGTAGCGCTGGAGAACCTTCTGCACGCCGCGGGCGACTGCGTAGTGTTCTTCGCCGACGATTTCCGGCGCGAGCGCCTTCGATGTCGAAGCGAGCGGATCGACGGCTGGGTAGATGCCCAACTCGGCGATGGAACGCTCGAGAACCATGGTCGAGTCCAAGTGAGCGAATGTGTTCGCCGGTGCCGGGTCGGTAAGGTCGTCCGCAGGGACGTAAACCGCTTGCACGGATGTAACGGAGCCCGACTTGGTCGTGGTGATACGTTCCTGAAGCTGGCCCATTTCAGCCGAGAGTGTGGGCTGGTAACCGACCGCCGAAGGAGTGCGCCCGAGGAGCGCCGACACTTCCGAGCCCGCTTGCGAGAAGCGGAACACGTTATCGACGAAAAGGAGCACGTCCTGGTTCTTCTCGTCACGGAAGTATTCCGCCATCGAGAGAGCCGAGAGAGCGACGCGGAGACGAGCGCCGGGAGGCTCGTTCATCTGGCCGTAAACGAGCGCGACTTTCGATTTACTGAGGTCTTTCTGGTTGATGACACCAGCGTCGCTCATTTCGTGGTAAAGATCGTTACCCTCGCGGCTGCGCTCACCGACACCGGCGAACACGGAGAAACCACCGTGGTTCTTGGCGATGTTGTTGATGAGTTCGAGAATGACGACCGTCTTGCCGACGCCCGCACCACCGAACGCGCCAGCTTTACCGCCCTTGGTGAAGGGGCAGATGAGGTCGATGACCTTGATGCCGGTTTCAAGGATGCTCGCTTTCGTGTCTTGATCGACGAGCTTTGGCGCTGGGCGGTGAATGGAGTAACGCTTCTCGGCGTTCACAGGTCCACGTTCGTCCACGGCGTCGCCGGTGACGTTAAAGATGCGTCCGAGTGTGGCTTCGCCGACGGGCACAGTGATCGAGTCGCCGGTGGCGTTGATCTTCATACCGCGCTTGAGGCCTTCGGTGGTGCTCATCGCGATGGCGCGAACCCATCCATCGCCGAGATGCTGCTGCGTCTCGAGGACGAGCTTGGATTCCACGCCATTGACGGCGAATGTGATTTCCAGTGCTTCGTAGATTGCGGGGAGTTTTCCGGCGGAAAAATCCACGTCCACAACGGGACCGATGATTTGAACGATTGTACCTTGGTTCATAATTAGTTGAGAGTTGAGAGTTGAGAGTTGAGAGTCGCGTCCAGTAGTGCGGATGTCGGCCTGCGTTTCGTTAGTTGTTAAAGGTGATTTTTGGTTGGTTGATGTGGAGTGTTGGAGCGTCTCTCAGCTCTCAACTCGCAGCTCTCAACTAACCAAGCGCCATTTGCGCGGTGGTGATTTCGAGAAGTTCGGTGGTGATGGCTGCCTGACGCACTTTGTTGTATTGGAGCGTGAGGTCCTTGATGAGTTGCTTGGCGTTGTCGGTCGCGTTTTTCATGGCGACCATGCGGGCGCTGTGCTCGGAGGCACGGCTTTCGAGCACCATCTGATACACGGCGAAGTGGACGTAATGCGGCACAAGCCCTTCGAGAACGCCGCTGGCGCTTGGCTCAAAAATGTAGTCCACCGTGCTTGCCGCAGCTTCGACTTTCTTGGAGCCCTGCTCGCCTTCGAGGTCGGAAAGCTCGAAATCTTGCACGGGAAGGATCGTCTTAATCGTCGGCTTTTGGTTGATGGTGCTAATGAAATCCGTGAACGCGACGCTCACCTTATCCACATCGCCCGCGAGGAACTTATTTATCACGAACTTCGATGCCTGCTTGCTTTCGAGGAAGGTGAACGCCTCTTTCAGCTCAAACTCGGCCCCCAAATCCCGCTTCATACGGCTGAGGAATTGCGCCGCTTTACGCCCGACGGAGACGAAGGTCGTCTTGGCTGGGTCAAATTTGCCGAGTTCGCGGAAAAGGTTCGTATTGAGCGCACCGCAAAGTCCTTTGTCGGTGGCGATGACGAGCACGAGTTCGCGCTTTACCTCCGGGCGCTCCTGCAAGAGCGGGTGCAGTTCGGTGCTTCCGCCAGCTTGTGCGAGGGCGGCGAGCATCTTGGAGAGGTTCTCGGCATACGGACGACCATTGAGCGCGCGCATCTGCGCCTTACGCATCTTCGCGGCGGCAACCATCTGCATCGCCTTGGTGATTTGCGAGGTGTTTTTGACCGACTTGATGCGTCGGCGAATATCGCGGGTGTTCGCGCCCATTTTTAGTTAGCGGTAGCTCTGCTTAAATTCCGTGATGGCCTCTTTCAGCGCCGCCGCGTTGGCGTCGTTGATTTCCGTCTTGTCGCGCAATCCTTGGAGGACGGATTCTTTGCGCGTCGTGAGGAATTCGCTGAATTTCGCTTGAAAATCCTTCACTTTATCCACCGCGACATCGTCGTAGTGGTTGTTCATCACTGCCCACAGCGTGGACACCTGAATCTCTACGGACTGCGGGTTGTATTGCTGCTGCTTGAAGAGCTCGACGATGCGTTGACCGCGATCCAGCAGCGCCTTGGTCGCCGCGTCGAGGTCCGAGCCGAACTGCGCGAATGCGGCGAGTTCGCGATACTGAGCCAACATGCCTTTAATTTTACCAGCGACTTGCTTCATCGCCTTCACCTGCGCGGATGAACCTACGCGGCTGACCGAAAGACCGACGGAAACCGCCGGGCGGATGCCTTGGTAAAAGAGGTCGGTTTCGAGATAAATCTGGCCGTCCGTGATGGAAATCACGTTCGTTGGGATGTAGGCCGAAACGTCGCCCGCCTGCGTCTCGATAATTGGGAGCGCTGTCAGCGATCCGCCGCCGCTCTGCTCGTTCACACGGGCCGAACGCTCAAGCAAACGGCTGTGGAGATAGAACACGTCGCCCGGATACGCCTCGCGGCCAGATGGGCGCTTGAGGAGGAGCGAAACTTCGCGGTAAGCGACGGCTTGCTTGGAAAGATCGTCGAACACGATAAGCGCGTCCATTCCGTTATCCATGAACCACTCGCCCATCGCCGCACCGGCGAACGGCGCGAGATACTGCATCGAAGCCTTATCCGACGCGCCGGCCATGACGACAATCGTGTATTGCATCGCTCCTGTTTCTTCCAAAACAGCGATGTTGCGCGCAACGTTCGACTGCTTCTGTCCGATGGCGACGTAGATGCTGTAAAGAGGACGGAAGCCCGCTTTGCCTTCGTTGGCCTTGTTGATGCGGCCTTGGTTAATGATGGCGTCAATCGCGATGGTCGTTTTGCCCGTCGCACGGTCGCCGATGATCAGCTCACGCTGCCCGCGTCCAATCGGAATCATCGCGTCGATAGCCATGATTCCCGTTTGCACCGGCTGATTGACCGATTGGCGCTTGATGATGCCCGGCGCGATTTTCTCCACCGGATATTGTGCTGTCGCCTCGATTGGTCCCTTGCCATCAATGGGTTGGCCGAGCGTGTTCACGACACGCCCGAGCAAGCCTTTGCCGACTGGCACGGAAAGAAGGCGGCCCGTCGTCTTGACTTCGCTGCCTTCGGAAACGCCCTTGTCGTCGCCGAGCAATACTGCGCCGACTTCGTTCTCTTCGAGGTTGAGCGCTAGGCCGAAAATTCCGCCTGGAAACTCAAGCATTTCGTTGAGCATGACGTCGCTCAGTCCTTCGATTTTGGCGACGCCGTCGCCAACTTCGCGGACGATGCCGACATTGGATTTTGTGGTGCCGGTTTTGAGGCCGGAGATTTTTGCTTCGAGGTCTTGCAGGATGCTGCTCATAAAAAGTGAAGTTTGGTTATTTGGAAAAAGTTAAGCTGCGAGGTCAATTTCAAGCTGGTCGAGGCGTCCGCGCACGGAAGCGTCGAGGACGTGACTGCCCACTTGGATACGGAGTCCGCCGAGGAGCGCCGCGTTTGTTTTGAAGTCCGTTGTCACATCCGCCCCATATTTGGCGCGAATTGTCGCGGAAATCTGCGTTTTCTGGCCATCGTCTAGCGCCGTGGCGCTTTCGATGACGGCATGGCGCTTGGCCGCTTCCAGCCGGATGAGGCGCGCAAATCCCTTGAGCACGCCGATGTAATTGCGTGGTTTGGATTCAATGACGAGGTCGGTCACGCGCTTCACCTTGTCTGCGTCAAGCAGGCCGTTGGTGAAGCTCGCGCGGAGCAAGTCTTTCGATAATTTGCGGGACTCTTTGGTGAGTTTCATTGCTTAAGCAGCAAGTTCCTTGTTTGTGCTATCAACGATGGTTTTCCGGTCTGCATCAGTGAGCACCTTGCCGGTGACTTTCGCCGTGGAATCCACGATGAGACGGCTGATGTCCTTTTTCAGCTCGGCCATAAGGCGTTTTGCCTCAGCTTCACCAGCTTCGCGGGCTTTTTGGATAATGTCGGCAGCTTGAGCGACCGCGCGCTGTCCTTCGCGCTCCGTGACGACTTTCGCAGCAGTTTGCGCATCAGCGATCATCTTGACCGCGTCAGCGTTGGCCTTACCGCGAATGTCTTCAGCGGCTTTGGTCGCTTCGGCGAGCTTCGCTTCTACCTGACGAGCGTTGGCGAGGCCGTCTTCGATGCGCTTTTTGCGCTCTTCGAGCATGGCCAGCACAGGCTTGTAGGCGAATTTATTGAGCAAAAACGCCACGAGGCTGAAGCTGATGACCTGCGAGAAAAACGCCAGCGGGTTCCAGCCGAACTGTTCGAGCGTCTCTTTTACGCCAGCTTTTTCCACCAGTGCGGGTGCGGCGCTTGCAACGAGAATATAGAGATTCATTTTACGATGTTTGGAAATCTGTCAGCGCGGGGCCGGAGCCCCGCGCTGGGATAGAGTTACTAAGCGAGGTAGATCGCGAAGAACACGATGCCTTCCGCCAACGCCGCGAGAATAATCGCGATGTTACGGATTTCGCCTGCTGCACCAGGATTGCGTCCCGTTGCTTCGGCTGCTTTGGAGCCGATAAGGCCCACGCCAATTGCCGCTCCGAGAGCAGCGAAACCGATGTGGAAGTTACCAGCGAGTTCAGCTAGGATGTTCATGTTATATTTTGTCTTATTGGTTTTCCCGTCGGCGTCCGCTCTCTTTGGACGGTCCCGCCGACGAAATGGTTATCTCAGTGGGCGTGGCCCTCTTTTTCGTCGTGATGTTCCTCATGTTGCTCGCAGATGAGCAGCGTGAAGACGGAGGTCAGGAGCATGAAAACAAGCGCCTGAACCATACCGACGAGTAGTTCGAGAAAGTAGAAAGGAATCGGGATGAGCCAGCCGAGCGCAGGCACGAGCTGTTGCATGGATTCCAGCGTGGTCTCCCCTGCGAAGACGTTGCCGTAGAGACGGAAGCTCAACGAAACCGGGCGGAACAAAATCGAAATCACTTCCAACACACCGACCATCGCGAAGATGGCGATCATGAATACCCGCATAAAGCCGGATTCCTTCCCCTTCGGAGCGAAGATGTGTTTGAACAAGCCGACCGGCCCATTCGCCCGGAGCGCCCAAATGATCCACCAAGCAAAGAACGTGAGCGACATCGCCGAAGTCATGTTCAAATCCGCATTGCCGCCGCGAAGGAGGGGCCTCTCGACGTGAGCGAAAATATGGGGCGAAGCCGGATCGTAGTGCGAGCTCCAGCCAATCGTCCCAACGCCGGGCAGCAAGCCAAACCAGTTGGTCGCCACGATAAAGATGAAGATCGTCGCGAAAAACCAAAACGTATGTTTTACCAGCTTCGGCCCGAGGATTTCAGCGAGGAAATTGTGCAGGCCTTCCACGAGAAACTCCCAGAAATTTTGTCCTCCCGTTGGAACCTCCTTCGCATTCGCCATCGCCTTGCGCGCACCCCAGATGATGAGAGCTGCAACCACCCAAGTCACAATCATCGAGTTATTGACGAACTCCAATATCTTCGGTGCCGCCGTTGGCAATCCATGAGCCGCCTCCGCGTGTGCCGCATCCGAAGCGAACAGCGAAGTGCTGGCGAGCGACAGGAGCGCGCCGATGCGCACCGCGCTGGAAGCGGCTGACTGACTGCGTTGGTAAAGAGCGTTCATGTGGTCCTTGGAAATTGATGCCTTTCACTCGCCTCGCCGCCGGTGAAAGCTGCGAGATGTAGGTGGTAAAATAAAAGCCGTGTTATGGCTTTTCCGGGAAAAGCAGGCGGTGAGAAAAGCGAACTGATTCACCTGTGGCAAGTACTTTGTGAAATTTTTCACAATCTTTTTTCAGGACACTGCAAACACGCTCGCTCGACGCACATACGATGACCGAATCCTTAACGGCGGTGCTCGATGGAAAGCCGAGCGTGAGAGGCTTTCTGCGGTAATTTCAGATCGGCTTTCAGTGTTTCTTCTAACATGGGCGGAGCGGTGTGGTTCTTTCGGCGGTCATGTCTCTTTCCAACTTCTTTAGTCCCGCGGGTGTCGCCGGGCATACTCACTTTCATCAATGAATTTTCTCAATGGAGCACTCATTGCAGGGGCGGCGGCGCTGGCGATTCCGATCATCATCCATCTCTTTCACAAGAGCCGCTTCCGCGTGGTGAAGTGGGGGGCGATGCACCTTTTGGAGATGGTGCTGCGGACGAACCAGCGGCGGGTGAAAATGGAGCAATGGATTCTTTTGGCCATCCGTTGTGCGATCCCGGTGCTGCTGGCGCTCGCGATGGCGCGTCCGATTTGGCAAGGGGCGAGCAGGTTGTTGGGGAATGCGCGGACGAGCACGGTGGTGCTGCTGGATAACAGCTATTCGATGGAGGCGAGTCACTCGGGGACGGTGAATTTCGCGCTGGCGAAGGATAATGTTCAGCAGTTGATCGCGGGGATGCAGAGTCAGAGCGAGGTGCATGTGGTGCTCATGGGGCAAGGCGGGCGCGGGCTGCTGGATGCGCCGACTTACGACCTCTCGCGGGTGACTCAGATGCTGGGGAAAACGAACGCGGGCTACGGCACGGCGCGCGTCCCGCAGGCGCTGGATTTTGCGGCGGGTGCGCTGGAGACGATGCACGAGCCGGTGCGGCAGGTCGTGATGATTACGGACTTCCAGCGCGTGAGTTTCGACCCGACGGAGGACAAGGCGATTGCGGCGGCGCTGGACCGGATGGGGAAGCAAGTGATGGCTCCGAGTGTGACGTTTTGGGATGCGGGCCAGGAGGTGAAGGAGAATGTGGCGATTGAATCGCTCGATTTTTCGCGGCTGATGGTGGGCATCGGGCAGAAGATTCAGATTCGGGCAAACTTGCGGAACTTCGGGGCGGCGAATCACCCGGATTTGCGGGTCACTTTGAAAGTGGACGGGAAGGATAAAGGCGCGTCGCAAGTGGCGCTCGGGCCTATGTCGAAGGGGCAGGTTCTTTTTACGCAATCGTTCGAGGGAGCAGGCTCGCATGTGGTGGAGATCAGCACGGAGCCGGATGCGCTGGCGGCGGACAATACGTTCCTCGCCAGCATCCCCGTGCGGGACCGGATTCCTGTGCTGCTGGTAGATGGTGCGCCGGGGGATACGCCGGGGGATATTAAAAGCGAGACGGGGTATTTGCAGATCGCGCTGTCGCCTTTCATGGCGGGGAAAGTGGAGCAAGCGGACCTTTTGCAGTCGCGAGTCGTGCCGGTGGAAGGGCTGACGGCGAAGGCGCTGGCGGAGAGCCAGATCGTAGTGCTGGCGAATATCCGGCAGCTCGGGGCCGATCAGCTCAAGGCGCTGGAGGAGTTCGTGAAGACGGGCGGCGGGCTGCTCATTTTCCCCGGCGATAGGACGGATACGACGTGGTGGAACGGGCCGTTTGCGAAGCTGGCTCCGTTGCCGCTGGCAGGAGTCGCGGGCGATACGAAAGAGGGCGCGGCGGGCGTGGGAATCACGAGTCAGCGCTTCGACGATCCGGCGCTGGAATTGTTCAATGATCCGCGCAATGGCTCGATGGCAGAGGCGTCCGTGAAGGTGTGGTTCAAGATGCGCCCGCCGGAGAAATCGGGCGGCGTGCTGGACCCCGTGGTGCTGGCGCGGCTGGATAGCGGCGACCCATTTTTGGCGGAGAAGCCGTTCGGCGAAGGCCGCGTGATCGCGTGTGCGACGGCGTGCGATGCGGACTGGAGCAATCTGCCTGCGCGCCCGTTTTTCCTCCCGCTGACGCAGCGGCTCTCGGTCTATCTGGCGTCGAACGTGTATCCGCCGCGCAATTTGGAAATCGGGCAGATGCTTGTGAGTTTCTTGCCGTTGGATGCGGCGGGGAAAAAGGCGATCCTCACCGGACCGGATGGCATCCCAGTGGAGCTGCCGGTGGTCAAAAAAGAATCGCGCGGCGTGGTGGAATACGGTCCCGTTTTCGCGCCCGGCCTCTACACGGTCGTGCCGCCCGGCGGTGCGCCGCTCCACTATGTTTTTAATGCGGACCGGCGCGAGTCGGACCTTGCGCGATTGAGCGATGAGGAGATCACGGAACTGGGCAAGGCGCATGGCGTGCCCATCGTCCACAGCCTCGAAGAATACAAGCGTCTGGAGCACAAGAACCGCTTCGGCACGGAGTTGTGGAAGTGGTGCCTCGTCGGGCTGCTGGTGCTCATTTTCCTAGAGCTGATCTTGCAACGCTGGTTCACCCGCCGCCGCGCGAAACTGCCGGTAAAGCCGCTCTCCGCAGCATCGCTCGTCGGGAAGTAAAATCCCGCTCAGCGCGGTTCGTGGTACATCTCCGAGATGCGCTCAATGCGCAGCGCTTTGCCGGTCTGCTCGTCAATTTCGATCAGCGCGCCGCACAGCCGCACGGGGCCGTTGGCGACGGGGTATTGGATGGGACGCCCGGTGAGGAATTTCGTGATGATCGGCTCGACCTCGCGCCCGAGGCAACTCACCGCCGGGCCGCACATCCCGGCGTCGCAAAGGAACGCCGTGCCACCGGGGAAAATCTGCTCGTCCGCCGTCTGGGTGTGCGTGTGCGTGCCGACGACGGCGCTCACTTTCCCATCGAGGAAACGCCCCATCGCGATCTTCTCGCTCGTCGTCTCCGCGTGCATATCGACGAAGATGACGCGCGTCTCCTGCCGCAGTCGCTCGACTTCCTCCTGCATGGCGAGGAAGGGATTTTCCAGCGGGGGCTGCATGAAAGTGCGGCCCTGCACATTGATCACCGCGACTTTGCCCTTCGGCGTATCGAGCACGATGCTGCCGCGCCCTGGCGTGGCAGGCGGGTAGTTGATCGGGCGCAAAAGACGCGGCTCCATGTCGATGTGCGGGACGATCTCCTTCTGGTCCCAAATGTGATCGCCACTCGTGATGACGGCGACCTTCGCGCGCAGCAGGTCCGTGCAAATCTTCGGCGTGATTCCGCGCCCGTTGGCGGAGTTTTCGCCATTTACGACGACGAAATCTATCGCCCGTTCTTCCTTCCAGCGCGGCACCGTTTCAATCACGGCCCTACGACCTGGTTCCCCCACAATATCCCCTAAAAATAGCAGTCTTAACATGTCCCGGCACCATTGCGGGAAGGGGACGGCGGTGCGACAAGAAAGTTTCCCGAGCCATATAAATAGCGTAATCCCGAGTCGAAGAACCGTTTAAGGTTTCCACATCCGCGCGCGTTCGGATACTCCGCGCCCGTCACCATGCGCATCACAGAAGTCCACGTCCACAAACTCGCCATCGCGGATCCGCCCATTCGGAGCAGCTACGGGCTGCACCAGCCCTACGCGCTTCGCACGGTGCTGGAGCTGAAAAGCGACAGCGGCTTCACGGGCATCGCGGAGACTTACGGCGGTGAAGCGCCCGCTGCGGCGCTGGAGGAATTGCGTCCGCGTCTGCTCGGCGCGGACCCTTTTAAACTCACCGGCACGCTCGTGGATATGGTCGAGGGGCGCGGCAGCGGCGACGACCGTTCGCAGACGATGCTCGTGCCGGGGGAGAACCCGCTCGACGCCACAGCGCGCACATTTTCCGCAGTGGAGACGGCGTGCCTCGACCTCATCGGCAAAGCCGTGGGCCAGCCCGTGTGCGACCTCATCGGCGGGCGCGTGCGCGACGCAGTGCCGTTCAGCGCGTATCCATTTTACAAACATGCGGGCGGCGGCGGCGAAGGCGACGACGCTCGCGAGGATGAATACGGCGAGGCGCTCACTCCCGAAGGGCTCGTCCGGCAAGTGCGGCAAATGGTCGCGACCTACGGCTTCAAGGACATCAAATTCAAAGCGGGCGTTCTGCATCCCGACATCGAAATTGAGACCGTCCGCCAGCTCCGCGCCGAGCTGAAGATGCCCGTCCGCATGGACCCAAATTGCGCGTGGAGCATCGAGACAAGCATCCGCGTTGGCAAGGCGCTGAGCGTAGAGCTGGGCCGCGAGACGGGCGGCTACCTCGAAGACCCGACGGCCAGTATTCCCGGCATGGCGAAAGTCCGCCGCGAGCTTATGGAGGCTGGCTTCGACGTGCCGCTTGCCAGCAACGTCGCCGTGACGTGCTTCGGCGATCTCCCGTCCGCGTTCGCACAAGACGCCGTGCAGATCGTCCTCTGCGACCACCACTATTGGGGCGGGATGCGGCAGGTGCAGCAGCTCGCGAAGATTTGCGCGACGTGGGGCGTCGGCCTCTCCATGCACAGCAACTCCCACCTCGGCGTCTCCCTCATGGCCATGGCCCACGTCGCCGCCGCCACTCCGCACCTCAGCTACGCTTGCGATACGCACTACCCGTGGAGTCAGGAAAAAGACGAGATCGTCCTCGGCGGTCGCGTCCCCATCGTCGGCGGCAGCGTCCACATTTCCGACAAGCCCGGCCTCGGCGTCGAGCTCGACTACGACCAGCTCGCCCGTGGCCGCGAACGCTACGCCAAGTGCCCCTACCGCAAGCGCGACGACGAAGCCGAGATGCGCAAACATGTGGACCCTACTTGGCGGCGGATGCTGCCCCGCTGGTAAATGAAAGCGCTCATCCTTCTCGCCTCCGCCGCGCTGCTCACAGGCTGCGCCGTCCGCTCCACGGGCATCTCGTCATCGTTGGAGCGCGAGCTGAAAACGCGCTCCATGCCCGCAGAGCAGTTCGGCGTAAACTTCACGCCCACCGGCCAAGAGATGCAGGTCTTCAGCGCGGCACTCGCCCGCGAGCCTGTATCCGTGCCGATGGAGCGCGGCCTCGTCGGGCTCCCCGCCGTCGAAGTCTCGCTCAACAAATCCAAACCCATCCCCATGATCCTCGATACCGGCGCGCAAATGAGCGTCGTCGAGGCCAAGCTCGCCGCCAGCGGAAAAGCCCACGTCTTCGCCAGCGAGACGCGCCCTTTTCGCGTCGTCGGCGTCGGCGGCGAAGAGCTGGCGTGGCTCGCCCGCTTTGACAAAATCCACATCGGCCCGATGGCCCTCCGCAATTTCATCACCGTCCTCCGCCGCTCCAAGACGAACATCGTCTTCGCCGGCCTCCGCGTCGGCGGGCTGGAGGTCAACCTCCTCGGCAGCCCCACATTCTCCGGCTTCAACTACGTCACCCTCGACTACCCAGCCAAGCGCGTCACCTTCTCCCCCGCCACCGATTTCATCCCCCGCTACGGCGCACGCGCCATCCCACTCACCATCCGCGAAGGGCTCTTCTACGTCCCCCTCCGCGTAGGAAAATACAGCATCCCCGCCATGGTGGACACCGGAGCCAAAGACCAGATTTTCATCAACCGCGACATCCTCAAGGCGTGGGGAATGGACGCCATTGCCGCCAAAGGGAACCCCTACCGAGCCGCAGGAATCGGCGGCGAAACCACCGGGCTACAATTCAAACTCCCCCTCGCATTCATCGGCGAACAGCCCATCCGCGACGCCACGATCGATACCGCTCAAGGGCTGTGGACCGCACGCATCGGCACTGAGTTGTTGGAGCGTTGGAGGGTCACATTCGACTTCCGCCGCCGCGTCATGTGGTTGGAGTAAAAGCAGTTTCCTCCACCGCCGCTAAAAGCGGACGGCATCACTCCGCTTTTCGCCGGGTCGCGAGGTCGAGCGTCTCGCCGGGGCTGAGGAGGAAGTAGCGTTTGCCGTCGGCTCCGGCGGTGTAGGCGCGGTCGTAGACTGCGATTTTGCTGGCACCGATCACTTTGGCCCGGTCGCCGCTCACTAAGATGGCGGTTCCTTCGTCGATGCCGATGCCGAGGAGGTGCGGGTGGGCGACGAGGACGCCGAGGAGGTCTTCGAGCCGACCACGGGCGATGACGTGTTGGTCAATGGCGGTATTCTTCAAAAAGCCGAAGCCTTCTTCGTGGCCCTTCGCCATCATGACGTGGTTGCCCTCCGGCGCACCGCGCACCATGTAGCTGCCTTGGATGGTCGCGCCTGCGCTGCTGCCGCCGATGACGCCGCCGCGGGCGAGGAGGGCGTGGAGTTCTGCCACGACGCGTGTGCCGAGGTAGGCGTCGGCGAGTCGCCATTGCCGTCCTCCATCGAGCCAGACGCCGCGCGCTTTTGTGAGAGTTTCGACAAATTGCGGACTGTCGGCGACGGCGCGGTCGCGGGTGTGGAGTACGGTGACGTGTGTGCAGCCGGAGCGCGTGAGGAAGCCCTTCTCTATATACTGTGCGCCCCAGTCGTCGTTGGAGTCGGCGGTGGGGATGATGATGATCGGCGCGTCTTTTCCACCAGCGAGTCGGATGAATTCGGCGATGGTCTCGCGGTTTAACGAACCTCCGCCGTGAATAAGCAGCGTGCCCGCAGGCGGGCCGACTTTCGGTGCATCGGCAAAGGCGAGTGTTGTGAGTAGGAAAAGGAGCAGCGAGCGCATGGCGGGAGGATGCGAGGGAAGCGGTGGTGCTCACAAATCATATTTCATGTTTCGTGGAATCGGGAACCGCTGCGGGTCTTCGCCACGAGGGAAAACCGATGGCACAGGACGGAAAATGTGATATTTCTCCAAGAGTCGCGCCGTTGCGTGCGATTGCACTTCAGACATGTCATCTCCATCGCTGCCAGATTTCCAGGCTTTGCTCGGTCGTTACGAGCGCCCGCTGATCCAGTACGCGCATAGTTTTGTGAATGACCTCGATGCTTCGCGGGACATCGTGCAGGAGACTTTCATCACCTACGTTCGTGCGCTGACAAAAGAGCGAGCGCCAGGCGCAGAGGCCCCGCCGACGGAGAAAGAGCACCTCGAAGGCTGGCTCTTCACCGTCACGCGGTATCGTTCGCTCGACTACGTGCGCAAGCAGCAGCGCATCGTGCCCATGCCCTTTGCTGCCAGTGAGGAGCGCTGTCCGGCACCGGGGCCAGCGGAATCTGCGGAGGCTCGGGATGAGGCCGTGTGGCTGCTCAAACTCGTGGATCAACTCCCGCCGAATCAGCGCGAGGTCATTCGCTTGAAGTTCCAGAGCGACATGAGCTACGAGGAGATTGCAGTCGTCACGGGCCTCTCATCGGGGAACGTTGGCTTTCTCCTCCATCACGGCCTGAAGCGACTCCGCGTCCTCGCAGAGCGCCGGGGGAAAGAAAGGAGCGGACTCGGATGAGCATCGACGATCCCAAGTTCACCGCCTACGCGCTCAACGCTTTGCCAGCGGCAGAAAAAGAAGCCGTCGAGCCTGATATTCTCGCTGATGAGGAGCTGTGGCGCGAAGCCGAGAAGACGGCGGCCTTTGCTGAAAAGCTGAAGTTTGCCATGACCGCCGAGACCAACGCCCGGCTGTCCGCAGCCCATTGGCGCGAGATTTTTTCCGAAGTTGGCGTGGAGGAGACGCCCGGCGTCATCCCATTCGAGCCGGCTCGCAGGAAGTCCTTGCCTATCTGGGCGCTCTCCGCGGCGGCTGGAGTCACAGCGGGAGCCATCATCGCATCCGTCGCGATTACATGGAGCGATCGTGCGCCCATGCTCGCGGTGACGGCGGAAAACTCTCCTGAAATCACACGCTCTTCCACTTTGCCGTCTGCTGTGCTGGAGCAACCGGGCTACCATCAGCCAGAGGAGCCTCCCTCATCGCCAAAACGATCCGCGATTTCCAAATCGGGGCCAGCACTGGCCGTCGCGAATGTGTTGCCGACAAACTCGATAGGCATCCGTGTGGAGGCGAACGTGGTGAAAGAGAGTCCGAGCCGGGACGGCGTGGAGGAACTCGTGGAGCCGCTTCCTTTGCCAGACCTGCTTCCCGCCCCGACCGACGCTGCGGAACCCCTCCCCGAGAACGTCGTAGCGAACCCAAGCCCCGTATCTTTTCTCACCGTCTGGAATGTTGCAGCACAGTCGCCTCGTCCTGCTTTGCCGAAGTCGTCTGCCGCCCCGGTGGCGC
The DNA here is from genome assembly GCA_945905735.1 of Prosthecobacter debontii. Taxonomy (GTDB): domain Bacteria; phylum Verrucomicrobiota; class Verrucomicrobiia; order Chthoniobacterales; family Chthoniobacteraceae; genus SXWH01. Next base: position 2,024 of record CAMDQC010000092.1, on the reverse strand, counting down.
TTGCTGCCAATACGAAAGACGTACCCAAAAAACTCACTACAGCGCCCACGTTGGCGAGCAACGTCCCAGCGCCCAAGCCCGCAAAGACTGCACCGCAAAAGCAGCCATCCGTTGTTGCCATCACCGCGACAAACGTCGCCAGCAGTGGGCGCTCAATGGCGGAGTTTTCCACCCTCGGCGACCTGAACGCTGCCATGGTCCACGAAGGTGTGATGACCCTCATGCAGCCCGACTCGTTCTTCGTTACCCTCGCCGGGATGCCTAACGTCTTTTCCTATCGCGTCGCCCCGGAGGTCAAAGTGAACGTCATCCTCGATAATGGCGGCGTGCCTGTCTCCGTCACTTCGCCCAATACCAGTGTCCTTTTTATCTCCGAGCCCTACGTCGCGCCCTAGCGAGCGAGGCGTTTCATCTCGGCGACGAGTTCTGCGGGCTGCCATTGGTTGCCGGAGAGGGTTTTGGCGACGGTTCCGTCGGGGGCGATGATGAGGGTGCGGAGGTTGTGATCGAGTTGGGCGTCCGCTTTGCGGATTTGAAGCCCGGCGAAAGTGGCGAGCCGGGTGACTTCGGGGAGTTCGCCGGTGAGGAAGAACCATTGGGCGGGGCGGGGCTGGAATTGTTTGGCGTAGTCGGCGAGGATTTGCGGGGTGTCGTTGGCGGGATCGATGGTGAGGGAAAGTAGGCGGAAGTCGTCGCCGGGGAGATCGTGCGCGGCGGTGGCGAAGTGAGAGTTCATGCGCGGGCAGAAGTCGGGGAGCGGGCAGCGCGTATAGATGAATGTGAGGGCGAGCGTTTTGCCACGAAGGTCCGAGATGCGGAGGAGTTTCCCGGTGTCGTCGAGGAGCGTGGCGTCGGGGAGAAGGGAACCGGGGGCTGGGACTCCGGCTTGGGCGGGCGGGTTTGGTGGAGCGGTGTGGCCGACTTTCTGGATCGCGAGGAGGGTGGAGTGGGTCTCGGTAACTTCGAGCTTTCCGGTGATGATATCGCCGGGAAGGAGTGCGGCGATTTCTGCGGAAGTGGTGACGTCGAACTCCATAGTCATCGCCTCCATGAATCCGGGGATGTCTTCGTGGGCGAGGCGGAGGAGTTTGCTCTCGGGTGCGACGCTGACGACCGTTCCTCGAACGGGGTAGGTCTGCGAAACGGGCGCGACTTTCGCCGTAGGGCGCGAGCAGGCGGCGAGGAGGAGCGATACGAGGATAGAAAGGAGCCGTGGCACGTTTGGAAAGTTGGCAGTGGTGAGGGAAAGAGGCGAGGGGATTCTAGTCGCCGACGGCCTGGCGCCAGCAGTACGCGAAGAGGCCGTCGAATTCGACGCGCTGGAGCTTGATGCACTCGCCGACGAGTTCTTGCGCGCCGAATTTTGCCTGCTCGCAGAGGCCGGTGAGAAGGTAGGCGTCCCATGTTTCTTGCCGGGCCATGTTGGGGGAGTATTCGCACGCGGCGCTGTGGAGTTTGTGGGCGACGGGGAGTCGCCCGGCGCGGCGGAACCAATAGCGGGCGTTATCGAAGTCGCCCTCGCGGCGGTGCATCATGCCGTGCCAGTAGCTGCCGAGGTCGCTCGTGTCGTCTTGGAAAATGGTGTGCGCCTCGTGGATGGCGTCCACGGCGTAAAGCAGTCCGCCGCGAATCCGGGCGAGCGCGCTCGCGCCGAGGAGGGGCTTGCCGTCGAGCAAAGTGGAGTCGTCGGCTTTCGAGATTTCGCCGGGGAGATTCCATGTGAGGGGGCTGGACGGGATGAGTTTTGTGAGCAGGTCGGACGTGCGAAGGATGCGGTCGATGAATTCGGAGTATCGGGCCATGCCCTCCGTGAAAGCGAAGGAAGCGGGGGAGTTCAAGCTCAACCGATAACAAGGGCGGTCTGGCGTGAAATCTGCACTAGGGAAACGCTGAATAAAGCGAAAGTCCCTGTAAAATAGCGGGACAGCGGGCGATAGAGCTGATAGACAAGAGCATGGAAAAGCAAATGAGTTTCGCGGCAGCGGAGTACAGCGAAAAAAAGAAAACCACCCGGCGGGAGAAAT
>CAMDQC010000091.1 GCA_945905735.1 Prosthecobacter debontii | reverse complement strand
GCGTCGTCAAATGCCAGATCTTCGACGGCGACATCTTCTTCCTCAAATCTCACCCAAAAATCGCCTCCAAACCCTCTGTCCTCCTGCATTCCCCGCCTTTCTAGTTTTGATCGCACGCAGAATTCCAGTTTTGTACGCTACACGACAGGGTTCTTCATTCTCCTTGCCCCGCCTCGCGGCATCGGGCATTCGGCAGGCGATGATGAATGAAATCGTGCTCGGCTCTCGTGCTTCCGCGCTCGCGGTGGCTCAGGTAGAACTTACCGAGGTGGCGCTGGCCGCTCGCTGCCCCGGCTTGGCGACGCGCCGGGAACTCTTCACCACGCGCGGCGACTTGAAGCTCGACCTGAATCTCCTCCGTGCGGGCGAGGCGGGGGGAAAAGGGCTTTTCACGAAAGAGCTGGAGGACGCGCTGCTGACGGGCGGGATTGATGTGGCGATTCACAGCCTCAAGGATTTGCCCGGCAACAATCCGCCGGGCCTCGACCTCGTCGCCGTGCTGGAGCGTGCGCCCATCGGCGATGTCCTCATTTCCAAACTACCCGGTGGCCTCGATGCGCTGCCTCACGGCGCTCGCGTAGGAACGAGCAGCATCCGCCGCGCACGGCAACTCGCGTGGCTACGGCCCGATTTGCAGATCGAAGAATGGCGCGGCAACGTGCCGACACGCCTCCGCAAGCTCGGGGAAAATGAAGGCGTCTCCGCCATCGTTCTCGCCGAGGCGGGGCTGCGCAGGCTCGGCTACTCGCTCGATTTTGCAGCGGGGACGCTGGCGCTAGAGAGCGGGGAGTTTTGCGCCAGCTCGCTGCTGGAGAAGCTGCTGCCCGCTATCGGCCAAGGAGCCGTGGCCCTGCAAGCACGGGCCGACCGCGCCGACGTGCGCGAAGTGCTGTCGCAAATTAACCACGAGCCGACGATGCTCGCCATCCGCGCCGAGCGCGAAGTGCAGCGCCTGCTCTCGGGCGATTGTTCGCTGCCGGTGGGCGTCCGCACGGTGCTGGCGGGCGACCGACTCTCCATGAGCGGCGTGCTCTTTCACGCCGAAGGCCAGCCGCCGCGCACCGCCACGGTGGAAGGCCCCATCGCAGAAATGGCCCGGCTCGCCGCCGAGCTGATCGCCGCAATCACATGAGCGAAACGGGATGGCAACCTATCGCTGTGCGCTCCGCGATTTGCCTCCTCTGCACGCTGCTCGGCTCGCTCACGCAATCGCCGCTCGCTTACATCGGCGCGTATATTTCCGGCGGCTGGGATTTGGCGTTCAAAGTGTGGGCGGATATGCGGGAGCGGGAGTTCGGCACGGACTTCTTGATGTTCCTCGTCGCGCTCGGCGCAGCCATCGTCGGCGAGCCTGCGGAGGGTGCGGTGCTCATGTTTCTTTTCTCCGCGTCGGGGGCGATGGAGCGCTTCGCCCACGGTCGCACGAACCGCGAGATCAGCGCCCTGCTCAAACACGCGCCGAAGACCGCGCGCTTGCTGGAGAACGGCACGGAGCGCGAGGTGCCCGTCGGCGAACTCCAGCCCGGCCAGACCGTGCGCGTGACGGCGAACGAGCAAGTGCCCGTGGACATCCTCATCGAACTCGGCGAGAGCGCATGCGACGAGGCGATGCTCACTGGCGAGGCCGAGCCCGTCGCGAAAGGACGCGGCGATACCGCGCTTTCGGGCACGCTGAATCTGCAAGGCGTCTTCGAGGGCCGCGTGCTCCGTGGCGCGGAGGACAGCGCGCTCCAGCGCATCATCCGGCTCATTGATGACGCGCAACATCTCAAGGCTCCGTCGCAGCGATTCACCGACCGCTTTGGCACGCGCTACACCGCGCTCGCCCTCTCGCTCTGCACGGTGATGTTCCTCGTCTGGTGGCTCGGGTTTTCCCTCCCGCCGCCGCGTGCATTTTACCGCGCGATGACGCTGCTCGTCGTCATGTCACCTTGCGCCATCGTGCTTTCCGTGCCGTCCGCCATCCTCTCGGCCATCGCGTTCGGCGCTAGACATGGCATCCTCTTTCGCGGCGGTGCAGCCATCGAGACGCTCGCTGGAGTCACCGCCGTGGCGATGGATAAAACGGGCACGCTCACCGAGGGAAACCTGCACGTCATTGGCATCGAACTCATCGAAGGCACCGAGCCCGAACTCCTCGCCGCTGCTGGAAATATCGCGCGCCTTTCCAACCACCCCATGTCCCGTTCGCTCGCACGCGAAGCCGCACGCCGCGACATCCCCGTGGAGCCACCGACCGCCTCGGAAACCATCGCTGGCCAAGGCGTGCGGGCCGTGTGGCGCGGCGAGAGCATCGTCCTCGGCAACCGCGACCTCGCCCTTTCCATGCGCCCCGGCAACCCGCTTTTACCCCAGCCCCGCGACGCCAGCGAAGTGTGGATCGCCTCGCCGAAACTCCTCGGGCGCATCCTCCTCCGCGACCGCCTCCGCCCCGAGAGCCACGACCTCATCGCCCAGCTTCACGCAGCGGGAATCAAGACCATCATGCTCACCGGCGACAAAAGCGGCGCTGCACAAGAAATGGGCCGCGAGACCGGCGTCGGCGAAGTCCTCAGCCAGCTCAAGCCCGAGGAGAAGGTCGCCGCCATCCAGCGCCTGAAAGCGAACGGTGCTACCGTCGCCATGATCGGCGATGGGGTGAACGACGCCCCCGTCATCGCCGCCGCCGATGTCGGCGTGGCGATGGGCGCTCGCGGCTCCGATGCCGCCATCGAGCAAGCTGAAGTCGTCCTCATGAACGACAAACTGGAGAGCTTCCTCACCGCCCGCAGCCTCAGCGTCCGCGCCCGCCGCATCATCCGGCAAAACATGCTCATCTCCCTCGGCGTCATCATTTTCATGTCCCTCGCCACCATCACCGGCTTCGCAGTCCCGCTCTCCCTCGGCGTGATGATGCACGAAGGCAGCACCGTCATCGTCGTGATGAACAGCCTACGGCTCTTGTTTGAGCGGGGCGCAAGCAAACCCAAGGCAACCTCTCCTTAAGGGGCACGCACCTTCGCCTTTGATTTGCACTGAACCATCTCAGCGCATATTTCGCGGATCGCACCATATCATTCCACCCACTCCATGAAACACACATTCAAGCTCCTCACCCCTTCCTCACCACAGCGCTGCACGCGCAGTAACCCGTCGCTGCCCCGCAGTTTAAATCCACTCCTGCACTAACTTCAGCAGCAGTTTCCGCAAAGCTATCTGGCCGGGGAGCGGTCACAATTTCAAACCCAACTATGTTTGAGGTCACTATGACCACAACGTTCCTCTCCCAAAAGTGCTTGCGCTCTTGCCACGCTCCACCGCGCGCCGCATAAGGCAGCCCATGCCTGCTTCGTTTGCTGAACTGACTGGACTTACTGTTTCCGTGGACCGTGTCGCGTTCATGCCGCATCTGGATGCGCCGCCGGATAAGCCGTTCCCGTTTGCCTACTTCCTCTCCATCCACAATCGCTCGGCGGAAACGGTGACGATTCGCGGGCGAAAATGGGTGGTCACGGATGTCGCCGGGGAGACCATCGTGGTGGAGGCGGATGGTGTGGTGGGTAAAACGCCGCGTTTGGAGCCGGGCGAGAGTTTCTCGTATAATAGCTACCACGTCATCTCCGTGGATAGCGCGGCGGAGGGCGCATTCATCGGCATCACCGAAGCCGGGCAGCCGGTGGTGGTGAAAATCCCGCGCTTTGAGATGCACGCGCCGGAGTCGGAGTAGGGCGTTTTGCACGGGTGAAGAAGCGCCGCTGCGGAATAACGGGAAAATCTTTTGCCAAGCACGGCATCGGCTCATAGCGTCGGGGCATGGCTAGACGCGCCAGTTCATCCACAAATCCAATATGGTTCATCGTTGTTGCAGTGATTGCTGCGGGGGCGATCGCGGGCGGATTTATGCTCAAGGGCGGGGTGACGGACCCTTATCGGACGCTGACGGTTTTCCCCGTGGGCGACTATATGCAGAACTCGAATTCGCTGCGGGGGAACAGCTATAAAATGGAGGCGGTCGTGGGGGACCAACTGCGCTTTGTGCAGAGTGCGCGGCTGTTTTCTGTGGAGGTGAACGGGGAGCCCGTGAGCCTGCTGGTGCCCGCCGAGCTGCGGGATGTGAATATCCAGAAAGGGCAGCGTTTCCTTTTCAAGGTCGAAGTCGGCGACAAGGGCATGCTCAAAGCAATCGACGCGAAGAAAGTTTAACCATCACACGATATGAACCACCCAGCTCCACGCATCCTCGCCGCAGTATTCGCCGCAAGCCTCGCCCAAGCGCAAGTGCCCGACGCGCCTTCCGCCCCGGCCCCGGCGGCTCCGGCGGCGACTTCGGCACCCATCGGCCAGTCGGCTCCGCCTGCCAGCAGCGGCGCGAAGCCTGCGCAGTCGCCGTTCGGGCAGGAAGTGCCGGTGCTGGACCCCGGCTCGGAGGTGATGACTTTTAACGGGAAGAACTGGAACGTAGCGAACAACCGGGTCTTTCAAGCGAGGTTCGAGAAATACCTGAATGCGCCCGAGGCGACCTCGAAGGAAGATACGGAATACCGCGCTTACATCGACCGCGTGCTCACTCTGCTCCAGCCGGGGCAGGCGACGCCGCAAAATGTGGACGCCGCGTTTAAGCTCCTGCCTTACGCCGCGCGCTACGACATCGATGCGCGGCTGTGCTCTTCGCTGGCGGATGCGGTGTATTCCGTCTGGCAGTCGCAGCGCAATCAAGGGCGGCTCGTGATGGCAAATGAGGCGCTGGAGACGGAGCGCAAGCGTCAGGAATGGAACCTCCAGATGGCCGCGAAAGACAAGGAACTGGAGAAGCAGCCCAGGGCCGCTGGCGGCGTGTCGCGAGGCGGCAACCAGCCTGCACGCGCGGCAAATGCGAACAGCGCAGGCGCGACGGACTCCGATATCCGCATGGCATCTATCACCAAGCGCATCGTCGAGGGTGAGGCGGTGACGAAGGCGAACCAAGTGAAGCGGGAGCTGTCGGAGCTTCAGGCCAAAGTGGAGTTTCAAGGGCTCATGGTGCAGTACTTCCTCCAGCGGCGCTTCCAGCATGTGCTGATGGCCTCGCGCTTTTACCGCGCCCTTTTTACCGATGGCGATACGAAGCTAAATCTCGGCAAGGATGCGATGGACCTTTTCCAGAAAAGCACCGGCACTCCGCCCACGGTGAGCATCCTCGACTCGATGGCCAACGAAGCCATCCGCGACATCCGCGAGGGCTCGCGGTCGTTCGCTTTCCTCGTGGAGAAAGGGGAGATTTACAGCGCGACGAACCGGCTCCAGGAGTCGTTCGTCACCGGCGAATACATGCCCGAAGTGCGCCTCATCCCGCGCGAGCAAAAGCGGAAGTGCCTGAGCTTTTCGCAGAAGGGATTTCAGCTCATCTCGGCGATTGATGTGCGCGATTACGAGCGCGCGGAGAAGCTCGTGAAGGAGATGAAGGAAGCCGCCAGCGACTTCGACGACTCGAAGCCCACCGCCCGCATCGAAGGCGCGAAGATCGAAGCCGGCGGCAAGCTCGCCCTCGCCCGCAAAGCCGCGCTGAATAACGACCAGGTCGCACTGGAAAAGAACCTCACCGAGGCCGCGATGATCTGGCCCGGCAACCCGGAATACAAAGAGGTCTTCGGCCAGCTCAATAAACAGGGCGACGTGATGCAGAAGACGCTGCTCGAGTTCGACCAACTCGTGAGCCAGCGCAACCATCGGCAGATTTGGAACGACAAGCTGCGGTTCATCGCCGCCGTCGTCATCAACCCCGAGCGCAAAGTGACGCTGGAGAAAATCATGACCGACATGGAAGCCATCGAACGGTCCGTCCTCACCGCCGACGAGATGGCCCGCCAAGGCAACCACGCCGGAGCATGGGAGAACCTCGAAAAGACGTGGGCGAAGTTCCCCGACGACGGCGCGCTGAACCAACGCCGCGCCGACATGACCACGCGGGCGAGCGATTTCGTAAAGACCATCCGCACCGCCGAAGAGTTGGAGAAGAAGTCCCAAGTCGGCTCCAGCCTCTCGCATTACCTCAAAGCGCAGAAGCTCTACCCCGCCAGCGATTTCGCCCGCGAGGGAGTGGACCGCCTCTCCACGCAGGTCCTCCCGGAAAGTTAGCCGCGCAGGGCTGCGACGAGGTAGGCTGTCCCAGCAAAGGCGATGAGCGCCGAGCCGCCGCGAAGGATGTGGAGGCTGGAGCGTTCGCGAGCCTCGTCCGTTTTGACCAATGCCCGGATGAGCAGCAGCACAGCGAAGACGGGAATGACGACGGCTTGGTGGCCAAGCTCCACGCCGATGCTGAATCCGCCAAGCGCAGCGCCGAGCGATATGCCGGGAAGCTCCTGCATGGCGTCGAGCAGTCCGCCCGCAAAGCCGAGCCCGTGAAACAACCCAAAGCCAAACGCCAGCCCGAGCCGCGACCAGCCGCGAGCGGCGGCGGGACGCAGGACGTTTTGCAAAGCGACGACGACGATGCTGGCAGCGATCATCGGCTCAACGATGCGCGAGGAGAGGCGGACGATGTCGAACACCGAGAGCACAAGTGTGATGCTGTGCGCCAAGGTAAATACGGAGACGACGATGATGAGTTCGCGCCAGCGCCGCGCGGCCAAGACGAGCGCGGTGACGAAGAGGAGATGGTCCCAGCCTTCGAGGATGTGATGGAGGCCGTGGCGTAGATATTCCCAAAAAATCCCGCCACTCGCCACCGCGCCGAGGCTCACGACGAGCGGCTCGCGGTGGGTGAATAATTTCTCCGCCACGACCACTGGCGCACCTTTGCTGGCGTCGCTGATTCGCATGAGGAATGTGGCCTCCCAAGGATTCCCGAGCGCGTATGCGATCTCGTTGAGGATGGACTGCCGGAGCTGGAGTTCGCGGGGCGGCGAGCGAAGGGGAAAGGTGAGGTCGAACTCCGTGAACCCTTTCACCGTGCGGTCCAGCGGGATGTTTTTGCCCGCGACGGTGCCGGTGAGAGTTACACCATCCGCAGCGAGCGTGATGTGTGAGAGGAGGTATTCGCCGTGGCTGGCGAATGCGGCATCGAGGGTCGCTGGGGCTTCTTTAGCGAAGCCCGCGTGGACGAGGATTTGCTCGTTAGAAACGTGCGCACGAAGGGCGATGTGGTCGGCGTGGAGCGTTAGTTCCATCGACCCTTGTGCGACTGGGTGGGCAGATGCGCAGGAGGAGACGATGAGACAGATGAGGAGGATTAACCGAGCGTTCATCGGTGGAAGTGGAAGGTCTGCTGGCGCGGGTTTGCCTCGGCAGATTTCTGGACCAACTCCCGCCCTCGGGCGAGGTCGCCGTTGCTGATGGAGATCAATCCCGCGTGGTGGAGAATGTGGGAGTCGAGCGTGCCTGTGGCGACCGCGCGCTCTGCCGCAGCGCGGGCGTCTTGGATATCCCCGTTGAGATAAAGCGCCCATGCCAGCGCGTCGAATGCGCCGATGCTTTTGCGCTCTACTAAGTCCGCTTTGGCGAGTGCGATGGCAGCGGGATAGTCCGGCTGCGCGTCGCAGTAAAACCCGGCGAGGTGATGCCGGTAGAGCGCGCCGCCAGCGGTGTATCCGGCAAGAGCCTGCTCATACCATTTTTGCGCGTCCTCAGCGCGCCCGGCAGCCTTGGCGACATCGCCCGCCGCTTGGCGCAACTCCGGGCGGCCTGTCGCTGCGATGACTTCGTCGAGCAGCGCGAGAGCTTCGTCCGTGCGCTCCTGTGCGGCGCGCAGTTCGGCGAGATGCTCCTGCGCCGACCACCCGCGCGGCACGACGGCCAGTGCGGCGGTGTAGTGTTCGTCGGCAGTGGGGAAATCGCCCATACGAAACGCAAGCTCCCCGCGTTGCACGAGGCACCACGCGAGCACCTGCGGTTGCGGTGGCGTCAGCACTTTTGCGACCGCGATACACTCCTCCGCCGCTCGCACTGCCTCCGCCACGCGACCATGAATCCACGCCAGCCGCATCCCGCGCGATGCGGCGTCCACGCTGTGAGGCTGGGCTTTTTCGAGTAAAGCAAGCGTCGCAGCCGCCGCGTCGTATTCGCCGATTTCAAACTGCGCGTCGAACAGCACTCGTAAGCCCGCCGGTTTCTCCGGCTGCAATTCGCGGTAAAGACGGGCAGCAGCCAGCGCATCGGCGAAGCGGTGGCCAGCGAGTGCGATTCTCCCTTCGAGCAAGACACCGCCGGGATTTTGTTCCGGCGTGATTCCTTTGAACGCCGCTCGCTTCGCCGTTTCGGCGCGAGCGAGCCACTCCATGCGGCCCGTGTCGCGGAGTTCATCGAGGCAGCGCGAGCCGTATTGCGTCTGCGCGATGAAGTCGTCCGGGTCTTCAGCGATCCGCTTTTCCAGAAAACGCAGCCCGTCCTGCGCGGGTAGTTGGAGCGAGAGGAATAGCAAAGTCGCGGCGATGGATTGGAAGCAGTTCATGGCTATAAAATAAACCGTGCCGGCTGCATCATTGCAATGCAACCGGCACGGAGATGAGATTTCAGCAGTGAGCCGAGTTAGTTTTTCGTGTTATCCGTCGCGCCGTTCGCGAGCGGCTGGTTTGGCGCTGCGAGGAATGGGAAGACGGTGCGGAAGGCCACGTCGTTCGTGTTCACACTGTCGCCCGTCGTGATGGCTCCGTTCGTCACCAGGCCGAGCACGATGTCGATCACGTCGTCTGCGGGGCGGCGGCCATTCGGGAAGCCATTTGCGCCCGAGCCTGTGTTCGGAGCCACTGCCGCGTCGGTCTCTAGGAGCAGCATGTCGCCGCGGCCGAGTGCGCCGTTCTTTGGAATCGGGAATACAGGGGGCAGCCCCACGATGCTGGCAAGCGTGGCAATGTTCTGCGAGTTTGTGCCGAGCGCGGTGAGTGTCCCGGCGATGTCGGCGAAAAACTCGCCCTTTGCGTCTCCGAACGTGCTCCCTCCGTTGAAGGCGTTCTTCCGGTTGTAAGGGATGAACAGCGCGTTCACGCCGGGGAGACCTTCGCGGTCCACTGTGACGTAGCCGCCGCTGCCGACTTTCTCTCCCTTCACAGAACGCTCCGTCTTGCGGGAACCCGTGCAGGAGATGCCGATTTTCGTCGGTGCTTCAGTCCCCGTGCCACGAAGAATCGAGGCGGGCATCCGCATGGCGATGGTCATCACGTTGTAGCCCGCGAAGGTATCGCGACCACGCTCGAGAAGTGTTGGGTCGAGCGCGCCTGTCCCCGCTGTTGCGGCGCGTGCAGTCGCTGCGAAACGGACAAAGGCCGGGATGTCGAAAAAGAACGGATCGTCTAGCTCGCCCGCGAAGAACTTAATGTTGAGGGCATCGCCTTTTGCGTTGACGAGATCGGTAATGATTTCCGCGGGCGGTGCGGCGGCGAGCGTTGGCTGTGTCACGGGGGCGTGCGAGCGGCCCTTTGCGCCCGCGAGGTTTGCAGGCGCCTTGCCTCGGAAGGAGATGAGCGCGTCTTGGCTCGTGCGTGGCACGGCAAAGCCTGGGATATTTGGCACTGCGCCTTTGACTTGCACCGGCGGGACTTGGCGTCCGTTGAAGTTCACATCAATGAAGAAATCCGGCTTGGAATCGCCCGTATTCTCGATCTGGAACGTGTAGCGCACATCCTCGTCAAACAAGGCGAAGTTGCCCGCTTCACCGGGAACGATGAAGCCGCGAATGGTATTGATCAGGATGACCTGTTCGTTGTCGGTTGGGTCGAGGAACGCGTAGATGTCTGCGAGGTCCGCACCTTGGTCGCCGCCGACCGTCGGTGAGTCCGCATGGTCCGCAGCGCGGACGATCGCCGGCGTGAATGTGAGGCCGAGCATTGCTGCCGCAGCGAGTGATTTTAATAGTCTAGTTTTCATTGGTCTTGGTTGTTTTGTTGTTGTTCCGGGAAGTTGTTCTGCAAGGTGGAAAACGTGATGTCTGGTGGAGTATCGAGCGCCAAAGGTCGGATGGTTTGCTTTTTGTTTTTGAGAGTGAGAAAACCTCGACTATTAAGCACTGTGAGTCAATCCCGAATCGCCTTTATCTACGCATCCATCGCGGCATCCGCTGCGGTCATCGCTATCGCCGTTTGGTGGCTGACGCCCGACGCGGTTCCTCCCGCTCAGCCATCGCCTGTAAAAGCGATCGGAGTTCAGAGCACTCACTCTTTTTCCCCAACGGCTGCCATCGCCGAACCTTCCCAGCCGAAGTCGCCAAGCGACGATGACGCTCAGCCTGCGAAAGCCCCGCCCGTTCCCACTATTACGCCGGAGGAACTTGTCCGCGAGATACACCAGACCAGTGACCCTACCGAGCGCGCCCAGACCATCTGCGCGCTCGTCGCCATTGATACTCCCGCCTCCCTCGCCGAAGTCGTGCGCTTGTGGAAAAATGAGCGTTATCCGAACGTCCGAGAAGCCCTGATCGGAGCGATCGCCGAGACCGACCACGACACCGACACCGCCGCAAAAGTCGCCCTTCTCGGCAGCGCCCTCAGCGGCCAAGCGCGCAATGTGCGCCGCGCGGCTCTTGATGGGCTCATTCAATTTAGCACTCCCGCCGCGAAGGCATACATCCGCCAAGCCGCGACTTCTGATCCGGATAAGGAACTGCGCGACATTGCGCGAGAGCTGTTAAACATTGCCGCTGGAGAGTGAGGAAGGCTGCCGGAATATGCGGTGGAACTTTTCCCCGAGCGTGCCATCCTCCCTCCGCTTACCTCGTCTCCAACCATGCGCGTTTCTTTCCTTTCACTCCTTCTTTTCCTCGTCCTCGGCGACGCCGCTCGTGCTCAAATCGTCGTCGCAGGGAAGGAGTATTCCCGCGCTGCGAATGAGCTGGGAAAGAAGGGTGAGTGGGTGCTTTACCCAAAGGGAGCGCCGCGAGTGGAAGGGAATCGCCGGTGGCTGACGAAGCGTGTGCTAGTGGAGGCTGCGCCGGGTGTGAATGTGGCGGCGGCTCCCGGTTTCGTCGCGGCGGAGGTGCGGGGGAAATATACCGTCGTCACGCTCGATGGTGCGCCGGATGTGGCGCTGGGCGGCGCGGCGCGACTGCGCAAAACGGCGGGAGTGGTGTCGGCGGAGCCGATGCTGGCGCGGCAGCATGTCCGGCGTTTCGTGCCGAACGATCCGCTCTTTTCCTACAATGTGGCGAACCCCGGCTATCAATGGCATCTGCGCAACACGGGGCAAAATGGCGGGACGCTGGGCATTGATGCGAACGTTGTTTCTGCGTGGGATTCGTGGAAGGGCGCGGGCGTTCGCATCGGCATCGTGGACGACGGTATGCAAGTCACGCACCCGGACCTCTCGCCAAATACCGACACGCTGAACGACTACGACTTCAATGATCTAGACAATGATCCCTCGCCGGGCGCGGGCGATTTCCACGGCACGTCGTGCGCGGGCGTCGCGGCGTCGCGGGGCGATAATGCGCTGGGCGGGACGGGCTCCGCGCCGCTGGCGACGCTCGTGGGGATGCGCTTGATCGCTGGCCCCATCAGCGATGCAGACGAGGCGGATGCGTATGCGTGGCACAAGGACATCATCGGGGTGAAGAGCAATAGCTGGGGGCCGTTCGATGGGGGATTCGGCGCGGGCGGGCCGGGGCCGCTGGGCATCGCGGCGCTGGCGGATGCCACGGCGACGGGCCGTGGTGGGCTTGGCACGGTGTTCCTTTGGGCGGCCGGAAATGGGAACCAAAGCGGCGATGATTCGAACTACGACGGCTGGGCAAACTCGCCTTACGCGTTGGCAGTCTCGGCGATCTCGGACGCGGGGCGGCAGGCGTCTTACAGCGAGCCGGGCGCGAACATTTTGGTGACAGCTCCCTCAAATGGCGGCGCGCAAGCCGTGACAACGACGGACCTCGCGGGCAGCACGGGCTACAACGCGGGCGGCGGCTCGGACTATGCCAGCGCGGACTTCACGCGGACCTTCGGCGGGACTTCGGCGGCGACTCCGCTCGTCGCGGGCGTCGTGGCTTTGATGCTCGAAGCGAACCCCGCTCTCGGCTATCGCGACGTGCAGGAAATCCTCGTGCGGAGTTCCAGGAAAATTGACACGGACAACGGCGGCTGGGCGACGAACGGCGCGGGCTTTCAGTTTAATGTGAAGTATGGCGCGGGGCTGGTGGATGCCACGGCGGCGACGACGATGGCGGTGGGCTGGACGAACCTCGCGGCGCTGCAAACGCACGCCATCGCAGCTCCGGCGCTCGCTTTAGAAATCCCGGACGGCAGCAGCGCGGGAGCCTCGCACACATATACCGTGGCGGCAGTGAATAGCCTGCGCGTGGAGCACGTCACCGTGCATGTGAATGCGACGCATCAATATCGCGGGAACATCGAATGGGTGCTGACTTCGCCGAGCGGGATGACTTCGCGGCTGGCGCGCCCGCGGCTGAACGACAGCGGGGCGAACCTCGACTGGACGTTTATGAGCACGCACTTCTGGGGCGAACGCTCGGAGGGAAACTGGACGCTGCGCGCCGTGGACGCGAGCGTGGGCGATGTGGGCACGCTCGACGCGGCGACGATCACTTTCTACGGCTCGCCCGCGACGGGGCCGCTGCCGCTGCCAGTCATCACATCGAGCCTCGGCATCGCGATGCGCGAGGGCGCGGTGCTGGCGCATCAAATCACGGCGTCGAATTTCCCCACGGCCTACGACGCGCTCGGCCTGCCGCCGGGCGTGACGGTGAACACGGCGACCGGCGCAATCACCGGCGAGCCGACGGGCGGCGCGGGCGTTTACTTTGGAAACATCAGCGCGACGAACGCGACGGGGACGACGACGGAGTTCGCAGTATTCCAAGTGCTCGGCGCGGACCCGGCGCTCTCGACGGCGGTGGAGCTGCCGACCTCGGATAAGATCGTTCCTTTCGGCGACGGCACTTGGTTTTCGCAAACGACGACCACGCACGATGGCGTGGATGCCGCGCAGAGCGGGGCGATCGCGCACAATGAATTTACCGGGATGGAGCTGACGGTGAACGGGCCGACGACGATTTCCTTCCGCTGGAAAGTGTCGTCGGAGGCAAACTACGACTACCTCATTTTCGTCGTGGATGGCGTCATCCGCGCCTTCATCAGCGGTGAGCAAAATTGGGCGACGGTGACGTATTCTGTCGGCCCCGGCGCGCACAATGTGGACTTCGATTATTTCAAGGATGAGATCATCGCCACCGGGTCGGATGCTGGGTGGATCGACGAAGTCGTGCTCACGCCCATCACCACGCCGCCTGTGGTGACGGGCGGCACAGCGAGCGCGTTCGCGGGCGTGCCCTTCCGCTACCAAGTCACGGGGACGAATGCGCCGACGAGCTTCGCGGCGACGGGCTTGCCGGTGGGGCTGGCGATTTCGCCGACGACTGGGCTCATCTCGGGGACGCTGCCCGCCGTCGGCACGCACATCGTGACTATCGAGGCGACGAACACTTTCGGCACGGGGAGCGCGGAGCTGACGATCAACGTCGGCTCTTTATCCGAGGGGCTGGCCGCAGCCGTGGATGCGCCGGGGCAAGCGTTCGTGACTACCGGTGCGGCGGTATGGATGCCGCAGACGCTCTACTCCCACGACGGCCAAGACGCCGCGCGCAGTGGCGCAATCGGCGACCTTTCGCAGAGCGTGATGACGACGACCGTGGAAGGCCCGGCGAAAGGCTCGTTCTATTGGGGCGTGTCGTCCGAGAAGGACTACGACTACTTGCGGTTCTATATTGATGACGTGGAGCAAGCCGCCATCGAAGGCGAAGTCGGCTGGACGCTGCGCAACTTCACGCTGCCCGCCGGGACGCACACGCTGAAGTGGGCCTATATCAAAGACGACTTCGTCCGCTCCGGCCTCGACGCCGGATTCGTGGACCAACTCACCGTCATTCCCGATGCCGACGCCGACGGATTCTACGCCGACGCCGAGGCGCACTTCGGCACGAGCGACACCGACGCGAACTCGCTCCCGAGCGCCACGATCACCTACACGCCCACCGAGGCGACGATCACTTTCCCCAGCGTCGCGGGAAATAGCTACGTTGTGCAGCGCAGCGACGACCTCATTACTTGGACGCCCGTGACCGTCATCGCCAGCGGCCCCACCACGATCTACACCGACCCCGACGTGGCGCTGCACCCGCAGCGATTCTACCGCGTGGCGAAGCCGTAGAGATTCGGAGTTGCGCCGAACAATCGCCCTCGGCAGTGTCCGCGCCTTCTATGGCACAAGATTCCGACCGTCCCTGGTACAAACAACTCACCGCATATCACTGGTTCGTCTTCATCGTCGCGTCCCTCGCGTGGCTCTTTGACTGCCTCGACCAGCAGCTCTTCATCCTCGCACGGGATAACGCGATTCGCGCCCTGCTCGCGGCGGAGGGCGGGCTGGAACTCTCCAAAGTGGACCCGGCGCTCGTCACCAAAAATGGCGCAAACGCCATGGCCATCTTCGTCGCAGGCTGGGCGACGGGCGGTCTGATTTTCGGCTCCATCGGCGACCGAATCGGGCGGGCGAAAACGCTCGCCATCACGGTGCTCATCTACTCCATCTGCACCGGGCTCAGCGCATTCTCCGCGAACATCACGCAGTTCTTCATCTACCGATTCATCACCGGGCTCGGCGTCGGCGGCGTCTTCGGCCTCGCAGTCGCCCTCGTCGCGGATTCTCTGCCCGAGCAATGCCGCGCAAAAGCACTCGGACTTCTCCAGGCACTCTCCGCAGTCGGCAACGTCACCGCCGGGCTCTGCGCGATGTCGCTCTCGGGAGTGGACCCCGCGGTATCGTGGAAATACCTGTTTTGGATCGGTGCGGCTCCCGCATTTCTTTGCGTCTTCATCATGCTCCGGCTCAAAGAACCCGAGAAATGGCTGCAAGCCCGCGCTGCCGCAGACGCCGGAACGACAAAAGCGATGGGCTCCTACGCAAGCCTGCTGGGCGATGCACGCTGGCGGCCCAGCGCATTGTTCGGGATGCTCCTGTGCGTCGCCGCAGTCGTCGGACTGTGGGGCGTCGGCTTCTTCAGCGGCTCCCTCGTAGTGCCCGCGATCAAAACCGCGCTGAGCGACCCCGCGTTAAAATTAACGCCGAAAGAAATCGGCGCACAATCCCAGTGGTGGATGGCTGCAAACCTCATCGTGCAAAACATCGGCGCATTCTTCGGGATGATCGTCTTCAGCAAACTCGCGCAGGGCATCGGGCGGAAGAAAGCGTTCGCCATCGGCCTCATCTGCGCGATGGCCGCGACCATTTTCTTCTTCCGCAACTTCCAAACCCGCGCCGACATTTGGATGAGCGCCGTCATGGGCTTCTTCCAGCTCGCGTTGTTCGCCGGGTTCGCAATTTACCTGCCGGAACTCTTCCCAACGCGCCTTCGCAGCACCGGCACTAGCTTCTGCTACAACGTAGGCCGGTTCATCGCTGCCAGCGGTCCATTCACCCTTGGCGTCCTGCAAAAAAACCTCGGCGACCAAGCCATCGCCGCACTCGGCGCCGGTGCCACCGACCTCGCGAAAGCCGCCGCCAAGCTCGAAGCCTTCCGCGATGCCGCCTGCTGGATCAGCGGCATTTACCTGCTTGGCTTAATCGCCCTCCCATTCCTGCCCGAGACGAAAGGCCAGCCGCTGCCCGAAGACACCAAATAGTCCATGCTCAAAACCACGCTCCTTCATCCGGAAATCCTCCGCGTCATCGCGCGCGGCGGGCATCACTCGAAGATCCTCATCACCGACGGCAACTACCCCGCCGTCAATAAAATGGGCCCCAACGCCGAGCTCGTCTGCCTGCAACTCATGCCCGGCGTCCCCACCGTCGCGCAAGTGCTGGAGGCCATTCTCAGCGTCGTGAACATCGACATCCTCAACACCATGGGCATCCCCGCCGACGATCCTTATGCCAAATTCGGCGAGCCCCCCGCATGGCCCGAGTTTCGCCGCCTCGCGAAAGAGTCCGGCGTCACCACCATCGAGCCCATCTCCAAATGGGACTTCTACAAAGCCGTCGAAAGCCCCGACCACATCCTCACCATCCAGACCGCCGACCAGGCGCTCTGGGCCAACGTCCTCCTCACCGTCGGCTGCCGCACCGCATAGCGCCCGGCGACTAACGTGCGCCCAGCGCCGCCTGCCACGATGCGCGATGCTTTGCCGCGTCGCACAATTCCTCGCGGGCAAACGTGGCCGCAAATTTAGACATATACTGCCGTATTTCCCTTCGCTCCGCCAGAAGCTGCACCTGCCCCCGCCAATGCCGTGGCGCGGGGGATTGCACCGACGCGAAATGATGCGGTGCCAGTCGGACGAAATGATGCCGCGCATCACGAGGCAACGCCGGCACAGCGCCCGTCAGCATCGCCTCCACCACCGCGCGGCCCCAGCTCTCCGAGAAAGTCGGGTGCGTATCGTACACAAACAGATCCAGCGATTGCAGGAACTTCGCAGGCGGCTCCGCCATCGCCGGGAGCAACTCCCATTGCTTCGACGGCCTCCAGCGCGGCCACCGTTTCTTCAGCTCCGGCGACCACGCCATCACCCGGAACCGCGTATCCTTCGGCAGCCCCAGTCGCTCGTAACTCTTCGGGAAATCCGCCGGAAACTTGCCCCAGTCCGCCCGCGAAAGACGCCCGATCACCAGCGGCGCATCCTTCCGCCGCCGCGAGCGGTCGAGAAAAGGAAACGCATCCGGGTTCACA
Organism: Prosthecobacter debontii; assembly: GCA_945905735.1. Classification (GTDB taxonomy): domain Bacteria; phylum Verrucomicrobiota; class Verrucomicrobiia; order Chthoniobacterales; family Chthoniobacteraceae; genus SXWH01. Next base: position 4,648 of record CAMDQC010000091.1, on the reverse strand, counting down.
TAATTCCCCACCGTCGCCCAGCGCACCGCGCCACACTTCCCGCGCAGCGTGCCCTGCGTCCCGCCATGCGCCGGATGCGCCGCAACCACGCGCTCCGCCCGCCCCGACTTTCCGCCCAGCGCCGTCAAAAAAGCGGGCGTCAGCGCCTCGCGCTGCCCATCACCCGTGAACAACACCGTATCCACCAGCCCCGCCGCGATCGCCCCCAACTCACCCGGAATCGCCCACATCATCTCGCCGCCCCACGCCACGCGCAGACCGCGCCCTTTTGCCTCCGCGGCGCGACCATCGGTGAGAAAAGGAATGTTGCACATCGCCAGCGCCGTCCCCGCCAATTTGCGCGGCAAGTCCGCCCACCGCGCCGCCCGCATCCCCCGCGAAGTGATCCACTTCAGCGCCTTCCTGTCCGAGAGCGAAGCATCGTCATTCGGCACCCACACAATATCGTAGAGCCCCGCCAGCAACTCCGCCGTCGCCCCCGTCTTCGTCTCACTCCCGCCCACCGAAGCGGGCCATGCCATCAAGTAGAGCGGCGGTTTGCATTTGCGTGAAGGGTGCATAGTCGGATTTCTCGAAAACTATTCCGTCGCTACCGCTTTCGGCCATTGGTCGAGCCACTCTTTGAACATGCGGAAGCTCAACGACCGCGCCGCGAGCGCGACCGCGTCCAGCTCACGCGCTGCCATTTCTTGAAAAGCACGCTTATCCGAAATGCCCATCTGCGATTGTTTCTCCGCTACAATATCCTTCCATTGTGGAGGGGTCGCACTTTGCGAATAATACGCTCGGGCACTCTCGCTATCGGCTGTGGAAAATAAAGGCGTCGGCTGCGGCTCCGTCGGCGAAACCGCACGGAATATCCACGACTCCAGCATCTCCACTGGCACCGCGAGTGCCACCGGCAGCGGCCATGCGGTTGTATTTTGGCCAAACACACTCGCCACGAGTTCGCGCATCCATTCTGCACGATTGGGCTCATCGCGATCCTTTCGCGAAAGTTTACTCCGGTCCATCGCGGCATTCTCGGGATGCGGTGCGCGGTCATTATCCATCGCCGCGATGAAGCACACCGCATCTCCTCCACTTGCCGCTCCCCGCGCCTGCCGTAGCGCATATTTGAGCTGCACCTTCACCATCTCCACGCCGTCCGCTTTCCGATTTTCCAATGGGATCGGCATGAATTCATGGCCTGTGATTCGCGCGGCGCACAACGCATAAAACGCGGCATCGGCTCCGCTTTCGGCGACGATATAGAGAAGGCTCACGGCTTTGCGGGTTTTAGAATCTCCGGCAGTTTCATCTGCGGCACACCGCCCACCAGACCGCTGAACCAGACCTGCCCCAACGGCATCTCTAATTCTTCGCCGGGCTCCAAAAATGTTTTCAGCCGGTCATCGAGATTTGACAGAGTGCTCGCAGCGTCCTTCTTTTCCACAATCACCACCGCCTCGGGATTGTCACGGAACTCATCGATCAAATAAGGATCATGAGTCGTCGCGAGGATCTGCGTCTTCCCCTCATTTGCAATCGTCCGCAGAAACTCGACGATGCGCTCGTAAAGGCGCGGGTGCAGACCACGATTGATGTCCTCCAGCAGAATCACCGGCGGCGGGCTTTCCAAATTGATTAGCGTCAAAATCGCGAGCACGAGCCGCGTGCCGTCGGAGACTTCCGACAGCGGCACGGGGTTCGGCAACCCGAACTGTTCTACTTGCACGCCGCGCTTGCCCGCAACCACGTCATAGAAACTGAGCGCTTCGATCTCGGGGACACAGCGGCGGAGGTCGGCGACGACTTGGGCGAAACGCTCGCGACCGGCTTTTGCGCCGGAGTTCCATTTATCCAGAATCCAAGATACACCTGCACCGTTTGGTCGAATGAAGGGGATTGCATCTCCACCTTCGGGATTGCCGATTACAGTGGGGTCGAACGCATAAACGGAAAGCGTCCCGGTGAAGCCTCTGTATTTCGCAGCGGGGGCTGGTTTAAAAGGATGTTGTCCATCCAAGGCGGCCTCCCATTGCTTCCTCATTTCCTCTCTTCGCTTCCTCGCTTCCTCCATTTCCTCATCGGTTAGCATCCGTGTAGTCAAGGGTCCGGCGTCATCCCAATCGGCATGGATTTCGACATCATAAGATTTCGATGCGTGATGCCGCTTTTGAGACCAATCGTCCACATCGCCATGTCGGGAAACGAACATCGACAAATCCGCAAACGCCTTCAACAAATTCGACTTCCCCGCATTATTCGCCCCCACGATGAGCGTGAAGGGCGAGAGGCGGCAGCGGGCATCCACAAAGGACCGATAGTTCTTCAGCGCGATTTCCTTGATGTAGCTCATACTTCCCCACATCTGACGCATTTCCCGAGCGATTGCGAATCAAAATCCCGTCTGGAGCGGACTTCACTCATACCGCTCCGCCAAGCTTCGCCGAAACTTCCCCTTGCGCGTTTATAAATCTGCGTAAATTTCCCACACGCTTGCAATGCCGAGAGGCGGGGTGGGCGTGCCGGGCCGTTTCATTGAAACACAAATCTGGACGCCCTTTGCATCATTCGTAAATATATGGGCTACAAATCCAACGAACTGCTCGGCGCGGCGGACAAGCTGAACCAGTTCATCACTGACAATACCGCCGAACTCACCGCGAAGAACGTCTCGCCGGGGCCGCTCAATACGATCGTCACCAACGGGAAGACCGACACGGTGCAAAAGGAATCCGCACAGGAGGCAAAAAAACAGGAGGCGAAGGCCTCCACCGCAGCATACGAGCTCTCCGCTCAGTCGCTCTACGACCTGATCACATCGATCATCGACGTGTGCGCGGGCGCGCTGGGCAAGAAATCGGCCAAGGGCAAGCAAGTCCTCGCCATCCGCAAGCAGCTCAATAAGAGCCGCGGCGGCAGCGGCTCGGTGAACCCCGGCACCAGCGGTTCGCCATAGCGCACCGCACTCGGCGTTCAGTTTGCCATAAGATCCGGCGGGCTTGGAGAGGTTTTCTCCGGGTCCGCCGGAATGTTTTCCGGGTTTGACGGGGCTTTTGTCAAACTTGCCGGGGTTTCCGGCAAGCTTGACGAACAGTCCGGCAAGCTTGCCGGACAGTTGGGCGGGTTCGCGGGAGTTCCGGCAAGTTTGCCGAAACGTTTGTCAACCTTGACGGAAAGTGCGGCAAACTTGCCGGAGAGTCGGGCGGCTTTGCCGGGAAACTGGGCAAACTTGCCGGACGTTCGGGCGGGTTTGCCGGGGAGGAAAGGGATGATGCCCCGTGGGCCGGGCACTCTGCCGACGGCGTGGATTTTCTAAAGACGAGGCTTGCAATGCGTCGCGATATTTCGCCTCTCAGTGCCATGAAACTCGCACTACTCGCCGCGTTCACCGTCACCGCATTCGCCGCTCCCGATGGAGTCGGCGTGTCTGCTAAACCTATCGCCGGAGCCGAGGTCGTCCTCGATGGCTCGCGCGCGATGCTCGATGAAAAGTGGACTTATTGGGAAGGGCCGGGTTTCAAATCTGCGCTGCCCATCAAATGGAAAATCGTGGATGACGCTGTGGACAAGGGCACCGTGGTGATGAGCGATGACCCGGTGGCTGCGGGCGGTAAATTTGGCACTGCGGACATCGTGACGAAGAAGGCGTATCGCGACTTCCGGTTGCACATCGAATTTTTCGTCGCCAAGCCCGGCGGCAACAGCGGCGTGTATTTGCAGAACCGCTACGAAATCCAAGTGCTCGACGGCGACAAGACGCCGCACGGGATGGGCGCCGTCATCAACCAAACCGAATCGCCCTACGCCGCCTACGCGGGCACGGGCAAATGGAACGCTTACGACATCGTCTTCCGCGCCGCGCGGTTTAAGGACGGGAAGCTGAGCGAGAAAGCCATCGTCTCCATGTATTTCAACGGCCAGAAAGTTCACACCAACATCGCGATCACCCAAGTATGGGGCGGCAAAAACTCGGGCGTGGATGGCGGCAACGACGGGGGCAAAGGAATCACCGATTCGCCGCAGGGCTTGAAGCTGCAAAACGAAGGCCACGACGTGCGCTATCGGAATGTGTGGATCAAAGAGCTCGACCTCGCCGAGGCAAATACGGATTTTTAGCAGGCGTCGGCAGAAAGCCTTTGACGCAGGGCGGCGGACCGATTTATCTCCCCGCCGCTGACCGAGCAACTGGAGAGGTGGCTGAGTGGTCGAAAGCAACGCTTTGCTAAAGCGTCATACGGGAAACTGTATCGAGGGTTCAAATCCCTCCCTCTCCGCTCCCCTCTCCATCAGGGACTTACGAAGCAAGGTGGGTGAATCTAAGACCTTTTCTAAGACCCTGTCCGCCCATGTCCGGTGATGTCCACGTATTAAGGCCATTTCCTCCCGCCCTCGCAACCGAAGCCCGATTTTTGGATGCCCGCGATTCCAGAAACTCAAAATTGATCGGAAATTATTTGGAATCTCAGCGCTTCGCTCTGCCCAAGCAATGGCCCTCCGGCGTCCATTTCGCGCGTTGCGCGGGCGGTCGCTCAACTCGTTGACAGGTCCCCGGACCGTTACACGTTACCGGAGAGGCCCGATGAGTGCCCCGAAGTCTTGCCGCAGTGACGCGAAAAGGGCCTCTCTCAATCAGGGCTTTCCAGAACGTCAGGTCATGTAT
>CAMDQC010000090.1 GCA_945905735.1 Prosthecobacter debontii | reverse complement strand
GGTGGCGCGACCGTCGGCGGCGTCTTCAACACGGCTGCCACCACGATTTCCGGCGGCTTGGTCACTTCCGGCGGCACGGGCGGGGTAATCTTCCATGCCAATGCCAATCTCACCTTGGATTCGGTCCTGGTTGGCAGTGCAGGAGGCAGCCCTGCATACTTGACCAAGACCGGCGCTGGCATCCTGACCCTGAATAAGGCGAATGCCTTTATCGGCCAGACGGCCATCAACCAGGGCACGCTCAAGCTGGCTGGGGGGAATAACACCCTCTTCATGGATGCTGCCAACTCCTTCATGGCGATCAATGCCGGCGGGACGCTCGATCTGAACGGTAATTCTCAGCAGGTGCGGGGGTTCTTCTCCGATGGCGCTTACTCCACGCCGACGGCCATCGTCACCGGTGGCGCAGGCTCCACGCTGGTGACGAATTCCGACGCACGCAACTGGGGCGGTGTCATCACCGGCAGCGTGGCCTTCCAGCGCGGCGGCACGGCTAGCGCCACCTCGGTTTATAGCGACAACGACTACACGGGCGCGACCCTGATCTCCGGCGGCACGATTACCCTACGGGATGCCGGGCGGCTTTCCGGAACGAGTTCCATCGGTATCGATTACGGCGGCCAGCTCATCATTGACAACCAGGTTGGAACACTCGGGATGGCAGACCGTGTCCGGGATGGTGCTCCAGTGACATTCCGCGGCGGCAATATTGTTTATAACGGTCGCAACAGTAACGCGAACAACGTGGAAGTGCTTGGAGCACTGAATCTTGCCCAAGGCGCCAGCCAGTTCAACATGGCTGCCGGCACCGGGACGACAACGAACGAACTGCGATTCACATCGTTCACCCGTGATGGCGATGCCACGACCAATTTTAACACTTTCGCTGGGCAGATTGGCAGCGCGGCACGCCTCTACTTCGACGGCGCTGAAGCTCTGTTGGTCAACAACATCCTGCCGTGGGCAGTCAGTGGCGGCAATGAGTTCTCATCCTACAACGCGACCATGGGCATCGCTCCCTTGTCGTCCGCTGGATATGCCGGCTTCGACGGAACGGTCATTCCGGGAACGACGCAACCGACGCAGAACATCAGGATCGCCGCGGTCGGCACGGTCGCTGCGGACATGGGCTTGAACTCACTGTCGATTAGCGGCGCGAGTAACGTGACCTTCGGAGCGGCCGGGGCCACTGCGGAGATCTTAAATCTGACATCGGGCGGTTTGTTGAAGCCTTCCGGCGCCTCCGTGGTGATCGGCGAGCTTGTGGATGACGGACGCCTGACTGCGGGTGGCACCGCCGACACCAACATGGATCGGCTTTTCATCAGCAGCCACAGCCAAACCCTCACGATCAATTCGCGGATTGTGGATAACGGAACCGACGCTGTTCGCCTGATCTTTACCGGATACAACGCCGCAACCCTCTCACTGACCAATGGTGCCAACAGTTACAGTGGCGGCACGGTGGTCAACGGCTGGGCTGGCAATACTCCCACCACCAATATCCTGCAACTCAACGGTGGCGTCGGTCAGGTCGTGATTCCGGCAGGCGGCCTGACGCTGAACAATGGACAGGTGACCATGGTCACGAACGGGGGCCAGATTAACGCTGCCAACACCGTCACGCTCAACGGACCTTCCACTCTGACGCTCGTCGGTGCGAATTCCCTCACCGGTCTGACTTTCAACGTGGACGGCGGCGTGACCACAGGTCCGACTGTGGCAGCCGGTGCTGGTGCGCTGACCCTCACAGGCGGCATCACCGCCAGCGGCAGCAATCCAAACGCCATCGCCACGATCGGCGGCGCAGGCGGCCTCAATCTGAATGGCACCACGAACTACGCCATGGTGGTCAATGGCTTCTCGTTCAACTCGCAACTCGTCGCGCCGCTCAACGCCACGTTGAGCATCACCGCAGCCATCACCAACGGCGGCATCACGAAGACTGGTAATGGTCTTCTCTCCCTGAGTGGAGCGAATACCTTCGCCAGCGGCGTGGACCTCCAAGCCGGCGGCATCGCCATCGCAAACAATGCCGCGATCGGCGTGGGCGGCACGCTCTTGGTGAGCGGGAACAACACCACGCTCACCGCTGACGCCACGGGCGGCCGCATCGTCACCAACCCGGTGACCCTTGGCAACAGCGCGACCAGCATCCACCTCGGGAACTACGGCGCTGGCACGCTGACCCTGAGCGGCCCGACCACGTGGAGCACAACCAGCGGTGTTGCCCGCACGCTCGATGTGAATGCCGTCACTGGCGGCGGTGTCACCATCAATACCCAGACCCTCGCCGGTGTCATCACTAGCGCAGGCACGGGCAACGGAATCATCAAGACCGGTATCGGCACTCTCGCCATCACCGGCAACAACGCCGCGACCCTCGACCTGACCGGGTCGAACGCGGTCACCGTCAACAATGGACTCCTCCAGCTCAATGCGGACGCCGCACTCGGTGCCGTCCCCGGCGCGACGCAGGCGGACAACATCCTCCTCAATGGCGGTGGTCTGTCTGCCTCCACGAGCTTCACGGTGAACTCAGCACGCGGCATCAATGTCGGGCCCGCCAGCGGCACCGGTTCGGGTGTTCTGGATGTGGGTGCCTCCTTAACTCTGACGTATGGCGGCGTCATCGCCAATAACGCCAGCGGTGTGGGCGGTTTCGTGAAGACCGGTGCCGGCAACCTCGTGCTCACCGGAGTGAACACCTATACCGGCCAGACCGTGATCGGCGCGGGCATCATCAACGCCAATTCCTCGTCTGCCCTGGGCGACGGAACGGCTGCGACCAATGGCCTCGTCTTTAGCGGTGGCTCACTGCAGGCGACTGGCACGATTGCCTCGCCTGCCACGCGTCCGGTCTCGCTGAATGCCAATGCGACCATCGACACCAACGCCCAGAGCGTGAGCCTCGCTGGCGTCGTCAGCGGCGGCGTCAACTCCGGAAACCTGACCAAAATCGGCAACGGCACGCTCACCCTCTCCGGTGCCAATACCTTCACCGGCGCGACCACCCTCAACGCGGGCGGCCTCACGCTCGATTATTCGACACAGGATAACAGCAAGCTCTCCGACACCGCGGCCCTGACACTGGGTGGTGGCACGACAGTCACGCTGTCTGGCGGCACTCATGGTGAGACCGTGCTCTCGACCACCCTCAATCCGGGTGGCCTCATCAACGTGGTGGGAACCGCCGCGACTGCCACCCTGAACCTGAATACCATCACCCGCAATGCGGGTGCGACGGTCAACTTCAGCGCCGACAACATCGCCACCACTGACAGCCTGAACGTCAACGGCATCCTCGGCGCGTGGGCCACGGTCGGCGGCGCGAATTACGCCGCCAACTCCACCAACCTCGCCGATGGCCTCATCGTCGGCCTCAGCACTTACACGGACGTCACCCGCCAATCTTCAGGCACCAAGACGATCACCAGCCTCACGACGGACAACGTGCGCATCATCGAAGGCACCGGTGGATCACCCGCCAGCATCACCCCGTTCGCCGCAGGCACGACGGATATCAACACCCTGCTCCAGAGCTCGGTCGGCGGCACCGGAGCCTCGACGTATGATCCGGGCACCACGGACATCCTCCGCCTCGGTGCGGTGGGTGGCATCCTCGTGGATCCAACTGCGGGCGCGCTGGACATCGGCACCGTGGCCAATGACGGCTTTCTCACAGCCGGCGGCAACGTGCTGAACGGGGTAGGCTCCCTCACCCTGACGAATAATTCCGCCAGCAACTTCACGGTGAATTCCGCCATCGCAAACAATGGCAGCGGCGCGGTCAGCCTCGGCGTGAACGGAACCGGCAACGTCATCCTTACCGGCACGAACACCTACAACGGCGGCACAAGTATCGACGCGGGCAGTCTCACCATCGGCGGCACGGGCACGCTGGGCACCTCGGCGAACACCCTGACGATGAATGGCGGCGCGCTCAAGCTCGGCACCACATCCCAGACGGTCGGCGCAGTGAGCATCACCGCACCGGCACTCAGCGGCAACACCATCGAAAACGGCACGCTGGCTGGAACTTCCTACGCTGTCAGCAACACGACGGGTAACGTCATCATTGCCTCCAACCTCGCGGGCGGTGCGGCCACCCTCACCAAGACCGGCGCGGGCACGCTGACCCTCTCCGGCACCTACAGCTACACAGGGGCCACTTCCGTCAATGCGGGAACCATGGTCTTCGGCGGCAACAGCACCGGAACGACCACCGTCACGGCGAACAATGCGGGATCCATCATCCAGATTGCCTCCGCCACTGGCCTGACCGCCAGCAACCCAGTGAGTATCACCGCCGGTACCGTGCTCGACCTCAACGGCAACACCGTCAGCATCGGCGCGCTCACCTCCGTGGCGACGTCCACCATCACCAATACCAGCACCAGCACCGGTGCCTCGACCGCCACTTCCGTCAATACGCCGTCCGGCGCGGGCGTGTATGTGGATGCGCTGAATACCGTCACCGCTACGACCACCGTCGCCGCCCTCATCACCGATGGTGCCACGCGCAAGACACAGATCACCTTCAATAACGCAAACGGTGGTGCCTTGTTCTCGAATACCGCCAACACGTTCTCCGGCGGTGTGGTGCTGCTGAACAGCGTATTGGGAACCCGCCTCTCGCCCGGTGTCGTGACTGGAACGCCTTATGGCTCCGGCCCCATCATCATCGGTCAGACCGCTACTGATAAAGCGGGGATATTCTTCGCGAGCGCGACGACCTTCAACAATCCCATCATCTTCAATACCGCGCTCGGCACCGATCGCGTGGGAATCCGGGCGGAAGCGGCGCTCACCCTGACTGGCGTGATCACGGCCAATTTGGCACCTGCGACGTTCACCTCCAACAGCGCCACAGGCGGCTCGGTCGCAATCACCGGGCAGGTCACGGGATCCAGCGGGCTGGTGGTGGACATCAACTCGCTCGCTTCGGCGGCTACGCAATTCTCAGTGACGTTGAACAACTCTGGCTTTGCCAACGATTACGCGGGAGACACCGTGGTCAACTTTGCGGCCTCGGCCGGCAAGAGCGCGACGCTGATTCTTGGTCAGGCCAATCAGCTCCCGCACGGAGCTGGCATGGGCAATGTGATCCTCAACACCAACGGCACCGGCGTCGGCACTTTGAACCTTGCTGGGTTCAGCGACACCATTAACGGACTGAGCGGCAGCGGCACGGTGGATGGCACCAGCGGCACTCCGACTTTGACTTTCGGTGCCGGCAACGCGACGGGCAACAACTTCAGCGGTATCATCAAGAACACTGCCGGCACCTTGGGCGTCACGAAAATCGGCAGCGGCACCCAGACATTGAGCGGACCAAACACCTTCTCGGGGGTGCTCAATGTAGATGGCGGCACACTGGCCTTCGGCGCGGCGACCAATCTCGGCAACGCGACTGTCACCAACACCATCGGCATCAATGGCGGCGTCCTCAGCTACACGGGCTCGGGTCCTGCGAGTCTGGTGGCCAATCAGGTGGTAACCCTCGGGGCCAGCCACGGAACGATTGATACCTCGAATTTGCTGGGTGCATTGACTCTCAGCGGCGGCGTCAACTCTACGAACAACAACCTGACCAAGACCGGTCCCGGCAGCTTGATCCTCTCCGCCGCGAGCAACCTCGGCACCGGAAGCGTGGCGGTAGATGCTGGCGCGCTGATCGTGAATACTACGCTCACCTCGTCGGCAACCACGGTCGCCAGCGCTGCTACCCTTGGTGGAACTGGCACACTCACCAGTTCCGTAACGATCAACGCCGGCGGCATGCTCTCGCCAGCCACGGGCACGACCGCTGGCACGCTCACCATCGGCAGTCTTACGCTCAATGCGGGCTCGCTGTTGGCCTATGAATTTGGGGGCACCAATGATCTGGTGGCGGTGACCACTGCCAGCGGACTGACGCTGAATGGCGGCGCGCTCAACCTCTATACTACGGGCGGAGTCAGCCCTCTGACCGCCAACGGGACATACGACCTGTTTAATTACTTGTCCGGATTTGTAGGCTCGACCGCCAATCTCACAGTCGCCAATTCCCAGGGAGGTAAGACTTACGCCATCAACGACACCGGCAGCATGATCCAACTGGTTCTCGGCACCGCGGTCAGTTCCGACTGGAGCGGCACTAACGGCGACGGTTCTTGGACGACTGACGGCGCGGGTGGAAACTGGAGCGATGGGGCGCAACCGAATAGCCTCGGTGCAGTAGCCAACTTCGGAATTCTGGCGCTCACTCCCCAGACGGTTACGCTCAATGGTGGCAAGACCGTCGGATCGATCATCTTTGATAACGCGAACAGTTTCACCATCGGCACCAATACCGATGCCATCACCCTCAACAATGGCATCGCCGCGGGCGCGATTTCGGCCTCGAACGGCAGTCACACCATCAATGCGCCGGTCGCCCTCGGCGGCAATGCAAACATCACGCCCGGCACTGGCACTGGAATTACCTTTGGTGGCATCATCTCCGGCATCGGAAGGTCGCTCACCTTCTCCGGAGCTGGCGCGAGCACGCTAAACGCGGTGAACACCTATTCCGGTGGCACGACGCTCAGCGCGGGTACCCTGAACTTGGGCAATGATGCCGCCCTCGGTAGCGGCCCGCTGACGATTGGCGCAGGCACCACCATCGACAACACCAAAGGCTCGCTGCTCACCAGCGCTAACAACAACGCGCAGAACTGGAATGGCAGCTTCACCTTCACTGGCACGGAGAGCATGGACCTCGGCACCGGAGCCGTGACGCTGGGTGCGAGCGCAACCATCACCACCAGCAACGCAGCGAAGGTCTTGACCGTCGGCGGCGCGATTGGTGACGGAGTATTCGTCTTCGGCCTCACCAAGGCTGGCCCGGGCACGCTGGTGCTCAGCGGTGCCAGCACCTATAACGGCGCGACCAGCATCACTGCGGGCACGCTCAGTCTCACCGGTTCCCTCACCGGCGGCGGTGCGATCTCGACCAGCGGCACAGGCAGCCTCTCGCAGACCTCCACTGGCGTGATCAGTGGAGCTTCCGCGTTCACTCAGGGTAGCTCCGGCGCCAGCGTGCTGGCGGGCAACAACTCCGCCGCCTCGGGTGGGGTGACACTCGCCACGGGACTGTTGAACATCAACAGCGACAACGCCCTCGGCACCGGACGCCTGACCCTCAGCGGCGGCACCTTTGACAACACCGATACCGTGGCCCACACGCAGGCCGGCAATCCTGCGCAGACTTGGACCAACGCGGCGACCGTGGCCTTCACCGGAACCCAAGCGCTGAACCTCGGCGCTGGCGCCGTGACGCTCGGAACGGATGCCACGGTCGGCACCTTCGTCCTTACGAACAACAGTGCCCTGGCCGGCACCTCGCTCACCGTCGGCGGAAATATCTCGGCCATCGCGGGAGGAACGGCTGGCGCGAAGACGCTCACGATCAATGGCACCAGCACCGGCACCACGCTCCTCAGCGGCAACCTCAGCAGGGGAGCGGCAACCGGCCTCATCGTGACAGACTCCCTCGCGGCCGGAGCCACGCTGAGCCTCTCGGGCACCAGCACGATCCAGACTCTGAATATCACCACGAACGGCGGCATCGTGGATCTCACCGGCGGCAACCTGTCACTCGCCAACGCGGGGGCAGGTATCTTACTCGCATCGAACAACGCCACGCTGAACGGCGGAACCATCACCCTAACCACCGGCACTGCGGGCACTGCGACCACAGGCCAGAACTATGCGGATTTCGGTGCATCAACTGGCACCCTGACCGTTAATTCGCTCATCGCTGGGAGCCCAGGCATTGGCGTGGACTTCCATCCGAACCTCGGTGGCACGACTGTTCTGACAAACGCGAATACCTTCTCTGGTCCCGCGATGCTCAACACTACCGTCAGCGTAAGCTCGATCGGCAACATCGGCGTCGCTGGCAACCTCGGCACCGGGGCGACTCTGGGCACGAACCCCGCCGCAATTATGATCAGCAACACAGCTGGTGCAGGCACGTTGATTTATACGGGAACGGGTGAAGTCACGAATAAGACACTGGGCCTCAGTGCATCCACAGCAACGAGCACCATTGATATGGCGGGCACCGGCACCCTGCGGTTCTCCGCGACTGGCAACCTCGTGGGCAACGTTGCGGGTATCAAGACTCTGGCCCTCCGTGGCTCAACCGCCGGCATTGGCCAGATCGACCAGAACATCGTGAACACCACCAACGGTGGCGCGTTGATCTCCGTCTCAAAACTCGGCACCGGCAAGTGGATACTCGGCGGAACGAACACCTACACCGGAGCGACGACGATAAACGACGGGACGTTGGAGTACACGGCCGCTGGCGCTCAGACTCTCGGAGCGCTCACCTTCGGTGCGGCTGCTGCGTCCACCGCCGTTGGCACCCTCAACCTGGCTGGTGGCAATATCACCTATGCTGCGGGCCTTGTGCAGACCAACAGCACTAACCCGAACACCATCAACGTCGGCACTGGTTCGACGCTGACGTTCAGCAGCGGTCTGACCCTTGGTTTCGCTGCCACTGCGGGATCTCCGACCGACACGAAACTCACCGCGACAGGCGGATCGATGGTCGTCAACGGCTCCAGCGTCGTTGTAGGCACCGTAGGCACCGGCACTCAAAACGATGGTTGGTTCAACCGAGCTGTATTGGATGTTTCAGCTCTGGCAAGTTTCTCGGCCAACGTAACCGATTTCAATATCGGTGTTGGAAATACACTCAATCCGACCGGATCCGTTTTGCTGTCAAACACGGCGAACACGATTCTCGCTACCACGCTTAGAGTTGCCGACAATGGTGGTCAAAATGGCAAAGGCCCCAGCACGGTAACGCTGGGAACCGGAACCAATGTCATCCAGGCCGACACCATCAATATTGGCATCGGAAAAGGCAGCGGCCCTGGCGTCTTGAACTTTGTCTCCCAGACTGCGGGAAGTCCGGGAACCGTCACGATTGCCAACAAGGTCGGAACGGGCGCGGCCAATATTACGGTGGCTAACATCAATGGCGTCAGTACCGGCGGAGGCGCCATTGGCACTTTGGATCTCCGCGGCCATGTCGCGACCGTGAATGCCGGGACGCTCCTCATTTCCAATAACAATGGCACCAGTACCGGGAGTACGAGTGGCACTGTTTCATTCGACGCGGGAACATTCAACGTCGCCACCTTGAACATCGCTCCGAAGGCCGCAGCTGGCGTTGCAACTGCCACTGGCACGCTGAACGTCGGTGGCGGTGCATTCACCGTGAACACGGCCTTCACCCTCGGCTCCCAGGCCACGGCTGGAACCTCGGTCGCGACCTTGAACCTTACCGGTGGCACATTCACCTCGAATCCAGCCATCACCCAGGGCGGTGGGACCACGACATCCACCATCAACCTCGATGGTGGCATCCTGAATATGACCAACGATGCAATCGGCACTGCTGGGAACATAATCACCCTCAACGCCAAACAGGGCACCCTACAGAATCTCAGCCAACTCAATGGCGGCGCACCACTCACCAAGACGACCGCTGGCACCCTGATTATGGGTGGAACCAATGCCTACACGGGCTCGACTATCGTGCAGGACGGAACGCTGGAAGTTACAGGCGCACTTACGGGCACGCCTTTGGTGGATGTCCTCGCTGGCGTCCTCGAACTCTCCGGCTCCATCTCCGGCCAAGTGACCTTGGATGGCGGGACGCTCACCGGAAACAGCACCAGCGGCACGACCGGTCGCATCTCGGGCCTTGCGACCCTCTCAGCCGGAACAGTCAACCCTGGGGCAGCAACCGGCACGGCATCGGGCCAACTCTTGATGAACGGCGGACTGACATTCAGTGGAGCGTCGGCAGTATTCGACCTAAACGGCACTACCGTCGGCACCGAGTATGACCAACTCTCTGTCGTGGGACCTGTGACTTTGGACTCCAACGTTCCATTCACGCTATCGGTCGGCTTCAACTTCCAGCCAACTCCAGGAAATGTGTTCACGCTCGTAGCGAACGACGACACCGATGCAGTTGCGGGCGGATTCAAGTTTGACATCGGAGGAGCGAGCGGTGTGCTGGATCAAGGTGAAAACTTCCTAGTGGGTGCGCACGAATTCCAAATCAGCTACATGGGCGGAACCGACACCAACGACATCACAGTCACGTATGTGGTGCCCGAACCCGGAAGCGCAGCATTGCTCCTCGGCGGACTGGCCATGCTCGCCGGACGCCGCCGCCGCAAGCAGGCATAAGCGAACTCGACGCATAAAATTCATGACCAGCCCTGTCGCCAACACCGGTGACAGGGCTGGTTTATTTGGACCGAATACGATCTTTTAAAAATAGAGAGACAGCGGGTAAGAGCAGGGTGTGGTACCGTCTCTCACAAATAGAAAGACTGAGGCGAGGCGAAAAGACGGGCGCGGGGGAGCGAGACGCGCACCTTCAGACATACCACCCCTCTCGCGGGAGCCACATTGCGGTATTCGGCAGGATGCCAAATACAACGGGCTAGAAGCCCGCGCGCCCACGCGCCCGTCTTTTCGCCTACTCCCATCGTCTCTTTATTTTCGGAAGTTGGTATCACTCGTCGCGCAGACGGTCGTCATTCTGCGCGAGGCCATCGCCACGGGGGTTCCCCGGTGAACTGGGACTTTGCCGCACGCTCACCGTCTGCCGTGTGACACTCCGCCAACCGCTTGCGGAGTTGGAGCGGGAAAAGCTCATCAGCTCCGGGCAAAGCCGCCGCCGCGAGGTGCTCTTGGTGCGCAAACCCGCCAAGCGTGTCGCGAACAAAACGGTCGTGCTGCTTTCGCCCGCGTCGCTGCACAGGCTGTCGGCCTCGACGGTGTTCTGGATGGACGAACTCCGCGAACGCCTCGACCGCGCGGGCCGCCCCGGCCGGTCCTGCGGAACGCGCAGTTCCTGAGTGCCTACGCGGGTGATGAGCTTGCGCGGATCATGCCCGCAGCGATAGCCCAGTCGGCCATCACTGCGTTCGCTCTTGGTTGCTCAAAGGGCTTCATTCATTTCGGCTTCAAGAAACTCCTGCACAGTGATCTGCACGATGCCTCTTATGAGGTCGTCGTCCTGGCCAAATATCGTTTTGTGTTCACTCACGGTCTTCTTATTCTTTTTATGGGTGATGGTTGTTTTTTGGTTTGAGTTGTTTGATCGCTCCCTCCTTACAATGACCCGCTTTCTTTTTGCTGAACTCTCCGCACTCTACCCGCAATCGCGGCGTTCGGGTTGAAACCTGTCTTAAAGCCAGACATCGAATATTGGTTCGCGCAACGCCCCAGCGCTGCCTAGCGTGCAGCCTGTGACCTTGGAAATTCTCTGCCAGTGATAATTCGCCTCACCACATTTCTCAGCATGACCGCGCTCGCTTTTGCCGATGACACGCTCGTTTGGAAACAACTCCCATCACTGCCCGACCCGCTCGGAGTGGCGGCACCGTTTGCCGGTGTGAGTGGGACATCGCTCGTCGTGGCCGGCGGCGCAAATTTCCCCGACAAAATGCCGTGGGAGGGCGGCAAGAAAGTGTGGCACGACCGCGTGTGGGTGCTCGACAAACCCGACGGCACATGGCGCGAGGCTGGGAAGCTCCCGCGACCGCTAGGATACGGCGTGAGTGTGGGGTTGGGTGCGAGTTTTCTTTGCATCGGAGGGAGCGATTCAGAGCGCCATTATGCTGATGTTTATCGTGCAACTGTGAAGGACGGGATGGTCGGTTTTGAGCCGTTCCCTGCGCTTCCGATTCCGCTCGCGAATGCTGCGGGAGCCAGCGATCGAGAGGACACCGTCTATGTCGCTTGCGGAAGCGCCGAGCCCGGGGAAAAGAGCGCATCGAATAGGGTTTTCGCATTGGATTTGAACGCTCCAAACTGGCGGGAACTACCGCCTTTGCCGGGTGATGCGCGCATTCTACCGGTAGCTGCCGGTGTGGGAATCGACTTCTTCGTCTTCGGCGGTGCCGCGCTAGAGATGAAAGACGGAAAGGTGGTGAGGCGCTATCTTCTGGATGCTTGGCAATACAACGCGAAGGAAGGGTGGAGGCGTCTTGCCGATTTGCCGAAACCGTGTGTCGCAGCGCCTTCGCCGGCACCGGCGCGTGCTGGCACGATTTACCTCATCGGTGGCGATGACGGCAGCCGTGCGGGCATTCAGCCGGTGGAACAACATCCAGGGTTTCCAGGAACGATCCTCGCGTACGACATCCCCTCGAACACATGGAACGAAGACGGAAAGACGCCAGCGCCCCGTGCGACCGTTCCGACCACGACAAGGTGGCACGGACAGTTCGTCATACCGAGTGGTGAGGTTCGTCCGGGAGTTAGGTCACCGGAGGTATGGGGCTTTTCAAAATTCTAGTAATGGAAGCGACACAATCACATTCCCGCACAGCTTGGATCATCGTCGCTCTGCTAGTCCCGGTTGCGCTTCTGAACTATCTCGATCGGCAGTTGCTCGCCGCCATGCGGACTTCCATCAGCATCAGCATCCCTGCTCTTCAGGATGATGCGAACTGGGGGCTGCTGCCTGCGTTGTTTAAGTGGAGTTACGCCATTTTTAGCCCGATTGGAGGCTGGCTTGCGGACAGGTATAGCAAACGCCGCCTGATTTTTGGCAGTCTCGTAGTTTGGTCCGGGATGACGATTGCCACAGGGAACTGCCAGTCTTTTGAGAGCATGTGCGTCGTGCGTGCGCTCATGGGAGTTAGCGAGGCGTTTTACATTCCGGCAGCCCTAGCGTTGATTGCGGATTTTCACGACGGCGAGTCGCGCTCCCGGGCCGTCGGGTATCACCAGATGGGGATTTACATCGGCGTAACACTCGGCGGTTTCAGCGGGTTTGCCGCAGGGAATCCAGAGGCTGCGGGGTATGTCGTGAATCAATGGCGGATGGTATTCGATGGGTGCGGAGTGTTGGGAATCGTCTATGCAATACCGCTCGCAATGCTGCTCCGCGATGCTCCGCGCAAGGAGGACGCAAAGCCGAGGGGAGTTCCGGCCCTGGAGGCGATGAAGGAGTTGTTCACGAATCGGAATTTTCTACTGCTCGCTGTGTGCTTCACGCTTCCGGCGATCCCAGGGTGGGTGATCAAAGACTGGATGCCGGCGATTCTTAAATCGGAGTTTAAAATCACTCAGGGCCTTGCGGGCGCGCTCGCGACGGTATTCGTAAATTTCGCGTCCATCATCGGGGCTGCGTCGGGTGGATTACTGTCAGACCGGCTTAATGCGCGAAGCGAACGCGGACGCGTCTTGGTAAGCGCCGCAGGACTTTCGATTATCATGTGCATGCTACTTGGCGTGGGGTTTGCAAACGGCCTCGTGGCCGTGGTTGTCTGTCTCACCGTTTTCGGAATCGGATGGGGGTTCTTCGACTGCAACAACATGCCGATTCTCAGCCAGATTGCGCGACCGGAATTACGGGCTACCGGCTATGGGTTTATGAACTTCATCAGTATTTCCGTTGGCGGATTTGCCGACCAACAATTTGGGGTCTTGCGGAAAGCGGGCGTGTCCAATGGCGTTCTATTCGCATCGTTTGCCGCAGCGGTTGCGGTCGCTGTTGTTTGCATGTTGTGCATCAAGCCGCCAGCCGCGAAGGGGGAATGACGATTCGCCTCACGGAACGGACACACTTCCAATACTTGTTTATATGACCACACTCAAACTCACCGGCCTTGTGGCCGCGACTCACACACCGTTTCACGACGATGGTGCACTGAATCTCGACGCTGTCGAAGCGCAGGCGGCGCATTTGCAAAAGAGCGGCGTCGGCACAGTCTTCATCGGCGGCAGTACGGGCGAAAGTTCTTCGCTGGCATTGAACGAGCGCCTCGCGCTTTGCGAGCGATGGTCGGAAGTGATTCGCGGTTCGTCGCAGCGGCTCGTGGTGCATGTCGGGGCGAATTGTTTGCAGGATGCGCGGGCGCTTTCGCAGCAGGCGGAGAAGCTCGGAGCGGCGGCGATCTCGGCGCTGTGTCCGTCTTACTTCAAGCCACGTTCGGTCGATTTGCTCGTGGCGTGCTGCGAGGAAATCGTCCGCGATGCGCGGGAAATCCCGTTCTACTTCTACGACATTCCAGCGCTCACGGGCGTGTCGCTTTCGATGCCAGATTTCCTGGCCGCTGCGAAAGACCGCATGCCCACACTCGCGGGCTTGAAGTTCACGAATCCTGACATGATGGCGTATCAACTATGTCTGCGTGCCGATGGCGGGCGATGGGATGTTCCGTGGGGAATCGACGAACACATGCTCGGCGCGCTGGCGCTCGGCGCGACGGGCGCGGTTGGCAGCGGGTTCAATTTCGCCGCGCCCGTTTACAACCGGCTCATCGCAGCATTTGAGCGCGGCGATTTCGTGGCTGCGCGCGAGGAACAATTCCGCGGCGTGCGGCTCATCCAGCTCTTCGTAAGCTACGGCTATATGGGCGCGGCAAAGGCTGCGATGAAGATGCTCGGCGTGGATGTCGGTCCGGCGCGACTGCCGAACACCTCGCTGACTGCGGAGCAGACCACAAAGCTTCGTAGCGAACTGGAAGTGATGGGCTTTTTTGATTGGGCAAAATGAGGATCGACCTTGCGCGCTGCGGCGCGATCTACCGCGACGCGTTGCTGGATGACGTGATCCCTTTTTGGCTGCGCCACGGTCTGGACCGCCAGCATGGTGGAATGATCACAGCGCTCGACCGTGACGGCTCGCTGCTCGATTCGGATAAGAGCGTGTGGTTCCAGGGCCGAGCTGGCTGGATGTTTGGCTCGCTTTTCAACACCGTCGAGCAGCGTCCCGAGTGGCTGGACGCCTCGCGGAGTTGCGTGGAGTTTTTGCGCGCGCATTGCTTTTCGCCCGAAGGGAAAATGTGGTTCACCGTCACGCGCGAAGGGCTTCCGCTGCGGATGCGGCGTTACGTTTTCAGCGAGTCATTTGCGGCGATTGCGTTTGCCGCGTATGCAAAGGCGACGGGCGATTCACGCGCTGCGGATGATGCAGCGAAGGCCTTCGCGACGTATCTCCACTACAGCTTCACGCCCGGTGCGATGCTGCCGAAATTTGAGCCGACACGCCCGATGAAGGGCATCGGCGCGCACATGATCGGAATCGTCACCGCGCAGGAAATCCGCGCGAATCTCGGCGACATCACCGTTTCCGGAAAGACATGTTCGGAGTGGATTGCCGCCAGCATCTCCGAGATCGAGCGCGATTTCCTGAAGCCCGAACACGAAGCGCTGATGGAAGTCGTCGCGCCGGATGGCTCGGTCCTCGATCACATCGACGGTCGCACGCTGAACCCCGGCCACGCCATCGAGTGCGCGTGGTTTATCATGCATGAAGGCCGTCATCGCGGAGACCAGCGGCTCATCGCGCTCGGTGCGAAAATTCTCGATTGGATGTGGGCGCGCGGCTGGGACCGCGAGCACGGCGGGCTGCTCTATTTCACCGATGTCCTCGGCAAACCCGTGCAGGAATACTGGCACGATATGAAGTTCTGGTGGCCGCACTGCGAGGCCATCATCGCGACGCTGCTCGCGTGGAAGCTCACCGGCGAGCCGCGCTACGCGGCGATGCACGCGCAAGTCCACGACTGGAGTTTCGCCCATTTTCCCGACCGCGAGCACGGCGAGTGGTACGGCTATCTGCACCGCGACGGCTCCGTATCGCAGCGGGCGAAGGGCAACATGTTCAAAGGCCCGTTTCACCTCCCGCGGATGCTGTTAATTTGCAGTCAGGAATGCGCGATCGAAACGTAGAGTTCTTCCTTTAGACTTTGGCGCGGTTCGGCAATAGGGATGTTGCCGGATGCGGACTCTATGGGTCGGAGACCGGTTGCATCGCATGTTTGCTCTTCATCATTACCTCGCGCGTGGGTTCGTTACTGTCGCTGTGTTTTTCCTGTCCACGGCAGGGGCGCTCGCAGCGCAGCCAAATCTGATCATCATCCTCGCAGACGATATGGGCTACAGCGACCCCGGCTGCTTTGGCGGTGAGATCGCTACGCCGACGCTCGACCGTCTTGCGAAGGATGGCGTACGCCTCACACGATTTCATAATGCCGGGATGTGCGTGGTGTCGCGGGCTTCGATGCTCACGGGGAAATGGTGGCCGCGGGCGCTGCCGGAGTTTGCGAAAACGCGCCTCCTTTCCGAGCATCTCCACGCTGCAGGCTATCGCACGGGGCTGGTGGGGAAATGGCACCTTGATGGGCATCCGATGGACCGCGGGTTCGATTCGTTCTTCGGCTTTCTGGCGGGATTTTCGGACCACTTTACCGGCGCGCCGAGCTATCGCGATGGGCGGGAGACTTTCACGAAGTTCGGCGCGGACTACTACAGCAGCGATGCCTTTACGGACCGTGCGATTGCATTTGTGAAGGGCGACGCGGCGAAGCCGTTTTTCCTCTATCTCAGCTACCAGGCTCCGCACAATCCGCTGCAAGCGCCCGCTGCCGAGATCGCGAAGTATCGCGGTAAATACTTGAGCGGATGGCAGGCCGTGCGCGAGGCGCGGTTCCGGCGGCAGAAGGAAATCGGAATCGTCGCCGACGACGCGACTCTGCCGGAGGCTCCAAAAAATCTTCCTGCGTGGGACTCTCTCACCGACGCTCAACGCGACCTCGAAGACCTGCGCATGGCCGTGTATGCGGCGATGGTGGAGCGGATGGATGCGGGCATCGGGCGACTCGTCGAAGCGTTGAGGCAAAGCGGCAAGGCGGACAACACGCTCATCCTTTTCATGAGCGACAACGGGCCGGATTCCTTTTCGGTGGTCGATGCGGCGATGCTCAAAAAAGACATCCTGCCCGGCGACCGCGGCTCGAACTGGCAACTCGGAACGGGCTGGGCCTATGCCAACGCGACGCCGTGGCGGCTTTACAAAATCAGCCAGCACGCGGGCGGAATCACGAGCGGCGGAATCGCGTGCTGGCCGGGCGCGGCGGGAAAAGTAGGGCGCATCGAAACCAGCCGCGTTCACATGGTCGATGTGCTGCCTACGTTTCTTGAAGCCGCGGGCATCGCGCCGCAGGGCGCACAAGCGGGTGAGTCTTTCCTCCCGCTTGTAAAAGGCGGCGCGTGGAAGCGGAAATCGCCGCTCTTTTTCCAATACATGGACAACCGCGCAATCCGCACGGACGAGTGGACGCTTGGGGAAGTCGATGGCGCAGGCTGGGAGCTTTTTCGGGCCAATACGGACCCGCTCGAAATTACAAACGTCGCCGCGAAGAATCCCGAGGTCGTGGCGACACTCGACGCGCAATGGCTCGCGTGGTGGCGCGGCGAAAGCGGTAAGCGCGACTACAAGCCGGAATCCACGAAGGGCAGCCCGCACTACAAGCCGCAGGGAGATCGCGGGTCGGGGGCAATTTATGTTCCAAGCGCGATGCCCTCCGCGCTATCAAATCGGTATCCAATTTCCAAATCACCATGAACACCATCCGACTGTTTCTATCATTGCTGCTCCTCGCCTGCACCACGGCACACGCTGCGGACGCCGCAAAGCCGAACATCATCCTCATTATCTCCGACGACCACGGATTCCCAGACTACGGGTTCATGGGGAGCAAGGAAGTCGCGACGCCGAGCATCGATCGTATGGCTTCGCAAAGCCTGCTCTACACGCGCGGCTACGTTATGCCCGTCTGCTCGCCTTCGCTCGCGTGCCTACTCACCGGCAAGCTGCCTCACCAAAACGGAATCACGGGGAATGATTTGATAAAGGCGAACGCTCCCGCCAACAGGAAACGCGACCCGCTCGCGCAGCGATTACTGGGCAACTCGCTCACGCTCTCGAAAGCGCTCACCGAAGCGGGCTACCTCACTTTTCAAAGCGGCAAACTGTGGAACGTCACCTACAGCGAAGTCGGCTTCACACACGGGATGACCGACACCGCCGGACGCCACGGCGACGCAGGGCTCGAAATCGGACGCAAGGGAATGAAGCCGGTTTTTGATTTCATCGACCACGCGCAGGCTGAGAAAAAGCCGTTCTTCGTCTGGTACGCACCGATGCTGCCGCATCAGCCGCACAATCCTCCGGCGGAACTGCTCGCAAAATACAAAGGCAAAGGCTTCACGCCCGCAGCCGAGAAATACTACGCGATGGTCGAGTGGTTCGACCAAACGTGCGGCGAACTCGACGCGCATCTCGCGAAAAACAAACTCACCGAAAACACCGTCATCCTCTACCTCGCCGACAACGGCTGGGGCGCCGCCGACGCCCCCGGAAAACGCTCGAAGCTCTCGCCTTACGAACTCGGAATCCGCACGCCGATGTTTGTCCGCTGGCCGGGCAAAGTGAAGCCACAGCGCGACGACGAGACGCTCGCATCTATCGTCGATTTCCCGCGCACGATTTTGAAAATTGCCGACGCGAAAACGCCCGGCGATTTGAGCGGACTCGACCTGCTGGACCGCGCCGCGATGACCGCGCGGAAGTCCATCTTCGTCGAAGCCTACACCCACGATATCGCCGACCTCGCGCAGCCCGCGAAAAGCCTCGTCACGCGAGTCGTGATCGACGGCTGGTCCAAGCTGCTCCTGCCCACGGACATCCGGCCCGACAAGGCGTATCCTTCCGCGCCGACGGAAATCGAGCTCTTCGATCTCAAAGCCGACCCGTTTGAAAAGACCAACATCGCAGCGAGTCGGGCGGACGAACTGACGCGCTTGAAAACCATCCAAGACGCTGCGTGGAAACCATGAAATCGTTCATCGCGCGAGTTGCATTGCTCGTACTTTCGTTCGCCGTCGTTCAGGCCGCCGACAAAGACTCGCAGCGTCCCAACATCGTCGTCTTCATCTCCGACGACCACAGCCAACTCGACTCGCAGGCTTACGGCTCCACGGAAGTCCGCACGCCCAATATGGCGAAGCTCGCCACTGAAGGACTACGATTCACGCACGCTTTCGTCGCCTCGCCATCATGCGGCCCGAGCCGCACTGCGCTGCTCACCGGACTCTGGCCTGCGCGCAATGGCGCCGAGCCGAATCACAAGCCCAAGAATCCCGGCATCGCCTCGCTCCCGCCCGTGCTCCGCGCTCTCGGCTACGAGACAGCCGCGATCGGCAAAGTCGCGCACAACGGCCACGCAAAGGAACACGGCTTCGACTACATCGAAGGACCAAACCCCGGTTTCGAAGACACCGCAGCGGTCGCCAAGTTTCTCGCCGCGCGCGACGCCACGAAACCGCTCTGCCTTTTCGTCGGCACACGTCATCCTCACACAGTCTGGAGCGCCGAACGCACTTACGAGCCCGCCGACGTGAAGATTCCGCCCACGCACATAGACACCGTGGTTACTCGCGAAGAGCGCGCGAGCTACCTCACCGATGTTAGCAAATCCGATACGCTGCTCGGTGAAGTGCGCGCTCTCGTTCGCGAGAAAATCGCGGGCGATACGCTTTTCATCTACACCGCCGATCATGGCGGCGCGTGGCCGTTCTCAAAGTGGACGCTCTATGACTCCGGCATACGCATCCCGCTCATCATCGCGTGGCCCGGCCATCTCAAGCCCTCGACGACCAGCGACGCAATGGTCTGCTGGCCTGACCTGCTTCCGACATTCATCGATCTGGCCGGCGGCGAAGTCCCCGCTGGTCTCGATGGCAAATCGTTCGCTGGGATTCTGCGCGGCACGACCGACTCACATCGCGATCGCGTTTTCAGCACACACAGCGGCGACGGCGACTTTAACGTCTATCCCATCCGCAGCGTCCGCACCCGGGACTGGAAATACATCCGCAATCTGCACCCCGAATTCCAGCACCACACCCACATCTCCCGCTCCTCCGGGCCGAGCGGCCTCGTGTATTGGAAAACGTGGATTTCCGCCGCGGAGAGCGATCCCGCCGCTGCCGCAACGGTCCAGCGCTACATCCAGCATCCCGCCGAAGAACTCTACGATCTAGCCGCGGATCCTTTCGAGTTGCACAACGTCGCGACCGATCCCACTCAGGCTGCCCGCCTCGCCGAATTGCGCGCCGACCTCGACACATGGATGAAGCAACAGGGCGACACGCGAACCGTCTTCGGGACAGCGCTCCTGCTGAATGATCCCGTGACCCTCATCACGCCAGGCGCCGCCAAAAAGAAATGATCCGGTTGCGCACTTTCGTAATCATCCTCAGCGCGTTCGCGTTCACATTGGGCGTCGTTGCCGAGTCACCCGCCAGACCCAACATCGTTTTCATCATGGCGGACGATCTCGGCTACGGTGACCTCGGGTGCTACGGCGCGAAGGACATCAAGACGCCGCACATTGATCGGCTTGCTGGCGAAGGGACGCGGTTCACGAGCTTCTATGTAGCGCAGGCGGTTTGCACGGCGTCGCGCGCGGCGCTGCTCACGGGATGTTACCCGAATCGCGTCGGGATGGCGGGCGCGCTGAATCACACGAGCAACACCGGACTTCACCAAAACGAAAAGCTGCTCAGCGAATTACTCAAGGCGCAGGGCTACGCGACGGCCATTTACGGCAAGTG
Source organism: Prosthecobacter debontii (assembly GCA_945905735.1). GTDB lineage: Bacteria > Verrucomicrobiota > Verrucomicrobiia > Chthoniobacterales > Chthoniobacteraceae > SXWH01. The sequence goes on along the minus strand of CAMDQC010000090.1, from coordinate 800 downwards.
GCACCTTGGGCATCGCGAGCCGTTCCTGCCCACGCGGCGCGGCTTCGATGAATGGTTCGGCATTCCTTACTCGAACGACAACGGACCGCTGCACCCCACCACGCGCGGCATTCCCTCGTTGCCGCTTTACGAAAACGAAAAGGTCGTGGAGCTGGACCCGGACCAGTCGCAGTTCACGCGACGCATCACCGAACGCGCGGTGAGTTTCATCGAGCGCAATAAGGACAAGCCGTTCTTCCTCTACGTGCCGCACATCATGCCGCATGTGCCGATCTTCGCGTCCGATAAATTCAAGGGCACGAGCGGGCGCGGGCTTTACGGCGATGTGGTGCAGGAGCTCGACTGGTCGGTCGGCGAAATCATGACTGCGCTGCGTCAACATGGACTCGATGAGCGCACGGTCGTCGTGTTTACGTCGGACAACGGGCCGTTTCTCTCGTATGGCGAACACGCCGGTTCCGCAGGGCCGTTGCGCGAAGGCAAGCTCACCGCATTCGGCGGCGGCGTGGACGTCCCGTGCCTCATGCGCTGGCCGGGCCGCGTGCCAGTGGGTCGTGTGACCGATGAACTTGTCACCACGATGGATTTGTTCGCGTCGTTCGCGCGAATGGCTGGCGCTGCGCTGCCGCCAACGCAAATCGATGGCACGGATCTCATACCATATTTCTAAATTAACGTGACACATTGGTTCTGAGCGAAGCGTTTAGTTGAACCTGTAACCACGAGCGACCGATGAGGCGCAAAACGCTCGCGGGGCCATCCCAAAACCTGCGCAAGGGTGCCTTCATTGCTGCGCGGAG
>CAMDQC010000089.1 GCA_945905735.1 Prosthecobacter debontii | reverse complement strand
CGCCCATTGAGAAAAATTCTCGACTGCTGCCACCCGTAGGTGTCTGGACCGTGTCTCAGTTCCAGTGTGGCTGGTCGTCCTCTCAGACCAGCTACCCGTCATAGCCTTGGTGAGCCATTACCTCACCAACTAGCTGATAGGCCGCGGGTTCATCTGGGAATGACAGCTTACGCCGTCTTTAGCGTCCCGAGGATGTCCTCAGTAGCCGTATGCGGTATTAATTCGACTTTCGCCGAGCTATCCCGCGCCCCCAGGCAGATTACCCACGTGTTACGCACCCTTGCGCCACTGAACATTTTGAATATTGCTACCCAAAATATCCCGTTCGACTTGCATGTCTTATCCACGCCGCCACCGTTCGTTCTGAGCCAGAATCAAACTCTCCATATAGAGTGTTTGCCGTAAGGAAGCTATTTCCAAACGGACTTCTGACCTTTACCTCTTACTCGACAAAAGCCGAGCAAGAAGGGTCAATTAAAATTATTACTTCAAATACTTGACGTATAACGCACAATTCAATCTTTGCTTCTTATTTTAGACCGTTTTGAGTTTTTTCACTATTGATGTGCCGTCGTGAGACGCACATCTGACCTAAACTCTAAAACCAAAGTATCAATGAACTTGCCTGCGCCTGACACCAAGAGACGAAGATTTGCCCGCAGATTTGAATCTGTAGGCAATCGCACCTCTCGGCACCTTTTGCAGAACTTCTCGGGTTTTTCACCAAGACCGCTGTTTCTTGCGGGAGAGTCGTTTTAGCAGCTTTTTTTTTACCGTCAACTACTTTTCGTGAATTTTTTCACTTATTTCGTTTTCGGTAGTCGCTGCTCGCGACTGCCCCGCTCGTAAGCGGATGGAGAGAACACACTATCTGGCTCATTTGGTCAACAGACTTTTGCACTTTTGTTTCGCGAGCGGGCTGGAATCTTCTGTTGATGCGGCTTCTAGGACGGAAAATTGTTTACTGATTTTATCCGAGACGCCGGGAAACTGCTTCGAAACAGGCGGTTTTGGGTGGTCTTTTTGGCGCTTTTTGATTTTTCGGCAGTCTTTTGATGAGGTTTTCGCCTAGCGGCGCTGCCATCTACTCCCAGCGATTGGCTGGAATCGTTTACTGGAGAGGGTTTGAGGAGATTTGATGAACCGTAGGGACCGGCGCGTGTCGCGTCAGTGCAACTATGTCAGGATACCGCGTATTGGCTTCCCGAATACGTCCGTGAGCCTGTAATCACGGCCCTGGAAACGATACGTAAGCTTGGTGTGCTCCATGCCGAGGAGTTGCATCATCGTTGCGTGCATGTCGTGGACGCTGACGACTTCGGTCACTGCTTTGTAGCCGAAATCATCCGTTGCGCCCCATTGGACGCCGCCTTTTATCCCGCCGCCTGCGAGCCATACACTGTAGCCGAGCATATGGTGGTCGCGCCCGCTGCCGCCCTGGCTCATGGGGGTTCTCCCGAATTCTCCGGCCCAGACGATGAGTGTGTCTTCGAACATTCCGCGCTGTTTCAGGTCCGTGATGAGAGCCATGCACGCGCGGTCAATTTCCTCGGCTTTCTGTTTTATACCGTCTTTTACACCACCGTGATGGTCCCAGTCCTTGTGGTAGAGTTGGATGAAGCGCACTCCGCGTTCGGCCAGTCGGCGTGCCAGTAGGCAATTGCTGGCGAAGGAACCATCACCCGCCTTGCATCCATATAGAGCAAACGTCGCGGGCGATTCTGCGCTCATGTCCATCAGTTCAGGGACGCTGGCCTGCATTTTGAAAGCCAGTTCATATTGAGCGATGCGTGTCGCGATTTCCGGGTCGTCAATCACCGTATCGAGCTTGGTGTTTAGCGTATTCACAGCGGTTACGACATCGCTTTGCGTCTCCCGAGACACGCCTGGGGGATTGGTTAAATACAGCACCGGATCGCCTTTTCCGCGCAGATGAACTCCTTGAAACTTCGCTGGCAGAAACCCTGCGGACCACTGCCGGGCAGCAATAGGCTGGTTTTGCCCGCCTTTACCGAGCGAGGTTAGAACAACAAAACCCGGCAGCTCCTCGGCCTCGCTGCCAAGCCCGTACGTCGCCCACGCTCCCATGCTGGGACGCCCAGGGATGCTGCTTCCCGTGTTTATGAAACAGTGCGCAGGGTCGTGATTAATCGCCTCGGTATGCATCGAACGCACAATGGCGATGTCATCCGCTACCGACCCAATGTGAGGAAAGAGCTCATTCATCCAAGCTCCGCACTGCCCGAATTGCTTAAAGCCCCACTGTGGACCGAAACACTTCAGTTCAGCGCCTTGGAGTTGCGCGATTTGCTGACCCTTTGTGAGCGATGCGGGCATCGGCTTGCCGTCCATCTTCGCGAGTTCCGGTTTCCAGTCGAAAGTCTCCAGATGCGACGGCCCTCCCGCCATCGTCAGCCAGATCACGCGTTTTGCCTTTGCGGGAAAATGGCGCGGCGAAATCAGCCCCCTCCACTTTTCCTCTGCAAAAAGCACATCGCCGCCGAGAAGCGACCCTAGAGCCAGCGAGCCGACGCCGCGCGCGGTTGCACCGAGAAAGGTCCGACGGGTTACATTCTGAAGATCAACGGGATTCATTGTTGGCGGATCATTACCAGAACACCGCGTGGCTTTGAAGAAACATCTACAACGCCTCGTGATTACACCGTGCGGCAGCGCGTTCGAGTTCATCTAGGCATCTGTCCAACGCATCCCACTCGCCGCACGCCAGCCGTTCCATCGCACGACTGACCTCCTCCAGATCCATCTGCGAAATTGCGGAGTGCAGGCGGTGTCGCGTCTTACGCACCGCTTCCGCATCCTTCATCGCGGCGGCACGAGCGATTTCGCCTTTCGCCTTTCGCATCTCATCGGCGATGGATGCCAACACTCGCGCCAACCGCTCGCCACTAAACATGTCATGCAGAGGAGTGATTCGGTTCTCGTTCCTTGGAACGACGTACGCTTGCAGAGTCGCAAAGAGGATCGCCGGCACGATGGGCTTTGCCACGGCTCCCCGCATCCCGACGCGGATACACTCCTTTCGCGCTTCGTCGGAGAGCTGCGCGGTCACTGCAAAAATCGGCAACTCCGGGCGAAGGAGAAGCGCAGCGCGGGCAAGTTCCAGACCGCTCATGTCGGGCAGTTGGAGGTCAAACAGCGCAATGTCGTAAAGCCGCTGACGAAGCAACTCCAGCCCTGCGCCGCCGGTCTCGGCCATCTCCAGAGTGGCGCCCGTTTCTTCGATCAACGCGGACATCACTTCGCGGTTCGATGCGGTGTCTTCCACATACAAAATGCGCCGACCTTCGAGTCGCGCCACGGCTTGTTCCTTCTCCGCGGCGGGCGTTTCTGCGGCTTCACACGGGAGCTCGAAAACGAACCGGGAACCGCGAACCGGACCCGGCTCCACGCGGATTTTTCCGCCCTGCATTTCCAGCAGTGACCGCGTGATGCTGAGGCCGAGGCCTGTGCCGCCGAAGCGCTGCGATTTGGACGTTTGATCGAATGGCGAGAAGACGCGCTCGCGGTCCGCTTCCGGGATTCCGATGCCGGTGTCGCTCACCTCGCCTTGCAATCGGCCCGCCAACCATTCCACGCGCAAGCTCACTGCTCCTTCGCTGGTGAACTTTACGGCGTTGTTCAGCAAATTGTGCAAAATCTGCGAGAGCCGTGTTGCATCGCCCATCGCGAACTCCGGAACTTCCGGCGCGAGGTCTTCGATGAACTCCAGCCCTTTTTGTGCGGCGAGCGGCCGGTGGACGAGCGCGATATCCTGGAGCAGTCGTCGCAGTCCGAATGGCTCGGCGCGGACCTCCATTTTCCCCGCGCGCAGTTTTGACCAGTCAAGGACACCGTTGAAGAGCGCGGTCAGTTGCTGCGCCGCCGCGTTGATGGAGCGCAGCACAGGGATTTGATGCGGACCGGGATTATTGCGTTCCAGCAGCCGCAGTAGTCCGGTCACGGCGTTCAACGGCGTGCGAATCTCGTGGCTCATCACTGCGAAAAACTCCTCCTTCGCGCGCGAAGCCTCGACGGTTTCGGCGTGTGCGGACTCGATCGCTGCAACTTGCGCGGCGATCTTTTTTGTCATCGAATTGAAGCCTGTTGCGAGCAGTCCGACTTCATCGTTGGATGTCTCCGGCAGGAATTCCGGCGTGCGGCCTTCGCCGAAATCACCGATAGCCTCGGCCACTTTGCGCAACCGCGCCGTCGTCCAACGGGCCAGTAAAACAAGCACGAGAATTCCCGCCAACGCAGCCGATCCGGAGATGAGCAGCGCACGGTTCCGGGCGGCGCGCAGGCCGTCCAGTTCGACTTCGCCGGACGATGCCGTGCGGATAAAGACGCTCCTTTTTCCATCGGGCAGCAGCAGATGTGTCGCCTCGGAAGCCACCCAATCGGCGGCAAATTCCGCCGCGTCTGCCGGCGAAGATTTCGTCGCGCTCCAGCCGTGGCCGAGGTCTGCGCCGAAGAGCGCCTCCGGCCGGGGATGCACGAGCCAAGAGCCGGAACCGCTGGCGACGTAGAGCCGGGTGCGTTCGGCGCGTTCCTTTTTCAGGTCGGCAAAAAACGCGGTAAGATCGACATTGATCACCACCATCGCGGGCTCGCCGAGGACCATCGCCACTGCTCGGATCGTCGCCATGTAAGGCTGCGAGATGCCGCCGAAATCGCGGTTCAAATCGATGTCCGAGAGATACACCTCGCCGTCGCCCATCTTCGCGCCCTCCCTCACATAATCGCGGTCACCCTTGGCCTGAAGCCGTTCCTGAGGCATAGTGGTGACGATTGCGCCATTGCGATCGAGCCGCACCATTTCCTTCCAATCGCCGCCCGCGGTGATGATGCGCACTTGCATGTAGCTCGGCTTCACGGCCATCAGCGTGCGGAAGTCCGACTCCACCCGCCCCCGCGAAACGAGGCTGCGGCCCGCGAGAAAATCGACCACCGGCTGCGAGCGCGCGAGCACCAGGGAATCCCGTGAGACATCGCCCGCCAGTGCCTGAAATTTCAGCGCGGCCACCTGCCGCTCGTGTTCCAATGTGCGCCGCCACGTTTCGGTAATGTGCTGTTTGCTGCCCTGAAAGTTGAACCACCCGAGGACCGCCATCGCCACGACGACCACGATCGATGCCGTCGCGCTAAAGCGAAACACCAGTGAGGTGCCTCCTCGCGCTTGGAGGCTGCGGGCGTCGGTTTGATTCATCGGGAGCGTGGCTTACCGAGTCGCCGCGCAGATTTCGAGCACGGAGTTTTTCCGCTGTGTCTTATTTTCTCCGCGCCTGCGCCTTCAAAACGGCACTATTTCACGCTCTCGTCGCTATTCCGTCTCTTTCTTGTAACATTTGTCCGCAACTCTGCACACGAACGCGACATTGTTGTCGCACTCACCACACACAAAAACCCAAGACAAACACATGCTAAAAACCACGCTCACCATCGCGCTCGCACTCGCTGCCGGGCACGCCATCGCTGGCCCACAGGCCACCAAGACCACCGAGACCAAGGAACAGTCCGTCTATGACAGGCTCTGGGACTTACCCGTTCTCTACAAAAACAAAGACAACTCCGTCCTTCAACGCTTTGAACTGCAAGGACGCCTCCAGCTCCAATACGGCACCGGCTCCTCGGACCAAGGCAGCTACGCCTCCGACGAACGGCCCGACGAAGTCCTCTGGGGCGACGCCGTCGAAGTCCGCCGCTGGCGGCTCGGGTTCAAGAGCGTCTGGTTCCACCAGTTCAAGCTCGAAGGCCAAATAGACATCAGCCCGAACTTCGACCCCGAGTTCTACGGCCAAATTTACGACCTCTACCTCACCTGGGCACCGAACGACGCCTTCAACCTCAGCGCCGGTAAATTCAAAGCCAACCTCTTCGGCCTCGAACACAGCACCTCTTCAAAAGAAATCCTCACCATCGAACGCGGCCTCCTCGCCAATGCCATGTTCGCGGGCGAACTCACCGGCGCTCGCATCAACGGCAAAAAGAACGGCTGGGTCTATGGCGCAGCCATCTACGCTGGCGACCAAGAGCGCGAATTCACCGAAGACACCGCTGGCACCGTCGTCCAAGCCCACATCGGCTACGACCTCAAGCAACAGCTCGGCCTCGATAAAGCACTCATCCGCCTCGACTACCAATACGGCTCCGACGCCGCAAATGCCGGCGGCGGCGGGCGCTTCGAGCACGCCTTCGGATTCAACGCACAACTCGCCAAAGACCAATGGCTGCTCAACTCCGAAGTCCTCGCCGCCACCGGCCAAGGCGGCACCGGCGACGTATGGGGCATCAACATCATCCCTGCGTATAACATCACCAAGCAGCTCCAAGTCGTAGGCCGCTACCAATACGCCCACGGCGACAACGACGGCCTCCGCGTCCAGACCCGCTACGAGCGCCTCGCACCCGCCCTCACCGACGGCGGGCGCGGCGAAAACTACCACGCCGCCTACCTCGGCCTGAACTACTACATCTACGGGCATAAAATGAAGATCATGGCCGGCACCGAATACCACCAGATGGATGGCGGCGGCGACGGCGGCGACTTCGACGGCTTCACCACCTCCGTCGGATTCCGCATGTTCTTCTAAACAAGAAACACATTCCACCGAATGGTGGTGTTTGGTCAGAACGGCCCGTTGCGTGATGCAGCGGGCCGTTCTTTCTTTCGGGCTAAACCACGATCGTTCGACGACCGGGCGTTCGATACGATTGCGCGACGATCTACTTCGCCCCGACTGCCTGTGGCAGAGCTTTAATGTGCGCGGCGAACTCCACGCCGTTCACCTTGCCCTCGACTTTGTCGGCCCCGAGCTTGATACCCTTCACGTCGTAGAGATGCCCATCTGGCGAGATGGCTTTGATGCCGTAGTTCGTGCCGTCGGCGGCGATGGCCTTAATGTTGATGATGCTGCCGGCGGACGACACACCTTTCACGTCGAGCTTCGTGCCGTCGGGCAAAACGGCTTTGATTCCGAGGACCTTGCCGTCCGCAGCCACCGCTTTCACGGGTTGCAGCTTGTCATCGCTCACGAGGATTTTCACCGGGAGTTTTGCATCACCCACGAGCGCCTTGATGTCGAGGAGGTGCGCATTTCCGGGCGTCTGGACCGCTTTCACGGAGTGCAGTTTTCCCGCAGCGTCCACCGCTTTCACGTCGATGAGACGGCCTTCGGGATGGACGGCTTTGACGTGCCAGATGATGTCATCGGCGGCTTGGAGTGTCGTGGCGAGAAGGAGAGCGGCGAGTAAGTTTAGGAGCTTCATGGCGCGACACCGAAAGAGCAAAACCACCGCGCCGTCAAACACGGATTTTCATCGGCGAACTTTGCGGGACCGGCCGCGCCTGGAACGCCAATAACTGCGGTGAACCCTGCAAAAACGGCCTTCAAGCTGTCGAAGTATCCGGTTCATCCCGTGAAAGCGGGCCTTCGTACAAAACGGGTTGCTGCTGCAAACAGTAGAACGTATTTCGGCTCTTCACTTTAAAAATTCAACTTCCATGAACCTAAAACCACTCTCTGCCAGCATCGCGCTGCTCTTCGCCGCACAACCAGCCATCTTTGCACAAGACAAACCCGCCGCACCAGCGGGGGATAAACCCATCCACAAAATGCTCGGCCAGCCCGCGACTGCGGCGGATTCCTTCGCTTACAAACTGCTCGATGTCTGCCAGGAGGCAGCCGCAAAGGATGTGGACCGCTTCAATGCCCGTCCCACCGTGCTGTCCCGCCAGATGGCCATCTGGGCCACCGCCGTCTATGACGCTTGGGCCGCGTATGACGAGAAGGCGGTGGGCACTCGGCTGGGCGGGACGCTCCGCCGTCCGAAAAAGGAGCACACGCTCGCCAATAAGCAAAAGGCCATCGCCTACGCCAGCCATCATGCGCTGTTATTTGTTCATCCGGAATCGAAGGAATTCCTCGAAGGCGAGATGAAGAAGATGGGCTACGACCCGGCACTCATTTCCAAAGACCCGAAAAAGCCCGAGGGTATCGGCCAACTCGCGGCAGCAGCAGTGATCGAATACCGCCGCCACGACGGCTCGAACCAGTTTGGCGACGAAGCCGGAACGGTCGGCGCGAAGCCTTACTCGGACTACACCTTCTACACTCCGGTCAATACGGCCGATAAAATCAACGACCCCGACCGCTGGCAGCCCATCACGTTCACAAAGCCAGACGGCACCAAGATTACGCCCGGCTTCCTCACGCCGCACTGGTATCGCGTAAAGCCGTTTGCGCTCGAAAACAGCGCTCAGTTCCGCCCCGGCCCGCCGCCGCTCCTCACGAAAGATCCCGAGACACTGAAAAAGGAAACCGACCAGGTCCTCGAGTACAACGCGAAGCTCACGAACGAACAGAAAGCCGTCGTCGAGTTCATGAGGGACGGCCCTCGGAGCACCGGCCAGAGCGGGCATTGGCTGCGGTTTGCGCAGGATGTTTCCCGACGCGACAAGCACAACCTCGATAAGGATGTGCAGCTTTACTTCGCCGTCGCGAATGCAGCGTTCGACGCCTTCATCTCCTGCTGGGAAACGAAGCGGGTGTATGACTCGTCGCGCCCGTGGACGCTCATCCACCACTTCTACAAAGGCCAGAAAATCACCGGCTGGGCAGGCCCCGACGGTGGCACGAAAGAGATGAACGGCGAAGATTGGCACCCGTATTCGCCGCAGGTCTTTGTCACCCCGCCATTCCCTGGCTACACCAGCGGCCACGCCACCGTGAGCGGCGCGTGCGCGAAGGTGATCGAGCTTTTCACCGGCTCCGACACATACGGATATGCCGAGCACCGCAAGCACTGCGAGCTGACGGAAAAGAACGCCGGCGAGATGGTGACGCTCGACCTGCCGACGTGGAGCGGCACCGCAGAAATGGCCGCACAATCCCGTGCGATGGGCGGCTACCATATCCCGATCGACAATAACGTGGGCCTGAAAGTCGGACGCGAACTCGCGACCTGGAGTTGGCCGAAATATCAGGATTACTTCAAGGGCACAGCGAAGGTCCGCAATTAATCTCCTCAACCAACCAACCAAACTAAATGAACAACAAACTAACACTGGCGGTTCTCGCCGTCCTCACTACGTCACTCCATGCCGGCCCGCCCGCGGCACCAACGCCTCAGCCCGCCGAGCGCAAACTCATCACTTGGGACGTGCAGGAACGCGTCCGCTGGGAAATCAAAGACAACGCCTTCGACTTCAACAGCGGCGTCCGCACCATCAACGACGACAACTGGGTGCTCAACCGCTTCCGCATCGACCTCGGCGTGCAGCCCACCGACTGGCTCAAGGTCTATGCCCAAGTGCAGGACTCCCGCGAATGGCTCAGCGACCGCGCGGATATTCCGGGCGTGCTCGGGGCGGAAGGGGACGATTCCTTTGACGTTCGCCAGGCTTACATCGAGCTCTCGATGAATGAATGGGGGCTCAAACTCGGCCGTCAGGTCCTCGCATTTGGCGACCAGCGCCTTATCGGGCCCCTCGAATGGACCAATCTCGCCCGCACATTCGACGCCGTGCGCGTCACCTACAAAGGCTCTAACTACACCGTCGATGCATTCGCATCCAGCGTCGTCGTGGCCAACCGCGGAAGCTTCAACCAATCGGACACGTTCAACGGCAACGAAACGCATCGGGAGCAGGTATTCAGCGGACTCTACTTCAACACCCGCGCCTTCGCCGTTGCCGACGCCGACCTCTACGCACTCCACCTCCACGAGGCAGGAAACACCGACTTCTTCACGCTCGGCACGCGTTTGAAATCAAAGCCTGCCGAGCCTACGCTTGCACGCCACGAAGGAAAACGCCTCGTCGCCCCCGCGTCGAGCGCCAGCCCGTGGGATTGGGATGCGGAGTTCGCGTTCCAGTTCGGCGAAGTCGGCGGACGCGACCTGACCGCATTCGCAGGCCACGTCGGCGTCGGCTACACCATCCCCGGCTGCCCGATCAGCTCGCGCATCGGCCTTGAATATAACTATGCCACCGGCGATGGAGACCCGACCGATGGAGACGTGGAGACATTCCAAAATCTCTTCCCGACGAACCACATCTACTACGGATTCATGGACGTCTTCTCGTGGCAAAATATCCACGACGTAGCAGTGAGCTGGAAGACCAAGCCCTGCAAAAATGTGACCACCCGTCTGGACTTCCACGCCTTCTGGCTGGCCGACACCAACGACGTCTGGTACCGCGCCAACGGAACAACTGCCGTCCGTCCGCTCAGCCCGGCCGCCCGCAACGCGGACAACTACGCAGGCTCGGAAATCGACCTCGTCGTGACCTGGCAGGCGCGCAAGGAACTCGCCATCGAAGTCGGCGTCTGCCACTTCTTCGCAGGCAGCTATCTCGGCGACACTGGCGCTGATGACGACGCCGACTTCGGCTACGTGCAAGCGACCATCAGCTTCTAAACAAAAAAACTCTCCGCCTTACGGTGGTGTTTGGTCAGAACGGCCCGTTGCGTGATGCAGCGGGCCGTTCTCTTTTGCCGGTGGACGGCCCTAAAACAGAACATCCGGCCCCTGAACTCTCAGGAGCCGGATGTTCGTCACCACCACGGTACCAAACGTAGATTTAGAATGCGAACTTTGCGCCGAGGACGAAGTTGCGGCCAGCTTCGTTGATCCCGCTGCCGTGGATTCGGTAGTCCTCGTCGGTGAGGTTTTCGCAGGCGGCGAAGATGTTTACGTGCGCAGTCGGTTTCCATCCGGCGCGGAGGTGATAGACCGCGTAGCCGTGTGTGCCGCCAGGCGGGATGCGCTGCGTGTCGCCCATGTCTCCGGGCGAGAGTCGGTCTTGATGCCGGGCGAGGATGGCGCTGCCTTCCGCCCACCACCGCGCATCGTCGCTTTCCCAGCGCAGGCCCAGTTGCGCGGTGAGCGGGTGGATGCGGGAGGCTGGAAATACCCCGACAGCGCCGTTGTTAAACTGACCGACTTCGCCCTCGCTCCATGCAAAATTGCCGGAGGCCACCCAGCCTTTAGCAAAGCCCCACGACGCGCCTAGCTCCACGCCCTGAATGTAACCGTCGCCGCTGTTCGCGCGCTGCACTTCCGGGTCGCCGTTGACGACGTTGCCGGTGGGGAAGCGGATGATCTGATCGTCAATCCACGTCCGATAATACGCGGCGTAAATGTCGAGCTGCGAAGCGATGTTGGCCTTCGTGCCGAACTCGAACGCCAAGTATTGCTCGGGGTCGAGATTGCGCGTCGGCGTCTCCAGCTCGCCGCTGCGGGCGATGTCGAAGGACGTGTAGTCATTCACGTTCGGCGCACGGAAGCCCTGCGAGATTCCGGTGAAGAAGTTCCACTTGTCGGTCACGTCATATTTCCCGCGCAGCGAGAAAGAGACGGCGCTCATGTCCTCGGTGAACGTGTCGAGCACGAGCGCGTCTGCGGGGTCCGGGTCCACAATTCCAGCGTCTATGTGCGCGTAGGTCCAGCGGACGCCCGGTGTGAGGGTGAAGCGGCTGCCGAGCTTGATCTCGTCCTGCAAATAGACGCCCAGCAAATCGTAGCTGGAGTCGTCGGCGACGGGGCCGCGGGGCTTGATGTTGCGCAGGGAGCCGTCGGGATTCCAGCGGCTGCCCCACGACTGGATTTCGTCGCGGTAGTATTCGACGCCGTAGGTCAGCTTACCGAAGGGGCTCGGGCTTTCGAGGTTCACCGTGAAGCCGTATTGGTCGTCAATGAAGCCGTCCACATCGCGGCGTCCGCCCGCACGGATGCGGTCCTGCTCCTCGCTCTGGCGATGGAGGGATAATGTGAACGTCGCCTTGTTCAGCCACGGCGCGATGTCGCGCGATTCGAGTTTTGCGTAGGCCAAATCGCGCGTCTGGTCGAAGTCGCGGCGCAGGTCGGTGCCGGTCGTGGTGCCGTCGAAGCTCTGGCTAAAAATCGTCGAGTGCCAGCGGGGCGCGTTGTTTTGCTCGAAGTGGTAAAGCGCGACGGTCAGGTCGGTGTTGTCGCTCAGTTTCCAGAGCAGCTTCAAATCCCCATCAATCTCGTCGTAGCCGCTGTTGCGCTGGCGTCCCGTCACATCGCCGCCGCGCAAGTCGCCGTAGCTCTTCAGCGAGAGCCCGCCGATGATGCCAAAGCTCGGCGAGAGCCCCAGCGACAGCTCACCGCGCGCCGTGTGGCTGTCCTCGGCGCTGGCGTAGCGGTACTCGGTGCTGCCGTGAATCTCGGTTCCGCCGGCTGCCTGGGTGACGGTCCCTTTTCCATCGCGGACAGTCGTCGCCGCTGCCGGGAGACGCGGGTTTTTCGTAATGGCGTTCACCGTTCCGCCCACAGCATCGCTGCCGTACAGCACGGACGACGGCCCTTTCACCACGTCGATGCGGTCGATCGTGTAAGGGTCGATCGTGCTCCAGTATTGGTTCGGCCCCTCGCGGAAGACCGCGTTGTTCAGCCGGATGCCGTCGATGAGCGCCAGCGTGCGAAAGCCCGTAAAGCCGCGAATGAACGGCGACGCCTGCCCGTGCCCTGTGCGCTGGAGCATCACGCCCGGAGTCGTACTGAGCGCATCGGCAAATGTCCGCACCGAGCGACGGTCACGGAAGTCCGAGCTATCGACGACATGCGCGGTGAACGGCGCGTCGAGCACGGTGCTTTCCGAGCGCGAGGCGGTGACGATTACTTCGTCGAGGATGCTGTGGTTCATGGATTCCGCAGGAGTTGCGGCGTGGGCGAGGACTGCGGAACAGGCGAAAACGAGTTGGACTTTGGTCTGAATGGTCATGTGGTTGTTGATGAAGTCGCGCTCGTTAGCGGGCCGTGTACCACGCGGAGGAAAAAACTGCGCCGCCTCTGTAAACACGGCTGTTTCGACGCGAATCACGGGCATTCTCCCCTGGAGGGATGGATCGCTTTTATCCACCGCTCATCCACTGATGGATATATCTCGTCCATACGATCGCTGGGCTACTCTACCTGACAGCGTTGCATCTACCGAAACCTGCAAATGCGTCCACATCCTCCCCGCATTTTTCGCCCTGCTCACCACACGAGAAATAAAACCAATCTCACTCGACCCGGATGACCCGGAGAGCGGGCATTTTGCAAAATGACGCCCCGCTACGCCAGCAGCCGATACCAATTATCCCGCCGGTGCGGCTCGTAGCCGGCCTCGGTGATGAGGCGCTCGATGTTCTCTTTGCTGAGGCGGAACGACGTGCCTGCGCTGGAGACGACGTTTTCTTCCATCATCACGCTGCCAAAATCGTTCGCTCCATACTTCAGCGCGATCTGGCCGATGCGCGGGCCTTGCGTGACCCAGGAGCTTTGCAGGTTCTCGATATTATCGAGGAAAATGCGGCTGAGCGCCTGCATCCGCAGATACTCGCTGCTGCCCACGGGCTCAGCGCGAAGCTTCGTGTTCTCGGGCTGGAACGTCCAACAGATGAACGCGGTGAACCCGCCGGTTTCGTCCTGCGTGTCGCGGAGGCGCTGGAGGTGCTCGATGCGGTCTTCCACCGTCTCGACGTGGCCAAACATCATCGTGCAACTGGAGTTCAGCCCCAGCTCGTGGGCGACGCGCATGACTTCGAGCCACTGGTCGCTCTTGCACTTCAGCGGGGCGATGCGGTCGCGCACGCTGTCCACGAGGATTTCGCCGCCGCCGCCAGGGATGCTGCCGAGCCCGGCTTCGATGAACTTTTGCAAAACTTCGCGCAGCGGCATGGCGAAGACTTGGGCGAAATGCTGGAACTCCGGCGGGGAGAATCCGTGGATGTTAATATGCGGATATTTCTCCCGGATGTGGCGGAGCATCGCGAGGTAGTGGTCAATGCCGAGCTTCGGGTGGTGCCCGCCTTGGAGGAGGATTTGCACGCCGCCGATGGCGGTGAGTTCGTCGAGCTTCACGTCGAGCTGCTCGTGGGTGAGGACGTAGTGGTCGTGGTCTTTCTCCGTGCGGTAAAACGCGCAGAACTTGCAGTACACGTTGCAGACGTTGGTGTAGTTGATGTTGCGGTCCACGATGTAGGTGACGACTTCGGGGCGCTTGCCGCCGCGTCGGCGGTTCGCCAGCTCGCCGAGCTGTGGCAGCGGCAGTTCGTAAAGGGCACGGGCGTCCTCGGCAGAGATGCGCTCTCCGCTGATGACTTTGTCCACGATGGCTTCGTCGCATTCGGCTGTAATCATGCACGCATTAAAGCGGAACGGCGGGCCGGGTAAAGTCCGCCACAGTTTTTCCTTTTTCCCAGCGCCGAACTGCGGCTCAGTGCCGGGTACTCGATGCCAAAGAAACCTACCACCAAAGAAGAACCACCGCGCCCGATTGGCGTTTTCGATTCCGGCGTGGGCGGGCTTACCGTCGTGGCGGAATTGCGCAAGCTGCTACCAAACGAGAGCATCTTTTACATCGGCGACACCGCGCGCGTGCCTTACGGCGGGAAGAGTCAGGCGACCATTGAACGTTACAGCCAGGAGCTTGCAGGGCTGCTGCTGGCCGAGCGGGCGAAGGTCATCGTCGTCGCCTGCAACACGGCCAGCGCGCTGGCTGTGCAGTCGCTCGAAGAGACGCTGCGGGTGCCCGTCATCGGCGTCATCCGGCCCGGCGCGGAGGCTGCGGTAAAGGCGACGCGGAATGGAAAAGTGGGCGTCATCGGCACGCGGGCGACGGTTTTTTCCAAAGCCTACGAGCGCGCAATCGAGGCGCTGGACGACGAGATCGAAGTCATCGCCGAACCGTGCCCGATGTTTGTCCCGCTCATCGAAGAAGGCTGGCTGGACGACGAGGTGACGAACCGCGTCATCGCCCGCTATCTGGAAAAACTCCTGCGCGCTGGCGTGGATACGATTGTCCTCGGCTGCACACATTACCCGCTGCTGCGCGCCGCGATCCAGCGGTTCGTCGGGCCGGATGTGGCGCTGGTGGACTCCGCGCAAAACACCGCCATCGCAGTACAAAAGACGCTCAAGCAGCACAAACTCGCCGCGCCGAAAACAAAGCATCCCTCCAAGCTCCAAGTCGCGCTGACCGACCCGAGCACCGCATTCCTCCGAGTGGCGGAAGAAGCTCTCGGGCTCGGCGTAGGCGAGGTGCTGCCGCGCGCCGTCCAGAAGTAGGGAAGTGACGAATGACGAAACTTACGAACTTCGCCACTCGTCATTCGCAATTTGCCCGGTTGACCATCCAGCCGCGCACCGCTACGCCACGCGACGCACTATGAAACTCACTGCATTCCTCGCCACACTCATCATCTCCGCCAGCGCCTTCGCACAAGGCGACGCGCCTGCCGGATTCACTGCTCTTTATAATGGCAAAGACCTCTCCGGCTGGCGGGGCGGCGATACTGCCGACCACCGCGCCTACGCCGCGATGCCCGACGCCAAGAAGGCCGAATGGACCGCCGACATGAACAAGCACTGGAAAGCCGACGGCGCAGAACTGCTCAACGACGGCCACGGCAAATACGCCACGACGGAAAAGGAATACGGTAACTTCGAGCTGCTCGTAGAATACAACATGGCCCCCAAGGGCGACTCCGGCATCTACCTGCGCAACGTCCCGCAAGTGCAAATCTGGGACCACACCGACGACGACAAAGGCGCGCTCGGTCGCACGAAAGGCAGCGGCGGGCTGTGGAACAACAGCCCCGGCGCTCCCGGCAAAGACCCGCTCGTCCTCGCAGACAAGCCCGCTGGCGAGTGGAACAAATTCCGCATCATCATGGTGGGCTCACGCGTGAGCATCTGGCTGAACGAGAAGCTCGTCGTCGATCACGCCATCCTCGAAAACTACTACGACCGCAAAAAGCCCGTGCCCGCCAAAGGCCCCATCTGTCTGCAAACGCACGGTGCCCCGATCATGTGGCGCAACATTTTCATCCGCGAAATCGGCGGTGAAGAAGCCAACAAGATCGTCGCCAGCAAAGGCGGCGAAGGCTTCGCATCCATCTGGAACGGCAAGGACTTTGACGGCTGGGGCGGCCCTGTGGACCAATACGAAGTCGTGGACGGCGCGATCCGCTGCATTAAAGGAAAGGGCGGCACCATTTACAAAAAGGAAGAATACGCTGACTTCGTCGCACGCCTCGAATTCAAGCTCCCGCCGAACGGCAACAACGGCCTCGCCATCCGCTACCCCGGCGAAGGCAACACCGCCTACGTCGGCATGACGGAATCGCAAATCCTCGCCGACGACTACAAAGGCATCGACCCGCGCCAATCCCACGGCTCCGTCTATGGAATGATCGCCGCCGAGCGCGGCTACCAGCACCCCATCGGGGAGTGGAACTTCGAGGAAGTCACCGTGAAAGGCTCAACGATCAAAGTGGAACTCAACGGCACCGTCATCCTCAACGGCGACGTGTCGAAAGTGAAAGAGTTCATGGCCAACTCCGCGCACCCCGGCAAAGACCGCAAAAGCGGCTTCTTCGGCTTCGCAGGCCACAACGACCCGGTGATGTTCCGCAATATCAGCATCAAGAAGTTGGAGTAGTTCGCGCCGAGTTCTGAGTTGCCCCAGTCGCCGCGATAGACTATTCCTCGCGCATGAGACAGGTAATGATTTCAGTCCCCGATAGTTTGGGGTCTTCGCTTCATCGTCGTGCTGCGCAGGCGGGCTTTCAAAGCGATGAGGAATATATCGTTTATCTCGTGCGGGCGGATTGCGAGGCGGGGGATTTGGAAGCGGTGCTGGAGTCACGAGACGCTGGTCCGTTTGTTCCGCTTGAGGCGGACTGGAAAGAGCGTGTCATAGCTGCTGCAAAACACCGTGGTTGAGGTGAGGCTTGAACAGCACCCGGCAGACTACGTTCGGATTCTCTACGTAGTAGATGGTGCGCGAAACCTCGTTCGCTTCTTCGCCGAGACGCTGCGGGTCTAGGCACCCGCACGGGTTGCGGGCGACGGTTTTCCCAATTGCCGCGCTGCTACGCCGACGGAGAGCAGAGAGAGTGCAGTCCAGAGCCAGCCTGCGTAGAAAAACAATCTGACCCGCGCAACGTCGTTGGCGATGTTCTCGCGGCGGAATGCAAGATTCTCGGCATCCGATTCAAACGGTCCGCGGAACGATTCCATGCGAGCCATTTCCCAAATCGTGTGCGTTCGCCCGTCGAGTGTAGGGATGTGGAAAACGTTGAGGTAAATCGCGAGTGATGCGAAAACGAGCGGCAGAAATGAAATGCACGTAAGCCGGACAGCATGGAGTGGCCTGCCCTTCCGCCATGCAAAAAATGCGACGATGGAAACATACGCCGAAATCCCCAAAGCCAGCGCGTGGACGAAGATGCAAATCGGCCCGCCATGAACCACCACTTCAACCAGTGGCCACGAGTATTCGCCTTCGGTCATTTGTCAGGCATGCACCGGCTTGCGTCGTGGGGAAAGTTTTTTCAGCCTATCGAACGAACACCACACGATCGCCTTCCCACCCGACAAGCGTCTCGCCGGAACGATAGACCCAAATGCTGCCGTCACTGGCGACGATGTTTTTCGGTTTGCCGAGCGTTTTCAGAACGTCGCCCTTTCCCGCGCCGAGTGCGATTGATTCCAATTTCTGCGTCCACAAACTGTTTCGCACCTCCGCCGCATACATGATCGGAACCACAACCGGGGAACCGAAGGGCAGCATGGCGATGAAGTGCCCTGCGACCTGCAAATCCCCTGTATCGAGAGAGCCCGAATCCGCCGACGCATTGCGAACCGAGACCCGAATGTCCTCCGCTTTCTTGAGCTGCGCCACGATTCGACGCTTCATTTCGCGGGCCGAAACGGGCTTTCGAATATCGAAGTCAGCGCTCGCCTGAGTGCAACTTCCAACGAGACGCCCATCGCGAAATATGAGGTCCATGTTATTTCGATAATGGCGAGATTCAAGGGCCGACGAGCCATCGAGGACTTTGACGCGGAATTCGCCATTGTTTCCGACGTGAGCTTTCACTTGGGCGACAGTCGCGCCGGTTCTTACTCCTGTGAACTTGGCTATTGGGATTTCCGAGGCGCACCCTGCGAAGAATAGCGCCATTGCGCTTAGGAAGAGGATAGCAATTTTCATTTCCGAGATTTTGTGACCGATGATGCTCAAAGGCGAGTCCGTGTTTCGGGTTTGTTGGCCATGCTCCGTCGCACATTCCTCGCCGTCACACTCGTCACCGCCACCGCGCTCGCGCAAAAGGCGGACCCTTTTGCCGAAGGCGTGCGCACTACGGAGCCGCTGGCACCTGCCGAGCAGCGGGCGAAATTCAAGCTGCCGCCGGGCTTTGAGATTCAGCTCGTGGCTGCGGAGCCGGATTTGCGCAAGCCGATGAATATGGCCTTCGACGCCACGGGGCGGCTGTGGGTGTCGGAGTCGCGCGAGTATCCTTTTCCTGCGAAGGAAGGTGCGGAGTTGCGCGACAGCATCCGCATTTTCTCGGACTTCGGGCCGGATGGCAAAGCGCGGAAGATGGAGGTCTTTGCCGATAAACTGAACATCCCCATCGGCCTGTATCCTTTCCGCACGGCGGATGGTCATTGGAAGTGCGTCGCGTGGAGCATCCCGAATATCTGGCTCTTTGAAGACACCGACGGCGACGGCAAGGCGGACAAGCGCGAAGTGCTCTTCGGTCCGCTCGGCTGGGAGCGCGATACGCATGGGAATCAGGCGAGTTTCCGGCGCGGCGACGACGGGTGGATTTACGCCACGCACGGCTTCAACAACAACTCGATCATCAAAGCGCGGGACGGCTCCACCATCACGCTCAACAGCGGCAACGTGTATCGCTTCCGCCTCGATGGCTCGCGCGTGGAGCAATGGACTTCCGGGCAGGTAAATCCTTACGGGCTCTGCTGGGATGATCGCGGCAATTTGTTCTCCGCCGACTGCCACAGCTCGCCGATTTACCAGCTCTTGCGCGGCGGCGTGTATCCCAGCTTTGGCAAGCCGCACGACGGCCTCGGCTTCGCCCCGCAGACCATCCAGCATTCCCACGGCAGCACCGCGATTTGCGGGCCGATGATGATTCGCGATACGTCGTGGCCCACCGATTTGCAGGGCCACATGCTCATTGGAAATGTGATGACCTCCCGGCTCAATCACGACCTCATCGAATGGCACGGCTCGTCGTCGAAAGGCAAAGAGCTGCCCGATTTCCTCACGAGCGAAGACCCGTGGTTCCGCCCCGTGGACCTGCAATGGGGCCCCGACGGCGCGCTCTACATCGCGGATTTCTACAACCGCATCATCGGCCACTACGAAGTCCCGCTCACGCATCCCGGACGCGACCGCGAGCGCGGGAGGATTTGGCGGGTGGTGTATCGGGGTAGGGTGGGCGTCCCGCCCGCCGATTCGCGCGTCCCGCGTGAATCATCGGACGCACGACAGACGTCCACTTCCGAAACAACCTCCAACGACTCAGGAAGTGTTCCGCGAGACGCGGAACACGGCGGGCGGGACGCCCACCCTACCCCGCACACGTCGGTCGCGCTGGACACTGCCCTGCCGAAAGAGGAACAGATCGCCGCTTTGGTAAAAGAACTCGGCTCGGCGAACCCGACGCGGCGGTCGCTGGCGTTGAATGAATTAGCGGACCGATTCGGCATTGAGGCCACGTCTAAAGTTGAGCGATTCGCAACGGACACGAAGGAGCCCCTCGCAGCCGTGAGTCAGTTTTGGCTATTGAATCGGGGCGAAGGCCAGTGGTTTGGCGATACTGAGTTCGTGGGAGGCAACAAATTGGCGAAAGCCCAAATTGTCAGGATGGTTGCAGCGAACCTACACCGGCACGCCTTGAAACTCGCCACGAGCCCCGGCGAACGGCAGCAGATTGAGACGTCTGCGCGCCGCCACGCAACATTCGCCCAGCGTGCCTTGAACGACGCCGACGCCATCGTCCGCCGCGTCGCTACCGAAGCACTCGCAGTTTTTCCACTGCCGGAGAATGTCGCCCCGTTCCTCTCCCTCCTCCGCACCACCGACAAAGCCGACGACCACCTCATCTACTCCACCCGCGTCGCGTTGCGCGAGCATCTCCGCGATGCGGAAGTCGTGAAGCAACTCAAGCTCGACGCATTTTCTAAAGAAGACCTGCAAGCGATCATGGACATCCTCCCCGCCGTCCCCGGCGAACATGCGGCGCTGCTGCGGCTCGACCTTTTCACGAAGCTAGACGCGCCCGCTGCCGAAGTCGCCAAGCACTTTCCCAGCATCATCAAAAACGCCCCCGCCGACCGGCTGAACGACATCGCCGCGCTGGCGCAAAAGAAGATGCCCGACGATGCCGCCGCGCTCTCCGCGATCCTCACCGCGCTCGACCAGCGCGGCGTGCCGCCGGGCGATGCGCTCCGCGAATGGGCGGCGGCGCTCGTCCCACGGCTGCTCGCCGCAAAGGCGGGCGGCTGGTCCATCAAGTCCATAGCGTCCATCCCGTCCACCGAAAACCCCTGGACCCTGCAAGACCGCAAGAGCGCCGATGGCGAAACCGCCCGCCTGATGAGCAGCTTCCCCAAAGGCGAAAAGCTCACCGGCATCCTCGCCTCCGCGCCGTTCCTCGCGCCGGAGCGCCTCCGCTTTTACCTCTGCGGCCACGATGGCACTCCGCCGGGACCGTTGGGCAAAAAGAACAGCGTCCGCCTTGTGGATGCAGCCAGCGGTGCCGTGCTCCGCGAAGCCGCGCCACCGCGCAACGATGTGGCCCAGCGCATTGAGTGGGACTTGGCGGACATCAAAGGGCGGTGCGTGCTATTCGAGGCGACGGATGGCGACCCCGGCAGCGCGTATGCGTGGCTGGCCTTCGGGCGGTTCAAGCCCGAGCTGCCGGAACTCGCGCTCGGGGAAACCGCCTCGCAAAAGGCGCTGGCGGCGGAGCTCGTCTGGAAATTCAAACTGCAAGAGCACCGTGCCGCACTCTCCACGCTGTTTGACGACCACAGTGCCGACATGGATTCCCGCGCCGCAGCGGCAAAGACGCTGATCGCTTTTGGCACCTCGGGCGCAAAAGTGGGGCTGGTCAGGAAAACGGACAGCCCGTCCCGCTTTGCCCCCGCACTCGCCAGCGCGGACGAGCCCGATGCCCTGCGCGAAAAACTCGCCGTCGCACTCGGCAGCATCACCAGCCCGAGCGCCTGCCAAGTCGTCGCCGATGCGATGCCGTCCGCTTCCACAAAGCTCCAGCAATCGTTTGCCGCCGCGCTGTCTGCAAATCGCGAAGGCACCATCGTGCTCATCGTTGCCATTGAGAACGGCAAAGCCTCGCCGCTCGTCCTGCGCGACAAGGCGACGGTGGATCGCCTGAAAGCCAACGCGAAAGACGACGAGCTAAAACGCCTCGAAGCCCTGCTCGCCAAACTCCCGCCCGCGAATGTGGAAGCCGACAAGCTCATCGCCGCCCGCCGCACCGCTTTCACGAAAGGCGACGCCGCACGCGGCGCGGCCGTTTTCGCAACACACTGCGCCGTGTGTCACCAGATCGGGCAAAAGGGAAACCTCGTCGGCCCACAGCT